>RGUL01000014.1 GCA_010027845.1 Gammaproteobacteria bacterium
CAAAAATACGCTGCTCGTGATGTCCGAGGGTATCGCATCGACCGTGTACGTCGGACGCTTCGGATCGGTGGCCATGGCGGCATCTCCAAAGTAATCGTTGAGGGCAGATGTTCGTCACCTTAGCCCGAGCCCGGTGCGTTGCGTAGCGCGGAATTGAGCATGACCGTAGGTCGGTGACCGCAGTGTATGATTTTCACCATGAACACCCCCGTCGTCGAATCCGTTCTCGATGAGCAACGCCGTTTTGCGCCGTCCGCTGAGTTTGCCGCCGCCGCGCGCGTCCGCGCCGCCGATCTCGAGGCTTTGCGGACGCAGGCCGCCGCCGACCCCGAGGCCTTTTGGGCCGGGCTCGCACGCGCCGAGTTAGGTTGGAGGAAGTTGTTTACCCGGACCTTGGACGCGACGGAGGCGCCGAACTTCCGTTGGTTCGTGGACGGCGAGTTGAACGTTTCTTGGAACTGTCTCGACGTGCACCTTGCCGAGCGTGGGCACAAGACCGCAATCCTATTCGAAGGTGAGCCGGGCGATCGGCGTTGTCTGACCTATCGCGAATTGCACGGTGAGGTTTGTCGTTTCGCCAACGCCATGAAGGCGCGCGGCATCGGACGTGGTGATCGGGTCGTGATCTACATGCCGATGGTGCCCGAGGCGGTGGTGGCGATGCAGGCTTGCGCGCGCATCGGCGCGATCCATTCGGTCGTGTTCGGCGGTTTTTCGGCGATTTCTTTGAAGGAGCGCATCGAGGATGCCGGGGCGCGTTGTCTCATCACCGCCGACGGAGGCCATCGCGGCGGCAATGTCGTCGAGTTGAAGGCCGCGGCCGACAAGGCGCTCGCCGACGGGTGTGACACGATCGACACCGTGTTCGTGCTGCGGCGGACCGGTGCGCCGATCCAGATGCGCGTCGATCGCGACGTATGGTGGCACGATGCAATCGCACTACAAGCAGACGATTGCGCCCCCGACTGGGTCGATGCCGAGCACCCGTTGTTTTTGCTTTACACCTCGGGGTCTACCGGCAGACCCAAAGGCATTCAACACGCGAGCGCCGGATATTTGCTGGGCGCCAAACTCACGAGTCGCTGGGTCTTCGATCTGCGCGATGACGACGTCTTTTGGTGCACGGCGGACGTCGGTTGGGTCACCGGGCATAGCTACGTCGCCTATGGGCCGCTCGCCGCTGGTGCGACCATCGTGATGTACGAAGGTGCGCCGACGTTTCCCGATGGCGGACGCTTTTGGAGTATTTGCGAACGGCTCGGCGTGACGATTTTCTACACCGCACCGACGGCGATTCGCGCGCTCATGAAACTCGGTGACGACCTTCCCGCGCAGTACGATTTGTCGAAACTTCGTTTGCTCGGTAGTGTCGGCGAACCGATCAACCCCGAGGCATGGATGTGGTATCACCGCGTGATCGGTCGCGAGCGATGTCCGATCGTCGACACGTGGTGGCAGACCGAAACGGGCGCCATCATGATCGCACCGCTGCCCGGGGTGACGTCGACCAAGCCCGGCTCTTGCACCCAACCTTTGCCCGGCGTGTTTGCCGATATCGTCGATGAAGACGGTCATAGCGTCACGACTCCCGAGGCCGGCGGTTACCTCGTGATTCGTAAACCCTGGCCGTCGATGTTGCGCACTATCTGGGGCGACAACGCGCGCTATCTCGCCACTTACTGGGAAAAATTCCAGCAAAGATTTTATGTCGCGGGCGACAGCGCACACCGCGATCGCGATGGATTTTTTTGGATCATGGGTCGTATCGACGACGTCTTGAACGTCGCCGGACATCGCCTCGGTACCATGGAGATCGAGTCGGCGCTCGTTGCGCATCCGCGCATTGCGGAGGCTGCCGTCGTTGGTCGCCCGCACGAGATCAAAGGCGAGTCGGTGTTCGCGTACGTGGTGTGTCGCGGTGCACGACCGGTGGGCGACGAGGCTGCGTCGCTGACGCGCGAACTGCGCGCTTGGGTGACCGAGCAGCTCGGCGCGATCGCTAAGCCAGACGACATTCGTTACACCGACAACTTACCGAAGACTCGCTCCGGAAAAATCATGCGACGTCTGTTGCGTGCCGTCGCGCGCGGCGAGGCGATCACACAGGATATTTCGACGCTCGAAAACCCCGCGATCATCGATCAACTACGCGGCTGAGGACATTGCTATGGCGAACGAGCTAACACGACGCGCGCTGCTCGGCACCGTTGCGGCAACCGCGATGACGGGCGCGATGACATCTTCGGGCGCAAGTCGGAAATCGGCGCGGAAGTCGCTCAATTTTTCCGATCCGATCGACAACGTCACGGCATATTTGAAACTGCGTGCAGCCACCGAAACGCGTGACGTGTTCATGTGGTTCACGGGCACGTTAGATTTGGTCGTTCCAGGCGATCCCGTGCGTCCGATCATCGCGGTCGAAAGTTTGATCTTGCGACGCACCGAGCGACTTGCACCACTACAGTGGAACGTCACCGACTGGGAAGCCGCGCTCTATCGTCCGCTGGATTCCGATCGCTACCTTGAGCCTGGCGAGCGGATACGTAATCCGGTCACCGGGCGAGATGTCGAGCCATTTCACTACCGCGAAGGCCCAGTGCGTTTCCGTTTCAGCGATCGCGAACCGCGCATCGTCGGCTCGCGCGATATCCTGCCCGACACCGGCCGACCGTTTTCGTATCCGTGGCGCATCGTCAACGGTGATCTTTGGATGACGAAGTCGAGCTATATCCGAGCACCGAACTGGCTCACACCCGCCGAGTTTCCGGAAGAGTCGTCGGGGCCGCAAATCGTCGTCGCGACGCATTCGTCGCTACGTGGTGCATTGGCTGAGGTTGAGGATCCGGCCGTCGATGCGGTACGTAGCGATTTCGCCTATACCGCAACCTCCGGCTGGTTGCCCTGGATGAAGATGGGTTCTGCGCCCGGTTTCGTTTCGTGGGCCGAGTCGGGTCGAAAACTTTTGGCGTTGGACGAGGCGCCGACCGCGCAACTCGCCGCGTTGCGGAGGCATCACGCCGAATGGTTCGCGCGTCCGGAGCCTTGGCCGGAATTCACCAACATGTATCTGCAATACAAAGCACGGCGCCGATAAAAAAAGCGGGCCGTGAGGCCCGCTTTTTTTGGTCATCGTGCCGCGGTGTCGATCAGAACTTGTAGTTCGCAGAAATTCCGATCTGACGCGGGCGCGGTAAGGTGATCGCGAAGGCCCGAGTTGTCAGCGCCGTCGCCGCCGTCGTGCCACGCGAATCGACATAGCGCAGGATGTCCAGCGGCGTGTCGTCGTTGCCGAGGTTCTTGCCCCACAAAGTCATGTTCCATCGATCGGTCTCGACGCCGATGCGCGCGCCGACGTACGTGCGAGCGCCGGTTTCGATCAAGTTGTGGACCTGTGCGTACTTCGAACCTTCGTACGTCACATCGCCACCGAGCACGAGGCGCATGTCGTCGGCCAACGGTTTGGTGTACTTGCCGACCACATAGCCGTTGAGCTTCGGTGAGCGCGGTGTGCGCTTACCGGCAACGTCACCGAACTGTTGGTTATCGAGCAGCCGCAACGCGGCGCAAGCGGCCGTGTTAGCTGCGACGCTCGCCCCGATCGTACCGCAACCACCCGGATTTGCCGCCGAGATCACGGTGAACGCGGTGGTGGGGCGATTGCTGTAGAGATCGGCTTGGTCGGAGTTCAAATATTGCTTGATCTTGGCGTCGACATAAGCGCCGCCGAAGCTCAGATCGAAATTTTCGCTCACCCGCGCGGTCAACTCGAGTTCGAGTCCCTTCGAATTCGTGCGACCGACGTTTTCGATGTACGAACCTTGCGCCACGGAACCGGTGGCCGACGTGTAGACGATGTTTTGCGTCAGCTGTTGGTTGGTGAGGTCGGTGTCGAATGCAGTCAACGAAACGAACGCACGGCCGTCGAACATCTTGAACTTGGCGCCGAGCTCGTAGTTCTTCGACTCTTCTTCGGAGTACGCGACCGGCTTGCCGACTTGCTGCAGACCGAACACGATCGTGCCCGAGTTGAAGCCGCCCGGTTTGTTGCCTTCGGCGACGTTGGCGAACAAGGTGAGATCCGGGTTCACCTTGTAGCGCAAGGTGAAGCGCGGCTTCTTGCTCTTGAACGTGCCGGCGAACGCATCGCCGGGCACTCGTGCCGTCGGGCTCGCCGTGGTGTATTGCGTGCTCGTCTGCGATTTGTCTTCGGAGGCCGAGCGGTATTCGGCGGTAGCCGTCAGCGCATCGGTGAAGTCGTATTCGAGACCGGCGAAGACCGCGGTATTTTTGATATTGCGGTACGTAACCGTCGCTGCGCCGTTCGGGACGATGCGGCCGTCGGGGAATACTTTGTCATCGGCGAGCGAATCGTCGTTACCTTTGAAGCGATAGCCACCCAAGGTCCAACGGAACGCCTTGTCCGACGGCGAGCGCAAACGAAGCTCGATCGACGTGTCGGAGCGACCTTCCTGTTGCATACGCCAGAAACTACCGGCGTTACGGAACTGTCGTGTGACGTCGCCCGCAGGGCCAGCCGCGACGGCAGGCGTTGCCGGGTCGAGCACGGCATACGGGTCGTAGCCGGCATAGCTGACGTCGAGATTGTTCGCGTACTTCTCTTTGCTGTGTGCCACGGAGGTCACGATTTCATAGCCGGAGCTGAAATCGTATTTACCGGAGAACACGACGCGATCGCGGTCACGGCGCACGCCACCGCCGTCCGGAAACAAATCGGTGCGCTGACCGACTACATATTGACTGATCGGTAACGCGACGCCGCAGTAATAGCCACGCGAGCGCGGCAGCGCGGTGCTGCGCAATTGGCAATTGTTGAACTCCCGACCTTGCAGACCGATCGGAATACCGCCGTCGTGATCACGCGAATGGGTCGCGAGTAAGCCGAACTCGAGGCCGTCCGTCGGAGTCAACAAGAACTTCAAAGTGCCGGAGTCGGTTCGCTCCGCGCCGAGATCCGAGCGCGAGTCGTACGGATTTTTGGCGACGCCGCCGTAGTTAGAGTGGCTAACAGCGGCGTAGTAGAACAACTTATCGGCGACGATCGGTCCCGAGACGTAGGCGGAGGCGTCGAGCTGTTGCTGCTGCCCTCCCGAAACGCTGACCTTGCCCTCGAATTCTTTGGCCGGTCGCTTGGTGACGTAGTTGATGGCGCCGGCGAAGGTCGCGCGGCCGTAGAGCGCAGCCTGCGGACCTTTGATGACTTCGATGCGCTCTAGGTTCGCAGTTTCGGTGTTGGTCGCGCTGCCGGAAATGTAGACGCCGTCGATGAAGTACGAAGCGTTCGGGTCGCCGAGGATGTTCGACTGTCCGCGGATCACCGGGCGTTCGGAGCTCGAGCGACCGAATGACGCGACGTTGGAGAAACCTGGCGTGTACAAAGCGAGATCGCGCGAGTCGCGGATCGCCAATTCTTCGATTTTGGCGGCAGACACGGCAGTGACGGTCAACGGCACGTCTTGCAGCGACTCTTCTTTTTTGCGCGCCGTCACAACGATTTCTTCGAGGGCGAGTGAGTCGCCGCTCTCGGTCTTGCCCTGCGCGCGCACATCTTGACCGGCGATCGCGGTGATCACTGCGATAGCGAGCGAACGCGCCACCAAGCTACGCTTAGAATTCATCGTGTCTACCCCCGTTTGACTGACTATTCTTTGTCGCCGACGGTCACTGTCCGACCGATTTTTCGGCGGCAGTCATCCTATCGGCATAACCATTAAAAACCATTCTGGGGCGACTGCAAAGTCTGTTGCATGTCCGCCACAAATTTTCGTCGGTTTATTAAAGGGTTGCGCTCGGCGGCCGACTGCGGGGGCATGGACATCAAGATCTTCAACCATGCCGTTGCACCATGGCACCCCAAGCAGGACGAGGCGCTGGGAAACTGGAAATGCAGCAAATGCCGCCGACCGGTGCGACGGGATGCGCGTGCGGTGGCTGCGGTGGTGGTTTGTGCGGCCTGCCAATCGGTCGATGCGCCGGTCGAGTCGAGCGCTCGTGCCCCGCGGCGCGAGTGGATCGCCTGAGCGACGTGCGCGATCAAAGTTTCGGGTAGTGGACGGGGTAGGGTAGTCGAGCGACACCCGAACGTACGGCAGCATCGGCCACCGCCGCAGCGACGCGATCGCGCAGTCGCGGATCCATGGGTTTCGGCAAAATGTACTCGGGGCCGAAATGCAGACTCGCGACGTTCGGATAAGCGGCGAGAACTTCTGCGGGAACAGATTCTTTGGCGAGTTGCGCGATGGCGTGCGCAGCCGCGACCTTCATGCCGTCGTCGATCGTGCTGGCGCGTACATCTAGCGCGCCGCGGAAGATGAACGGAAAGCACAGCACGTTATTCACTTGATTCGGGAAATCTGATCGTCCGGTCGCGACGATTACGTCGTTTCGCACCGCGTGCGCGGCCTCGGGTCTGATTTCCGGGTCCGGATTCGCGAGCGCAAAGATCACTGGTTGAGGTGCCATAGACTTTAGCAGCGCGGGTTCTAGCAAGTTGGCGCCGGACACGCCTAAGAAAACGTCCGCTCCCCGCAGTGCATCGGTGAGCGTGCGCAGCTCGGTGTGGCGCGCGAATTCGGCTTTGTAGTCCGGCAAATTATCGCGTCCGGCGTGGATGACGCCTTGTCGATCGACTGCGGTCAAATGTTCGACCGGCGCACCCATCGCCCGTAACAAGCGCAAGGTCGCCGTACCCGCAGCGCCGCTGCCTAAGCAAACGACGCGCACGTCGGCGAGTTTTTTTCCTTGAATCTCGAGCGCGTTCAAAAGTCCGGCGACCACGCAAATAGCCGTGCCGTGTTGGTCGTCGTGAAAAACGGGAACTTTGCAACGCGCACGCAGGGCCGCTTCGATTTCGAAACATTGGGGTGCGGCGACGTCTTCGATATTGATGCCGCCGAAGCTGTCGGCGATGCGCGCCACCGTGTCGATGAAATCTTTGGGGTCGCTCGCGTCGATTTCGATATCGACGCAGTCCAGATCGGCGAAGCGCTTAAAGAGCAGCGCCTTACCCTCCATCACGGGCTTACTGGCGAGCGGACCGAGATTGCCGAGACCTAAAATTGCCGAGCCGTCGGTAACGATACCGATCAGATTGCCTTTGTTGGTGTAGCGATAGGCGGCTTCGGCGTCGGCCGCGATGGCGAGCACCGGTTCGGCGACACCAGGGCTATACGCGAGCGATAGATCACGGCTCGACTCCGCCGGCTTGAAAACGTGCGTGCCGATTTTTCCGGGGCGCGGCGCGGCGTGATATTCCAAGGCCGCGCGACGCAGCGCTTCGTCCGACATGTCTTTCCCCTACTTATTCAAAGGAAGACTATATCGCGTCAGGCTTGGTCGGCGAGATTCTTCTCCATGTCCGACATGGTTTGGATGGCTTTGGCGTTGGCAGAGAAATTCCGTTGCGTGGCGACGAGCGCGATCAATTCGTCGGTTAGTTCGACATTGGAGCGTTCGAGGGCCCCGGATTGCATAGCACCGAAGCCGCCTTGCCCTGCGACGCCGACCTCCGGCTTGCCGGAGTCGTTGGTAGCGAGAAATATTCCGTCACCGTCCGGCTTTAAGCCTGCCGGGTTACGGAATCGTGCAGTGCGAATCGTCGCCAGATCCACCGACCGTCCATTCGTCAACGCGAGTTTCAACACGCCGGCGTTATCCACCGACAATTGTTGAATCAGTCCGGGGCCGTACCCGTCCTGCGTGACGCCGCGCACCGAATAGCCGGTTGAAAATTGCGAAGTACCTTTGCCGAGATCTAGGCTCAGGACGAGCGGATCTACCTTGCCAGCCGCGTTGTCGAGCGCGAGCGGCTTGAATTTCAAAGGGCCGAGTGGCGACTGGAGTCGTCCAGCGGTATCGAACGACAGCGCACTACTTTGCTGGGGTTCGAGTTGTTTGCCGTCGACCAAAACATAGGTCTCCCATTTGTTGGTCGGCGCATCGGGGGTGGCGAGTGCGGTTTTACGGAAATAAAGTCCGGCGGTGTGCGTGCGGCCGAGCGAATCGTAGAGTTGCACCGAGGTCGATTGATTGAAGCTGGTCGGGTCGGCAGGATCGAACGGAGTCGTCGCTGTGATCGGTTTGACCGTCGCATCGGAGGGCAGATTCACGTCGAGGCCGATATTCGACGAGGCGCGTGGCAAGCCGACGGAATTCGGTATGCGTACCAGCCCTTGTTCGGAGGTCGTATTCGCGTCCGTCTTCAAACGACGTCCCGACGTATCGACCAAATAACCGTCGGCATCAACCCGGAACGAACCGTTACGGGTGTAGCCGTCGAGAAATCTTTTGGGATCTGCTGGCGAAGCCGCGCTCGTTTGCACGATGAAGAATCCGTCGCCCTCGAGTGCGAGATCGAGCGCGTTGCCGGTGGTGGTGAGACCGCCCTGCGAGAAATTCGCGGTGTTGCCTTGCAGAATCGCGCCGCGACCCGTGGCATTGGTCGGGCCGTCGGCGACCGAGTCGGCGACCAAGCTTGCGAAGTGCGCGGTCGATTTTTTGAACCCCATGGTGCTGGAGTTCGCGATGTTGTTGCTGCGCACGCCGAGTTCGGCGAGCGCGGCGTTCATGCCGGTGAGCGAAATTCGAAAAGACATGCCGGAATCCCCGCAAGCTTGGGTCTACCCGGCAACCAGCAAGTTCGATGCCAGACCGCGCGCCGCACAGGGCGACGCGCGGTCTATATCGATCAATGGGTTAGGCTATAAGTTACGTTGGGCTGGGCTGTCGAAAGATCGACGGCCTCGGCCCTTCGGCTCACATCCCCGGGCCGTTCGACGGTGCGCCGCCCGGCATGCCCATGTGGCCGTGTTTCGGGGGTGGCGTGCCAGTCGGTGGCGTGCCGGTGGGTGGAGTCCCGCGCGGCGGTCGCGAGCCGCTCGGCGGATCGACGTGGCCCGGCGGCGGACTGCCGGTCGGCGGTGCGCCCGTCGGGTGCGAGCCGGCATGCGGCGCTCCGCCCGGTCCAGTGGGATGTGAGTTTTGGGCGAGCGCGAGGCTGCCGGCGAGCGCGAGGCTAGCGGCGACCGTCAGGGACAAAAGAGTCTTCATGCTCATTCTCCGTACAGTGAGAGATATTGCGAGGCGGACGTCGACCAACCGTGATCGCGCCGCATCGCTTCGACCTGCATCGTGCGCCAGCGTTCGACGTTGCGATAGGTGTCGATTGAAATCCTACGGCCTCGTCGACCGAGTCTGCGAGCCCGCCGGTGCGGCGCACGATCGGCAACGTTCCGTACCGCAAGGCATATAGTTGCGTTAGACCGCAGGGCTCGAAGCGCGAGGGCACGAGCAACGCATCGGCACCCGCGATGATGCGATGCGCCAGCGATTCGTCGTAACCGACGCGCACGCCGATGCGACCAGGATGTTCGCGTGCTGCCGTGCGGAATGCATGTTCGAGATGCGGGTCGCCCGCGCCTAACATCACGAATTGTGCGCCACCGGCGAGCAGAGTCGGCAACGCGCCTAATACGAGATCTAAGCCTTTTTGATACGAAAACCGACTGACCACGGCGAACAACGGCGCACGAGCGTCTTGTTCGAGTTCGAATTCCTGCTGCAGAGCGAGTTTGCAGTGCGCTTTTCCGTCGCGCGCTTCGACGTCGAAAGGTGCTGCGCAGTGCGGATCGATCGCGGGATTCCAAAGATCTTGATCGATGCCGTTGAGGATGCCGCGAAGATCGCCACCGCGCTCGCGTAAAACGGCATCCAAGCTGCAGCCGAATTCAGCAGTGGTGATTTCCCGCGCGTAGGTCGGGCTGACGGTCGTGACGTGCTGCGCGAAGACGATGCCTGCTTTGATGAAGGAAACCTGTCGCCAAAACTCGAGCCCGCCGTGTGCGCGCATATAGTGTGCGGGCAGACCGAGTTTATGGAATTCGCCCTCCCAAAAATTTCCTTGGTAGGCGAGATTGTGGATGGTGAAAACCGATTTCGCGGCGTTCGAGGGCTCGGCGCGCATGTACGCCGGCGCTAGCCCTGCGTGCCAATCGTGTGCATGCACCACGTCGGCGCGCCACAGCGGATCGATTCCGGCGCCGAGCTTTGCTGCTGCGTAGCTCAGCAATGCGAAGCGTTGGAGATTATCACCGTAGGCCCAGCCATCCGGAGCGTCGTACGGTCCGCCGGCGCGATCGTAGAGCGCGGGGGCGTCGACGACGTATGCGCCGGCGGTTACGCCATCCAATCGTCCGAAACGTAGCGTGACGTGTGGTGCGCCGAAGATGGGGCCGAGTTCGGCAACCGTCGCAGCATCGTGCAAAGCGGTCAGCATCGCGGGATATCCGGGTACGATCACACGAGCGTCTGCACCAATTCGAAGCAAGGCGGACGGCAGCGCACCGACGACATCGGCGAGTCCACCAGTTTTGACGAGCGGATATAGTTCCGCAGCGGCATGAACGACCTTCATGCCGAGTATTTTCGCCGATATCATGCGTCACTGTCGTGACAAAATTTTCTCGATGAAAGAACTGCTCGATCAGCGTCTGGTTTCCGAAGTCGGTGCCCATCCGTCCACGGCATCCAATCAGGAAATTTTCCGCGCACTCGCGGGCGTTGCGCGTGCCGAGCTCTCACGGCGCTGGGTGAATGCGCAGGCGCGGGAACGCGCGTCGCAGGCGCGACGTGTGCACTACTTGTCGATGGAGTTCTTGATCGGTCGCACGCTCGACGACACGTTGTCGGCGCTCGATTTGCGCGAGTCGGCAGCCGCGGCACTTGGCAACCACGCACGGCGCCTCGAGGACGTGCTCGCGACGGAACACGACCCGGGGCTCGGCAACGGTGGTCTCGGCCGATTGGCCGCCTGCTTTCTCGACTCACTCGCGACACTAGGCGTGCCGGCGATCGGCTACGGCATTCGCTACGAATATGGAATGTTTCGCCAGCAAATCGAGGCGGGACGACAAGTCGAATACCCCGATGTTTGGCTCGCCGACGGGAACCCTTGGGAATTTCCGCGGCCCGCACTTGATCGCATCGTTTCGTTCGGTGGTCGAGTGGAGATGCACGGCGAGCGCGCAACTTGGCTCCCGGAATCTAGTGTGCTCGCCAAGGCCTATGATTTGATCGTGCCCGGACACGGTAGCGAGGACGTGGCCACTTTGCGATTGTGGCGCGCTGCGGCGCCGGAGCGCTTCGATCTCGCGGCGACCGGTGGCGGTGACTTCGCACGTGCCGCAGCGGTCAAAAACGAATTCGAAAAGATTTCTTGGGTTCTGTACCCGAACGACAGCACGGCCGCGGGGCGCGAACTGCGCCTACGACAGGAATATTTTTTCGCCGCCGCATCGTTACACGATATTTTCGCACGTCATCTGGCTGAGCACGGGTCGCTCGAGCGACTCGCCGAGCACACGGCGATTCATTTGAACGACACTCATCCGGCGATCGCCGTTGCCGAGTCGATGCGCTTGCTGTGCGACGTCCATGGGTTAGGCTGGGATGAGGCGTGGGCCACCACCGTACGTTTGTTCTCGTACACCAACCACACCTTGATGCAAGAAGCGCTCGAGAGCTGGCCGGTCGAGTTGGTGGAGCGTCTATTGCCGCGCCACATGCAGATCATCCGGCACGTCGACTCGGCACTACGCGCACTCGCGACGCGCCGACGTCCGCACGACGTGGAGTTCGCCAGTAACGTTTCTTTGATCGACGAGCGACACGAGCCGCGAGTACGTATGGCACATTTGTCCGTCGTCGGCAGTCATCACATCAATGGTGTGTCGGCGCTGCACTCGGATTTGATGACGCGCACGGTGTTCGCCGACCTCGCTGAATTGTTTCCAGCCCGCTTTACCAACGTGACTAACGGTGTCACGCCACGACGTTGGCTGGCAGATGCGAACCCGTCGCTCGCGCGATTGCTCGATGCGCGGATCGGCAAGGGGTGGCGAGTCGATCTCGATCGATTGAGCGCGCTCGCAGCGCTCGCGGATGACCAACACTTCTTGCACGAGTTCACCGCCATCAAGGCGGCGAATAAGCGCCGTCTCGCACAGTGGCTCGGGGCTACGCTGAAGGTGTCGATCGACCCGCAAAGTTTGTTCGACGTACACATCAAGCGAATGCACGAGTACAAGCGTCAATTACTCAACCTGCTGCACGTCGTGACACGCTATCACGCTATTCTCGCCGATCCCGATGGCCCGTGGGTGCCGCGTACCGTGTTGTTCGCCGGTAAAGCGGCTTCGTCGTACGACATGGCTAAGCGCATCGTGCACCTGATCAACGATGTCGCCGCGACGATCAATGCCGATCCGCGCGTCGGCGAGTTGCTGCGCGTGGTGTTCGTGCCCAACTATGGCGTGTCGATCGCGGAACTCGTGATTCCGGCCGCCGACCTTTCCGAGCAAATTTCGACTGCGGGCACCGAAGCCTCCGGTACCGGCAACATGAAGTTCGCGATGAACGGAGCGCTGACCATCGGTACGCTCGACGGTGCCAACATCGAGATCAAAGACCGTGTCGGCACGGAAGATATTTTCATATTCGGTATGACGGCTACCGAGGTTACGCAACTAAGGTCCGACGGTTACCGACCGATCGATTTTCGCAATGGCGACGATGCCTTGCGCGCTGCGTTGGATGCGATCGCAAGCGGTGCGTTTTCTCCTGACGAGCCGCATCGGCACTCGCCGGTGGTCGAAGCCTTGCTCGATCGCGATCACTATATGCTGCTCGCCGATTACCGCGCGTACGTGAACGCGCAGCAGCGCGTCGATCGACGCTATCGCGATTCGGAAGCATGGGCTGCGTCGGCAGTTCGCAACGTCGCGGGCATGGGCCCGTTTTCTTCTGATCGTGCGATTCGCGAGTATGCGAGTCGAATTTGGCAGGTGACGCCGAGGCGTTGAGCATCGACTTGCAGCGTCGCTCAGCCGAGCCGCTGCAACATCGAACGCGTGACGAGTGTGATGCCCGATTCGGTGCGATGGAATCGCTCGGCATCGGCCGCCGCGTCCTCGCCGATTACCATACCCGGCGGAATGCGGCACGACCGATCGAGGATCGCACGATGCACGCGAGCGCCGCGGCCGATCTCGACATCCGGCAGCACGACGCTCCATTCGGCTCGCGCATGCGAGTGGACACGAACACCGGAGAACAGCACCGAGCGTTCGGCTTGACCCGAAACGATACAGCCACCGGACACTAAAGACTCGATCGCCATGCCGCGTCGATCGTCCTGGTTGTGTACGAATTTTGCCGGCGGTAGTTGTGGTTGGTGGGTCCAGATCGGCCAGCGATCGTCGTAGAGATCGAGCATCGGCACGGTCGCTGTCAGATCGATGTTCGCGTCCCAATAGGCATCGAGCGTACCGACGTCGCGCCAATATGGTGTGTTACTTTCGTTGCCACTGACGGCGCTCGCCGAGAAGTGGTGCGCGGCGGCATGTCCGTTGCGCACGGCATGCGGAATGATGTCTTTACCAAAGTCGTGCGTCGAATCGTTGTCACCGGCATCGCGGGCGAGTTCTGCCAACAAATACGCGGTGTCGAAAATATAGAGGCCCATGCTGGCCAGCGCCGAGTCGGGTTTGCCCGGCATCGCCGGCGGATCGTCCGGCTTTTCGACGAACTCGACGATGCGATCGGAGTGGTCGATTTGCATCACGCCGAACGAACGCGCCTCGTGTCGCGGCACCTCGATGCACGCGACGGTGCAGGGCGCACCGCGTGCCACATGAGCGGCCAGTGCCGCAGCGTAATTCATTTTGTACACGTGATCGCCGGCGAGGATGACCACGTAGTCGGAGCGCAACGAGCGAATGATGTCGGCGTTGTGGTGTACGGCGTCGGCCGTGCCTTGATACCAAACGTCCCAGCCGGGTCTTTGGTGGGCCGGCATCACCTCGATGAATTCGTTGAGCTCACCGCGCAGAAAGCCCCAACCACGTTGGATGTGCCGCATCAGACTGTGACTGCGATACTGGGTGAGGACACCGATGCGGCGTATTCCCGAGTTGATGCAGTTCGAGAGCGCGAAGTCGACGATCCGAAACTTACCGCCGAAATAGACGGCGGGTTTGGCGCGCCGCTCGGTTAGTTGTAGCAAACGACTGCCGCGGCCGCCCGCGAGCACGAGTGCGAGCGTGCGCTTCGGTAAGTCGAGACGTCTCGACAACTCGCTTTCCGGCACGTTTGCTTCCCTCCGCGGCAGCCCCCATCCTTATCATAGGCGTGCCGGAGGGCAGTGGATGAAAAACTTATCGACGAACTCGCGCTCGGCGGGTTCGACTTGAAACGCACGCGGTCGACACCAAAGTCCGCCCGTCTCGGCGCCTCGGCGTGCGAGGCATTGCTCGCTGCGCGGCACGCCCAGCCGTTCGCGGTGCTCGGGCCGCACACCGAGGCCGATGGCTCCTGCTCGATCGGAGTTTTGTTGCCCCACGCAACTTCGGTGCGCGCAATCGATCCGAGCGGTCAGCCGATCGGCGAGAGTTTCGTCCGGCTGCATCCCGGGGGAGTATTCGAGGGCGTAATTCCGCGCGCGCTCGCACGCTCCTATCGTCTCGAAATTCGTTGGGAGTCTGGTCTGAGCGACGTGCTCGAAGATCCGTATCGTTTCTTCCCGAGCGTCGGCGCCTATGATCTTTGGCTGCTAGGTGAGGGTCGACACGCGCGCCCGTTCGAGGTGCTCGGCGCAACGCCTTGCGAGCACGATGGTGTTGTCGGCACGCGCTTCGTCGCCTGGGCGCCGAATGCGGCGCGGGTGAGCGTCGTCGGCGACTTCAATCATTGGGATGCCCGTCGTTATCCGATGCGCGCGCTCACCGCGCAGGGATTTTGGGAAATATTTTTGCCGGGCGTCGGCGTCGGCGCGCTATACAAATTCGCTATTCGTACTCGTGACGGACGCGAGTTGCCGCAGAAAGCCGATCCGTATGCGCGACGATCCGAATTCCGTCCGGGTACGGCGAGCATCGTCGCGACCTTGCCGCCGCCGATGGCGATGAGCGACGCACGTCGACAAGCCAACGCGTTGGGTGCGCCGTTGTTGATCTACGAGGTGCATCCGGGCTCTTGGCGTAGGCCGCATGATGGTGGTCGTGACTTTTTCGATTGGGACGAGTTCGGTGAACGACTCGCGCCCTATGTGGCCGAACTCGGGTTCACGCACGTCGAGCTGTTGCCGATCACCGAGCACCCGTTCGACGGCTCTTGGGGCTATCAACCGACCGGCATGTACGCGGTCACAGCGCGGTTCGGCGAGCCAGTGGGTTTTCGTCGATTCGTCGAGCGCTTGCACGCTGCCGGGATCGGTGTTTTGGTCGACTGGGTGCCGGCGCATTTCCCCGCCGATGCGCACGGGCTCGCGCAATTCGACGGCGCGCCGTTATACGAGTACGGCGATCCGCGCGAAGGCGTGCATCGCGACTGGAATACTTTGATCTACGACTGGCGGCGACCCGAGGTACGAAATTTTTTGATCGGTAGCGCACTCTATTGGATCGAGCGCTTCGGCGTAGACGGCCTGCGGGTCGATGCTGTGGCATCCATGCTGTATCGCGATTACAGCCGTCGGCCCGGTGAGTGGTTGCCGAACGAACACGGGGGTCACGAGAATCTCGAGGCGATCGCGTTCCTGCGCGAGTTGAACACGGCGATCGGCACGGCTTGTCCCGGAGCATTGATGATCGCAGAGGAATCGACCTCGTTCCCGGCCGTGTCGCGTCCGCCGTGGATGAACGGTCTCGGCTTTCATTACAAATGGAACATCGGTTGGATGAACGATTCGCTGCGTTACATCGCGCGCGATCCCGCCGACCGCGCGCTCCACTCGCGCGAATTGAGTTTTGGGCTCGTCTACGCGCACACCGAAAATTTCGTTCTTCCGGTGTCGCACGACGAGGTCGTGCACGGCAAGCGCTCGCTACTCGGTCGTATGCCGGGCGATCGTGGCGAGCGATTTGCGAACCTACGAGCGTATCTGGGTTTCATGTACGCGCACCCGGGAAAAAAACTTTTGTTCATGGGCAGCGAATTCGCGCAGGAGCGCGAGTGGGATCACGATCGCGAGCTCGACTGGAGCTTGCTCGAGGACTCGGCACACGCCGGCATTCAATCTTTGATTCGCGAGTTGAATCGCATGGTGCGTGAAAATTCTGCGCTCTATGCGTTCGACAACGAGCGTGAAGGCTTCGAATGGCTGGACGTCGCTACCCAACGATCGACCGCGTTCGCATTCCTGCGCCGCGGGCCCGACGACGTGATGCTCGTGATCGTCAACTTCGGACGCGAGACGCTGCGTAACTACCGGGTGGGGGTCCCGTTCCCGGGCCGTTGGCGGCTGCGATTGGATACCGCCGGGCCGGCCGGCCGCCGGTCTAAAAGCGAATTCGTTGCGCGACGATCGCCTTCCTGCGGTCAGGCCTGCTCGTTCGGGCTCGAAATCGGCCCGTTGCGCGCGGTGTTCCTCACCCACGAAGGCCAAAGCGCCATCTCAACCTAACCTTCCCCTGCTAGGATCGGTATCGGGGAAAAAATGGCGCGCTGTCCGCGTCGTAAGGGAGGGGTCGATGGCTTCGACGTCGGAACACGTGCGTCTTGCAGAAGCGCGCGATGGCAAAGAAAAGTGGTACCACTGGGGTCCGTATCTGAGCGAACGCTCGTGGGGTACGGTGCGTGAGGATTACAGCCCGGACGGTTCGGCGTGGGCTCATCTCACGCACGACATGTCGCGCAGTAAAGCGTATCGCTGGGGTGAAGACGGTCTCGCCGGGGTGTGCGACCGGTATCAGTTACTGTGTTTCTCGCTCGCGCTGTGGAACGGGCGTGACCCGATCTTGAAGGAGCGTCCGTTCGGATTGATTCCGCAGGAGGGCAATCACGGCGAGGATTTGAAGGAGTACTACTTCTACCTCGACAGCACGCCGACTCACAGCTACATGAAATATTTGTACAAGTACCCGCACGCCGAGTACCCGTACAAATGGTTGATCGACGAAAACGCGAGTCGGCACGGCCGCGGTCCGGAGTTCGAGTTGCTAGATACCGGGATCTTCGACGAAGACCGTTATCACGACGTGTTCGTCGAATACGCAAAGGGTGGCGCAGACGATCTTTGCATTCGTATCGAAGTGTTCAATCGCGGGCCTGAAGACGCCGAATTGCATCTTCTGCCGCAACTTTGGTTCCGCAATATTTGGGGTTGGGGTGAGCACCGCAAGCGCCCGCCGTCCATCACGCTCGGCAAGGCGGCGAAAGGTCAAGTGTGTCTGGTCGCGGACGACAGCAACGCCGATGGTCTTGATAACCTGCCATTCAAATATGCACTCGGGCAGTTGCAACTAGTCGCCGAGGGCGATTGCGAGCCGTTGTTCACGGATAACGAAACCAACGTACGGCGTTTGTATGGTGATGCGGCGGACGACGGCCGTCGTTACGTCAAAGATGCGTTCCATCGCTACGTGATTCACGGCGAGCATGATGCCGTCAATCACGAGCAACACGGCACCAAAGCGGCATTGCATTACAAACGCGTCGTGCCCGCCGGTGGTTCGACGGTGATCACGCTGCGTTTGTCGCCGGCCGGCGTAAAAGTCGCAGGCGACGTCGAAAAAATCGTCAAGCAGCGCCGCAAGGACGCCGACGAGTTCTACGCGTCGATCCACCCGGCCGGCGCCAGCGAGGACGAGCGTCGTGTTCAACGCCAGGCATTTGCCGGCATGATGTGGTCGAAACAAAACTACATCTTCGATGTCGACAAGTGGCTGAGCGGTGACGATCCGCGTTTACCGCCGCCGCAATCACGACAGCACATACGCAACAAACATTGGCGGCATCTCAATTCGATGCGCGTGCTGTCGATGCCGGACAAATGGGAATACCCGTGGTTCGCAGCGTGGGACCTCGCTTTCCACACCGTCGCGATCGCGATCATCGATCCGGATTTCGCCAAAGAGCAGCTTTGGTTCATGCTGTTCGAGCAGTTCCAACATCCGAACGGGCAGATTCCTGCTTACGAGTGGGAATTCTCCGATCTCAATCCTCCGGTGCATCCGTGGGCCGTCTGGCGTGTTTACAACATGGATCGCATACGCTCGGGTAAGGCCGATCGGGCGTTCCTAGAACGCTGCTTCCACAAATTGCTCATCAACTTCGCGTGGTGGGTCAACAAAGTCGACAGCAGCGGAAACAACGTGTTCGAGGGCGGTTTCTTAGGCCTCGACAACATTACCTTGTTCGATCGTTCGGAAAAATTGCCGGGCGGCGCGGTGCTCGAGCAGTCCGACGCAACGGGCTGGATGGGTCTTTTCTGTCTCAACATGATGCGTATCGCTCTCGAACTCTCGAAAGAGAATCGTACTTACGAGAGCATGGCGACCAAGTTCTTCCAGCACTACATCTATATCGGTGCGGCGATGAAGCGCATGGGCGGCAAGTCGCACGATCTTTGGGACGAAGAGGATGGCTTTTTCTACGACGTGCTGCGGTATCCCGACGGCCACTTCGAGAAGTTGCGTGTGCGTTCGATGGTGGGGTTGATTCCCCTCTATGCGGTCGAGCGTCTCGAGATGGATTGGGTGTCGAAATTCGGCGAGTTCACCAGCAACCTCAATTGGTTTTTGGAGAATCGCAAGGACATCGTTTCACGCTGCGTGAATCGTATTCCGGGCAAAAAGTCCGATACGCTCGCGCTCACCATCGTCGATCGTCATCAACTACAACGGGTGCTCGAGCGACTGGTCGATCCGGACGAGTTCATGTCGGATTTCGGTCTGCGTAGTTTGTCCCGCGTGCATTTGCACGCACCGTTCGTCCTCGGCGGTAATGCCGTGAACTACGAAGCGGGCGAGGCCGACTGCAAGATCAAAGGTGGCAACTCGAACTGGCGCGGACCGATCTGGTTCCCGACCGCTTTTTTGATGATCGAGTCGCTGCGTAAGCTCGCTAAAGCGTACGGCGACGACTTCACCGTCATCGACAAAACCGGCCGCACGTGGACGCTCGGAGAAATCGCGAAGATGCAGGCCGATCGTCTGATTGCGATTTTCACGCGCGATGCGAGCGGTCGTCGGCCGGAGTACGGCAACATCACCAAGTTCCAGGAAGATCCGCACTGGCGGGACTACATTACGTTCCACGAGTACTTCCACGGCGACACCGGCGTCGGCCTCGGTGCATCACATCAGACCGGCTGGACGGGTCTCGTCGCTTCGCTGATCGACGAGTGGCGTGCGGACTGAGCGCGTCATCGACATTTAATAATCGAGAGGAAACCAACATGTCATATCAACCTTTGAAGGGTCAGACGGCGCTGGTCACGGGCGCGAGTTCGGGGATCGGCGCGGGCGTTGCACTAGCCCTCGCGGCTGCCGGTGCGGACGTGGTCGTCAACTACATCGCGAATCCGAAAGCAGCCGAAGACATCGTCGCCAAAATCGTCGCCGGCGGTACGCGCGGTCTCGCGCTGCAAGCGGACATCGGTGACGAGGCGCAGGTCGAGGCGATGTTCGACAAGATGATCGCGGCATGGGGTCGCTGCGACATCCTGGTCAACAACGCAGGTCTGCAGCAGGACGCGGCGTTCACCGACATGACGCTCGCGCAATGGAATCGCGTCATCAACACCAATCTCACCGGAATGTTCCTGTGTTCGCGACGGGCGGTCAAAGAAATGCTGCGCGTCGGTCCGCGCCCCGACGTATCGGCGGCGACCGGTAAGGTTATTTGCATGTCGTCGGTGCACGAAATCATCCCGTGGGCGGGACACGTCAATTACGCGGCGTCGAAGGGCGGCGTGAAGTTGTTCATGCAAAGCTTGTCGCAGGAACTTGCGCCGCAGAAGATCCGCGTGAATTCGATCGGTCCGGGCGCGATCCAGACCCCAATCAATCGTCCGGCTTGGGAAACCCCCGAGGCGCTCGAGAAATTGCTGGAATTGATTCCCTACGGCCGTATCGGTCAGCCGGCGGACATCGGCAAGGCGGCGGTTTGGCTGGCTTCGGACGACTCCGACTACGTCAACGGTCAGACGATTTTCGTTTGTGGCGGCATGACGCTGTATCCGGAGTTCGCGGACGGCGGTTGACGATGGCAGCCGGCGTGGCATCGTTGCGCGGGTGAGCTCGCGCAACATCCCCGCCGGCATTTGGGTGCTCGGTTTCGTCAGTCTGTGCATGGACGTCTCTTCGGAGATGATCCATGCACTGCTGCCGGTGTTCATGATCACCTCGCTCGGTGCGAGCGCCTTCACGGTCGGCTTGCTGGAGGGTCTCGCGGAGTCGACCGCGCTACTCGTCAAAGTTTTCTCCGGTGTGTTGAGCGATGCGATCGGACGCCGAAAGCCGCTCGCATTGTTCGGCTACGGTCTCGGAGCCGCGACCAAGCCGTTCTTCGCGCTCGCCACCGCAAGCTCGACGATCTTTGCGGCGCGTCTGGTCGATCGCATCGGCAAGGGCGTGCGTGGTGCGCCGCGCGATGCGCTGGTGGCCGATCTGGCGCCGCCAGAGATTCGCGGCGCAGCTTTCGGCTTACGCCAATCGCTCGATACCGTCGGCGCATTTTTGGGGCCGTTACTGGCCGTGGCACTGATGCTCGCCACGGGCGACGACTTTCGGGCGGTGTTTTGGTGGGCCGTCATTCCGGCGGTCTTGTCGGTCGCGTTGCTGGCGTTCGGTATTCGCGATACGCCGCCGTCGCGGATGATGCGTGCGAATCCTTTAGCGCGCGACAGTCTGCGCCGCTTAGGTCCGGCCTGTCACCGCATCGTATTGCTAGGCGCGGTTTTTTCTTTGGCGCGCTTCAGCGAGGCGTTTTTGGTACTGCGGGCGCAAACGATCGGCGTGCCGCTCGCATTCGTGCCGCTCGTGATGGTCGTCATGAACGTTGTCTACGCGAGTGCCGCGTACCCGTTCGGTAAATGGTCCGACCGAATGGCAGCCCGAGATTTGCTCGCCGCGAGCCTCGTCGTGCTGGTCGTCGCCGATTTAGTGTTGGCGGTGGCGGATAGCCCTGCTGCACTCGCCGGTGGCGTCGTGCTGTGGGGCCTGCACATGGGGATGTCGCAGGGCTTGCTAGCGCGCATGGTTGCCGACGTCGCGCCACCGGAGTTGCGCGGTACCGCGTTCGGCGCGTTCAATTTTGCGAGTGGTCTCGCTTTGCTGGTCGCGAGTGGCCTCGCCGGATTTCTTTGGGAGGCGCACGGCCCGCAGGCGACGTTCATCGCCGGCGCGGGCTTCTCGGCGTCGACTTGGCTGTTACTCAGGCGATTTTGACGGTCACTTTACCGTCGGATCCGATGTCCGACACTTCGAGCGGTACGCCCATCGATTCGCCATAGGCGAGCAGTCGAGGTTTGAGCCATAAATCGTGTAGTTCTTGATCGGTGAGATCGAACTGGCCGATGCGGCGCGAAATCGCGAGCACGTGGGTGTACGGGAAGGTGAAGGTGCGCTTGCCGGGTGCGCTTTCGATGTCGAGGCAGAGTTGGTAGAGACAGGCGGTGCGCTCGAAGATCGCCACCAGCGCGATTTCTTTTTCACCCGATTTTTCGATCATGCCTTTCATGCGTTGCAACATGGGTTGCATCGCTTTGACGTCGTGTTCGACGTACTGTTTCGACAGACCTTGGTTCTTTGCGAACTGCACCGAGTTCAAATGCATCTTCACGAGCGCATCGTTCATCTCGTGCTGGTAGGGGATATTATCTTTGAGTGTGCGGATCGCGAGTGCGACCGCTTGACCTAACGCCGCTTCGCGGCCCTCGAAGCCGCTGGTCGTCGCGAGCGCCGCGGCCATGCTGCCGCCTGCGCCTCCCGGGCCGCCAGCGCCCGACGGGCCACCCGCCAACATCGCCTTCACCCATGGCGGCGGACCACCGCCGGCACCCGGCGCGCCGCCCGCGTTCGCCATCATCTTTTTCATCGCCCAAGAAATGATGCGTGATTTCAATCCGCCAGTCGCTTGCGCCATGTCGTGATCCTCATTAGCCGGTGCATTGAACTTATACTGTCGCGACCCAAAGGACCATCCTCGGCATGACGGAAGATCCACTTGCGCTCGCTCTGATCCTGCTGGCCGCCACGGTGGTCGTGGTGACGCTTGCGCGCCGTGCGGGGCTGCCAGCCATCCTCGGCTATTTGTGCGTCGGTGCGCTGCTCGGCCCCTACGCGTTCGGTGCCGTCCGCAGCACCGAGACCACGCAGTTGCTGTCCGAGCTCGGCGTGGTGTTCCTGCTGTTCACGTTGGGACTCGAATTTTCTTGGCCGCGCATGGTGGCGATGCGCAGAGACGTGTTCGGCATCGGCACGGCGCAGGTCGTGCTCACCGCGACGGCGGTGGCCGGCATCGCCTGGTTGCTCGGCACGGCGCCTTTGCCGGCGATCGCGATCGGCGGGGCGATCGCGATGAGTTCGACGGCGATCATCCTGCAGCAACTGACCGAACAATCCGAAATCAATCGCACCCACGGCCGCATCGCCTTCGGCGTGTTGTTGTTCCAAGACCTCGCTTTCGTGCCGTTTTTAGTGCTCGCAGGTGCGCTGACCGCCGGCGATTTGCAGTTCTCGCCGACGCGCATCGCCGCCTCGGTCGGCGTCGGTGCGCTCGCGGTCGCCGCTGTAGTTTTTGCCGGCCGATTTTTGTTGCGGCCGATGTTATACGAGATCGCGCACAGTCGGTTGCGCGAGCTGTTCACGCTCGCGGTGTTGATGGTCGCGCTGGGTGCGGCATGGGTATCGCATGCGGCCGGTGTGTCGATGGCGACCGGCGCCTTCCTCGCCGGGATGATGCTGTCGGAAACCGAATATCGACACCAGATCGAATCGGTCATCAAACCATTCCGGGATATTCTGCTCGGGCTCTTTTTCGTGTCGGTCGGGATGTTGCTCGACGGCGCCGTGTTGGCGCGCGAGTTTTGGCTGGTCGCTGCGCTATTCGTCGGCATGCTGGCGATCAAAACCGCGAGTATGACCATCGCCGGACGCATCTTCGGCATGCCGACGTTCAAGGCGGTGCGCACTGGCCTCGTGCTCGCCGCAGGCGGCGAGTTCGGAATCGCGATCTTGACCATCCTGATCAAAGATCGAGTGCTAGACCCGGAATTTGCGCAACCGCTGTTGGTCGCGGTCGTACTCAGCATGGTGGCGAGTCCGTTCATCTTGCGTCAGAACCGCACACTCGCGCGTCGCTTGTCGCGTGAGCCCGCGAACAACGATTCGGGATCGTCTGATGCTGCATCGTCGACCGGTGCGGCGGCCGTAGAGGATTTCGCGGTCGACGTTGCGAGTCGGGAACACGTGATCCTCTGCGGCTTCGGTCGCGTTGGTCAAAGCATGAGTCGTGTGCTCGTCGAGCAAGGACACGAATTCGTCGCGGTCGATTTAGACCCGGCGCGGGTGCGTGCCGCGCGTGCCGCTGGCTTGCCGGTGTTGTACGGTGATTCGTCCGACGAGGAGGTGCTCGATAAGATCGGTCTCGAGCATGCGAGCGTGGTCGTAATCACTTTTGCCGATCCGTCGGTTGCGATCGGCATCGTGCAAGCGGTGCGCGCCTTGCGCGCCGATGTGCCGATTTTGGTGCGCGCCCAAGACGACACGCGTCTGCAAGATCTGCTCGCAGCCGGTGCGACGGAGGTCGTGCCGGAAACGTTCGAAGCCAGCGTGATGCTCGCGGCGCATGCGCTGTTGCTATTACGGCAACCGATGTCGCGGGTGATGCGCTTGCTTGGAGGCATACGTCGTGAGCGGTACACGGCATTGCGCGGTTTGCTGCGTGGTGACCACGACTTGCCGGGAACGGAAAACGAATTTTCTGAAGAACTCAAATCGATCGTGCTGCCGCCGGGTGCGTGGGCGATCGGTCGGCGGCTCGACGAAGTCAAAAGTCGTGGTGCAGCGGTCTCTTTCGCAGCCGTGCGTCGTGGCAGCATCGTCGGTCGTGATCCGGGGCCCGAAACGATGTTGCGTCAAGGCGACGTCGTCGTGATCTACGGCACGCCGGAGGCACTTGAGCATGCGGAAACCGTATTGTTGACGGGCTGAGTAACGCGCAGGCTTCCCGCGCCGGACGAGGCGGAACTGAAAAGTGCTAGAGTGCGCGCCCCGTCGCGGAGAGGCCTGCATGCCGAACCGAAAGCGCTTGCCCATACTGTTGTGCGTCGCCGCTGTAAGCAGCGCCTTGCAACCCGTGCGCGCCGAGTCGCTGGCTGGCGGTGATTTCGCTTCGGCGGAGGCGGCCGTTTTCGGCGGCGCGTCGTTCGTCGGGTCTTTCGAGGCGGCGTCCATCGTCGATCGTTTGATCGACAAGGCCGTGTCGCTCATCGGCACACCTTATCGCTATGGTGGACGACGTCGTGATTCGGGTCTCGACTGCAGCGGTATGTTGCATCTCGTGTTCGCCGAAACTTTGGGTTTGCAGCTGCCGCATAACGCGGCGCAGATCGGCAAACTCGGCGAACCGGTGGCGAGCGAAGATTTAAAGCCTGGCGATCTGGTGTTCTTCAATACGCTCGGACGACCGTCGTCGCACGTTGGTCTATATATCGGCAACAACGAGTTCGTGCATGCCGGCTCGCGGGGAAAGCCGCGCGAGGTGCGCATCAATCGCCTCGACGAGACCTATTTCGCCCGTCGCTACGAGGGCGCGCGCCGCCTATTGCCTTGACCTTTACGAGCTGCGCCGCGGTCGCGCGAGCAGCCACACGACGCCTAGCACCGCCGAGCAGCACGAACCGACGAGCACGCCGAGTCGAATCGCCACGCTGTACTCGTCCGTCGGGAAGGCTAGCGAACCGATGAAGAGGCTCATCGTGAAGCCGATACCGGTCAAAATCGCCACGCCGTGCAAGTCGCGCCAGTCGGCGCCGGTCGGCAACTTCGCCCAACCGAGGCGCACCGCCAACCAGCACGCCGCGAGCACGCCGAATTGTTTGCCGAGCAGCAACCCGAGCACGATTCCGAGCGTGATGGGGTTCGCGAGAGTGTGCCAGCCGGCACCGTCGAGTGACGCACCCGCGTTCGCGAAGGCGAAGACGGGTAACACCAACCACGTCACGAACGGATGCAGTGTGGCTTCGAGTTTTCGTCGAGACTCCCCCTGCGGAATCAGCAGTCCGAGCACCACGCCCGCCAGCGTGGCATGCACTCCGGACTTCAACACCGATAGCCATAAAAAAAATCCGATGCAAAGATAGGGCGTCAGCCGACGTACGTCGGCGCGGCGCAGCAAAGTCAACGCCACGAGGCAGATGGCCGCACTGGCGAGCGCCGCGGCAGATAACTGGCCCGTGAACAAAATGGCGATCAGCACGATCGCGCCGAGATCGTCGATCACCGCAAGTCCGAGCAAAAAAATTCGCAGACCGGGTGCGAGTCGACTGCGTACCAAAGCGAACACCCCGAGCGCGAACGCGATGTCGGTTGCGGTCGGGATCGCAGCGCCTTCCAGTAGCGTGGCGTCGGCGTCGGTCACCCAAAGAAAAACACCCGCCGGTGCGAGCATGCCGCCGATCGCGCCGGCGATCGGCAACGCAGCCCGACGTAAATCTGCCAGTTCACCCTCTTGGGTCTCGCGTGCGATCTCTAGACCGACGAGCAAAAAGAACACGGCCATCAAGCCGTCGTTGATCCAGTGCAGGATCGATTTCGAGGCGATCGTCAGCGCGAGTACGTTCGAATATTCGCCGGCCCACGGGCCGTTGGCAACGCTCATTGCGAGCGCTGCAGCGAGCAGCAGCGCGAGTCCGGGCCCGAGATCTTTCATCGCTCTCCTAGCGCGAGCCGACGTCCGAGCAAATAGCTGAGCAAGATTACGGCGACCACGGCGATGCCGAAGGCGATTTCTTTGCCTTGCGACCATTGGTCGACCGCGGGTAGGACTAGTTTAGCGAACGCGAAGCCGGCTACCAGAAGGCTAACGCCACCGACCGCGAGACTCATGACCCGAGAAGCGACCCGTGCGAGCTCGTCGGCGCGTGCGATCAGTCGCGAGATCCATAGGCCGTTGATGCCGTCGGTGACGAGCATGCCGATGGTGAACAAACCGCCGAGCATCAACGCGGGCGCGAGCCCGCCGAATTGTTGGGCCGTCAGCGAGAACAACGCCGCCTGGCTAATCGTGTCGAAGGAGAGCGCGAACAGGGCGCCGATCAATGCGACGAGCCAGGGCGAGCGCGCCTCGCCGAGGCCGGTCAACCAGCGGCTTTTGAGGCCGACCAGTGGCACGACCTCCTCCGGTGCGGTGGTCAATGCGGCGCGGACGTTCACCGCACCGAGCAAGGTCAGAAAAATCAGCGAGATCCAGGCGCCGCTCGTTTGTAGCCATTGCGGCGTTTCCCAGTGCGTCGTCACGAGGCTCACGCCGATCGCGATCAACATCACGACGGCACCGTGCCCCAAAGAAAAGAGCGCGCCGCAGTAGCGTGCGAACGGTTGCCGCAGCCGCGTGTTGAGACGCGTCAGCCCGTCGATGGTCGCGAGATGATCGGCGTCGAAGCCGTGCTTGAGGCCGAGCAGGAAGACGACCGTCGCAAGTCCGGTCCAGTCGGACGGCAAATTGTCCATGACGGCTAACGAGTGGGTAACGACTGCACGAGCTGCCGCAACGCAGCGTTGAACTCTTCGGGCGAGTCGATGAACAGTGCGTGCCCGGCGCCTTCGAAGGTCTGTACGCTCGCTTTCGGCATACGCGCCGCAACGGCGCGAATCACGTCGTTCGGCTGCGAAAGGTCGCGCGTGCCGACGTGAAAGAATACGGGCGCCGTGATCTTTGTGACCATATCGTCGTTGGTCAGGGCGAGCGCTGACATCGCGCGACGCGCGTACGGTGGCATCATCTGATTGGTCGCGAACATGATGTCTTGCATGTCCTGTGGCGCTGGCTTGGCCGTCATCAACGACACGAACTGCTTGCCGTTGCGCATTTGCAGTTCGATGTCGGGCGGCAACGTCTTGTTCGCCTCGCGTTGCGCAGCAAGTTTTGCAAGCGCCGCCGGATCGGTGGGCGCGGGCGGCAGGCCGGCGTTAGAACCGATGAGCACCAATGCCGCCGCGACGTCGTTGCCGTAGTGGCGCACGAAATCGACGGTCACGTAACCGCCGAAACTCCAACCGACGATGACCGGGCGCACGAGTTTGCGCGCGGCGATCACTGCGGCGACGTCGTCCGCCCAAATCTTGGTGCCTGCATAGGCGGCTTCGGACCACGGCTTGCCGGAGCAACCGTGACCTCGCAGATCGAAGGCGACGATTCGAAAATCTTTGGCGAGATCCGATTCGAATTGTCGCTTGAACACCGCGTAGCTTTGCGAAAAACCGTGGATGAAAAGCAACGGCCGACCTTGCGGGTTACCGGTTTCGTAGACGCAAAGCGGCGTTCCGTCCGACGAGGCGATGTAGTCGAACGAGGCGGCACGAGCCGAGGGCAGTGCGGATAGCAGTGCCGCCAGCCCGAGCGCGACGATGGAGAATGTGCGGCGGATCATGGTCGGAGTTTACCGGATCGATGTCCGCGCAACGTACACAGAGCGGTCAACGCTTGCGCGGTGACGGGCCGACGGTTACAAACCCGGAACCTTCAGGAGAATAGCCGATGCCCCACCGCAACTTGACCCGTCGTAGCGCAATCACCGGTACCGCCGCGCTCGGTTCGGCCGGCTTGCTGCCGACCGCCGAGGCCGCCACGACGCCACCCACGTTGCGGCTCGAGGATCCGCGCGAGCGTGCCCGCATCCTCGCGAAGATCAAAGGCTCCTGCGGCGAGGAGACGGTTTACACGTTTTGCCGCCTGCACCTGTATCTTTATTTGAACGACGGTAATCTCAAGCCGATGGTCACGATGCAGAACCTCAACGCATCGACCTGGAAGCCGCTGCCGAACGGCAACTACCAAGGCACGGTGCGCGAAGTCGGCGCCTACACGGCGTTCGATACCGATGAATTGATCGACCACTGGGTCAACCCCGTGACCGGCGAGAAGCGCGAGGTGTGGCAGTTCTTCGGCGGGCCGTTGTCGGTGGAGATCGGTCCGGACGGTATCGCCACCGGCCCGGAAGCGACGCTCAAACCCAAAGAAATGCGTATCGACGTGGTCGGCGACAAGATTTTGGTGGCGAATCAGTCGGCGTTCTCGTTTCCGAACCCCTTCAAAGAAGACAAGTGGCCGAAAGAGGCTGGCGCGCCGATGTTCTTTTGGGATTCACACTATTTCTTCTCGGCACCGCTCGCCGAGGTCGCTAACCCTAAGGTGACGAGCGTGAGCTCGACCGTGCAATTTCAAAACCTAGTGAGCTTCCACCCGTGGCTCGGCATGGGTAAGACGCCCGGGCGAACCTATGGCAAGGCGCTCGGTTCGAAGTTGCGCTCGCTCGACGATCTGCCGCGCGGTGCCCGCGCCGCACTCGAGAAGCGCACGCCGGAAATCTTTGATCTGAAGTCATGGACCAAGCCGCGCATCGATTTCGCAGAGTTTATGCAGCAGCGCGGTCCGAAGTAGTGCGACCGAGATCGTCGGGCAGGCGATAAAACCAAAGAAACAGTAATCCCAGTCCGTACGCGAGCGCGGGGATACCAACCAGGCTCAGTGTCACCGCAAGCTCGGCGGTCGTCGGCTGCTTGTCGAGCGGTAAATTTTTGTCGAAGTGCATGAGTTGTAGCAGTTCGCCGAGCAATAGCGGCCCTAACGAATAACCGAGCCGCTCGATGAAGACGTAGATCGAGGTGTACATGCCTTCGCGTCGTAAGCCGGTGCGCTCCCGATCGTAGTCGATGGTGTCTAGCCACATCGCCTGGCCGTAGAGCAGGATGGCCGAGGAGAAGATGCCGGCGAGGATGCCTCGCGCGATGAAAAATGCGTCCGAATCTTCAGGGGTCGCCAGCAACCAAGTCAACGTCGCAAAGATTTCGCCGACGATGCCGATGGCTAGACCCGTGCGTTTGGTGACGTAACGACCGATCCAGCGGAAGAAGGGGATGAAGGCCACCGTGCTCACGATGGTCGCCGAGGCGAGTTTCGACATCAAAGAAAAGTCGTGCTTCAGCACCATCACCACGAAAAACGCCGTGGTCGCACCCGAGGCCGACAGGGCGACGAACTGCAAAACTTTGATGCCGACCATCATCATGAACGGTCGATTGCCGAGCACCGCGCCGATTTGCTCTCGTAGCGGCACACGTTGCGAGGTTTCATCGATTTCCGTCGCCCGCGCACCGCCGGTGCCGAGAAAGGTCGCCATCATGATCAAAAACACCCAGGCGCCGTAGATTGCACCCAGGGTTTGATATGAGTCGGGATTTTGACGGCCGAGTTTCTCGACGATCAGCGGTGCGACGGCGCTCCCGACCACCGAACCGATCATCATGAACACCGAGCGGTAGCCCATGATGCCGAGTCGTTGCATACGATCGGCGGTCATTTCCACCGGCATGGTGAGATACGGGACGTTGAAGATCGTAAAACCGAGCGAGTAGAACACCAGTGCGGCGAGTGCCACCGGCACCGGGTCGAATACGCCGATCAGATGATGTTGTGCGTAGACGAGCGGCAACGACACGGCGCAAACGATCGCGCCTAGCAACAGGTACGGGCGGCGACGGCCCCACCGGGTCTTCGTGCGATCGGTGATCCAGCCCATGACCGGGTCGCTGAACGCGTCAAAAATACGCGCGGCGAACACTAGCAGGCCGGCGACACCCGGTTCGATTTTCATCACGGTGGTCAAATAAACGAGTACCAGCGCCGTGACGACGTTGAGGTAGGAGATGGTGCCCAGCGAGCCGAGGCCCCACGAGAAACGTACCCTAAACGGGATTTCGACCGATGCGTTCATGTCGGCACGATAACGGATAGCGATGTGTGCATGCTATAAAACCGGCTATGAACCGAGCGAAATTCGATCCGTTGCGCCGCGGTGTATCGATGGCGTTGTTGGCTGCCGGCTTTGCGTCGATCACGGAGGCCGCCGTCGTCGACACCCGCAACGTCGACGGCGATCCTGCCGCATTGCTGCGCGATTTCATTCGTTTGCGTACGGCACCCGGCGGCGAGCCGGTGATGTGGCGCTATGCGGGCATTTTGGTCGGCAAGCCCGAGGGCGAGATGGCGCGACCGCTGACGCGTATCGAAGGCGTGAGTTACACGCAAGCGACGCCGCGAACCGACGGCAGCATCGATTGGCAACTCGAAGAAGTCGGTTATTACTGCGGACTCGATGACGGCTTGCCCCTCGCGACGTTAAACAACCCGTTCACGGGCGTCGAGGTGAAGGTCGCGCACTATCGCTCACCACAAAAACTGCGCTTCGTCGGTAATCGCATCGAACCCGGACAGCCGTTACCGCCCGGCATCGAATTTCGCGGTGAAATTCGTCGTCTGGCGACGGTGGCGGGGCGCGTTGCGCTCACCGAAGACTTGTACGTTCGCATGCCGGCGACGCCCGCGAGCGAAACGCGGCCCGCACGGCCGGTGCGTTTCGCTAATTCGATGGCGACTTTTCATGCCGCGCAGAGCGATCTTGCGCCGCAAAACTCGAGCAAGTGGACGGCCTGCGAATTTTCCTACACGACGCTCAATTCTTTCGCGCCGTGGCTCGGCATGGAGGCGACGCCGGGCGTACAAGACATGCGCATCACCGGCGCAAAATGCCGTATCGACGATCGCAGTGCGCTCGACGGGTGGCTGCGCGCCCGCATCGCGCAGGACCACCCGAATTTTTTACGTTGACTAGGCCGGAGTCGATCAGCCGATATCGGCTTGTTTGGCGAGCGTTTCGAAGTCGTAGGTTTTGGCGTGCGGTGCGCCGGCGACGCGCGTTACGAGCGCGTTGCGCTCGCGTTCGAGTTCCTGCGCGAGCTCACCTTGTGGCACGAAATCGGCGAGCGCCTTGCGATCGACAATCTTTTTCTCTTCGAGCATGTGCTCGAGCACGGTGACGCGGTCGCGTAAGATCCAAAGTTCGGCAAGCAGTTCGGTGTTCATGCGCATCACGTCGTCCAATTCCATTTGGCCGAGATAGGGACGCGCTGGTCGTTCGACGGTGCGTGACATGATCGTTCCTCAGGCCGGTTTGCGACCGCGCGTGACCCAAGGATAGCCACGCTTCTCGAGCGCGTATTCTTCGACGTCGACGAAGCCGATCTCGCGCATCATCTTGGCGAGATTGATGCTGGCAGCAGCGCTGAAGTAGGGCTCGGCGCGATTGTCAGTATCCCAATCGAGCGCCACCGCTTGCAGTGGATTGACGGCGCGGAACGGCGGCGGATCGTTGATCACCATCTCGCCACCCGGTGTGAGGATGCGGAACATCTCGCGCAGCGTCTTTTCGGTGACCGCCGGCGGCATCTCGTGATGCAACGCATAAGAAATCACGCCATCGACGCTGTTGTCGCGCTCGGCAACTTTGGTGCAGTCCTCTTGCCGGAAGGTGATGTTGAGACCGAGCATTTCGCTCATGAAATGTCCGCCCCGCAGCAAGGCGGGCGAAAGGTCACCGCCGATTAACTCGGCATCCGGAAATTGTTGGCGACACACACCGAGGGTGGTCGCGCCACCGCACCCGGGTTCGTAAATGCGTTTGAGATCGCGTTTGCGGAACTGTTTGACGACCTCCGCGCGTTGCGCGCGAATATTGCAGTCGACGTCGACCGCGGCGTAGCCACCGAGTGCGAACACGAACGGCCCGATGCCGGCCATGAACATCGGTTGAGTGAGGTCGTAACCGTCCCAACCGCCGGGCTCGAGGTGCCACTCGACGCCGTCGTACCACGATGGCATTTCGAGTTCGGGGTTCAATTGCAGGCGCGAAGTATCTTTGGGTTTGTTTTTGGCGAGGAACGCTTGCCACTCGGTGCGGCGTTGTTCGGTGGCCGGAATCGCGCGGATGTAGTTTTGTTCGCCGACCCAGCGTTGATAGAAGCGGTTATAGCGATAGGCTTTGGAGCGCTCGACGACGTCGCGGGCGCGGCCGAGTCGCTCGCGCCATACGCTTGGCCCCACATCGGAGTCGAATTCTTTGGCGAGGCTTTCCGCTTCGGGTTGCGCGGCGAAGTCGGCTTCAGCCTGATCACGCAGCGTGGAGCTCGAGTAATGTTGCAAAGAACCTAAGAACTGCAGGCCGGCGCGGCCGCGTTGTTTGAGGGTGATCATGGTTTCTTGCCTCCGTTATCGAGTTCCAGCCAAAAGTTTCGCAGCGCGTCGTTGAGTTGCGCCGGTGCCTCGAGCGGCAACAGCCTGCCCGCGGAGGCGAGTTCGATCACGCGACCGCTAGGGAACGTCGCAGCGATTTTTCGCGCCGTCGCGGGCGTGAGCACGGTGTCGCCCTGGCCGACGGGAATCATCACCGGCATGGTCAGTTTGGGTGGTAGGTCGGCGGTGCTCGGCGTGTCGCTCGTCGTGAGGAACGCGACCAGCGTTTCGTAGGGCGTTTGACCGAGCATGGTTTTGTAGCGCGCGCGTGCGATGAGCGGCGCTTCCGGCGCGACGATGTATTCGTTGAAGCGCCGGAACAGCGTGTCTTTGCCTTCGATGACGACGGTGCGGGCGTTCTCGGCGCGATAGCGGATGCCTGCGGCATCGAGATTGGCGCTGCCGAGCACGGTACTGATGAGCGTCAACGAGCGGCAGCGCTGCGGCTGGCGTGCGCAGACGATCGCCGCGATGTTGCCGCCGGCACTGAGGCCGACGAAGTCTGCCTCGCGAACTTTAGTGGCATCGAGAAACGCAACGAGTTCGTCGGCGTAGCGTTGCATGTCGATCTTCGTTTGCGTCGACGGTGACGAGTAGCCGTGCCCGGATAGATCCGGCGCGAGACAGCGACGCGTATCGCAAACGCCGTCGAGTTGATCGAGCCACAAGCGCGAGTCGAGCAGGAGTGCGTGTACGAATACGACCGGCCGACCTTGGCCGCGCTCGCGATACGCGATTTGTGCGCGCTCAAGTTCGACGCTGCGCTGCGCGATCGGCGCGGCGCCGGCGAGCGTCGCTGCGCCGTAACCGAGGAGCAGCAGTGCGAGGTAGCGCTTCATATCGTGATCGTAGCGCGGCATCACCCCCTCGTGGCACCCGTAATCGACCGTACCGCGAGCGTGCTCACCCATAGGCCTCATTTATGGCATGCCAAGTAAAAGGTATTGCGAGCAACGCAGGTAGCAGACGAACATCGGTAGATTCGCAACGAAGCGATCGATTCCGACACTTTAAAGGGGGTTCTCATGGCTCGAAGTTCATCATCCCGCGTACTGCCGTTGGTCGTGGCAGCGGTCGCGGCAGCGGTAGCTGGCATCGCGAGCGCGCAAGTGCAACTCGAGGAAGTGACGGTCACCGCGCGTAAGCGCGCCGAATCGTTGCAGGAGATTCCGATGTCGGTGACGGCGTTCACCGCCGAATCGATCGAAGCGCGCGGCATCCGCAACGTCCAAGACGTCATCAAGTACACCCCGGGGTTGAGTTTCGATAAAGGCTTCGCGCCGCAAGACACGCGCCCCAACATCCGTGGCTTGCCGACCACGCGCGGTCGTCCGCCGGTGGGCATGCTGCTCGATGGCATCGACATTTCCTCCGAGTCGATCGCAACGGCAGGCGGCAGCAGCCTCATGAACTTGAAGTTGGTCGACGTCGAGCGCATCGAAGTCGTCAAAGGTCCGCAGAGCGCGCTGTATGGCCGCGTCGCGTTCGGTGGCGCCATCAACTACATCTCTAAGAAACCGCAGTTCGACAAGGTTGACGGTACCGCGTCACTCGACGTCGCGACCGACGGACTCTACGAAGCGCGCGGCGCAGTGAATCTGCCCGTGTCGGATTCGGCTGCATGGCGCTTGAACGGCATCTACAGCAAGTTCGACGGCTTCTTCAAAAATGAAATCTCGGGCGCGAAGTTGGGCGGCTGGGACACCAAAGGTGTTGCGGCGGCCTTGCGCTTCAAGCCGGCCGATGCTGCGGACTTCACGCTGCGTCTTTCTTATTCGGACGATAAGGCAGAGCCGCGTCCCTCGTTCTACTATGGTCAGGCTGTCGCTGGTCGCAACACCACGCTCAACTTGCCGGCGAACGCGGTCGGTTTGCGCTTGGGCGTCAATCAATCGGGCGCGCCGCTGCCGGCTTCGATTCGCTATCCGCAACTCGGCGAAGCGCAGAACGGCGGCAAAGTTTATTTGAGCGTCGATCCGCTTACGGGCAAAGATTACGAAGGCGGTAAACTCAAGACGACGATCGCGAGCCTGGTCGGTGACGTCGATCTCGGCTTCGCCAAACTTTCTTCCTGGACCGGCTATACCGATGCGACCGCCTTGAGCCGCGCCGACGCCGACTTTTACGCAGCGCCTGCGGCAGCGGTGAAAGTGCCGGTGGTGGGTAATTACGAGCCGCTGTCCGCCGCGCAAGTGACCGACATCGCAACCAAAGCCAAACAGCTCAGCCAAGAAATTCGTATCGGCCGACTCGAAGGCGAGGGCTTCCGTTGGGCGGTCGGTGCGCTTTATTGGAAAGAAGATTATTCCAGCGTCAACGCCTCGCTCTTCATCAGCGGTTTCTCGCGCAATGCGCCGATTCCGGCGGCGACGTTCCCAGCGGGATGGTCGGCGGCAGCGGAAATCGTCGCGCGTGGCACTATCCCGGGTGACCTCAACTACCGCAACACTCGGCACACGTCGGGTTACCTGATCGCCGAATACGACATCACACCACAACTGCAGGCATCGGGCGAAATTCGCTACGGTCGCGAGAAGTTCGAGTACCTGTTCGGTCGCGCCGTCAGCCCCAACGTCTCGGCGACGGGCGCAGTGCTGCCGGCGACGCTGCCGGGCGTGACCTTCTCACCGAGCTCCTCGACCAACTATTCGGCGCCGAAGTTCACCTTGAACTACAAACCCGAAAAGGACTTCTTGCTCTACGGCTCGGTATCGAAGGGTGTGAAGCCGGCGGGCTTCCTGAACGTGGGCGTAGTGCTTGACGTCAACGATGCGAAGTACAAGCCCGAAATTCTTTGGAACTACGAGGGCGGGTTCAAAACTTCTTGGATGAACGATCGGTTGCGCTTGAACGGCGCGTACTTCCACATGAAGTACACGGACCGCATCAACCAATTGTTGGTCCCGGATTCGCGCAGCCCGCAGGGCACCTCGACGCTGGTCGTCAACACGGGTGAAGCGAAGGTCGATGGTTTCGAGCTCGAGATGGCGGCCGGCTTGACGGAGCACGTCACGTTGTCCGGCGCGTACACCTACCTCGATCCGAAGTTCGTCGACTCGCGGGTACCTTCGGTGGCGCCGCTGACGATCGCGGGTTCTGGTAACTGCACCGTCGGCACGGTGGGCCCGCAGACGGTTTGCTTCACCGATACGAACGGCAAGCAACTCGAGCAATCCGCGAAGAACGCACTCGTCGCGACGCTCGCCTACGACACCGAGTTGTCGGACGGTTGGCGCATGAACGGCGAGTTGTCGGCGCAATATCGCAGCAAGCGTTTCATTTCGCCCGATAACCGTATCTGGTTGCCGTCGATCACCAACGTCGATGCGCAAGTTCGTTTCAACAAAGACAATTACGCGGTCACCGTGTATGTCACGAACTTGCTCGATCAAGACAAGGTGACCTCGGCGCAGAGCTACGGTGATCCGTTCATCGCGTTCCCGGTATCACCGCCGGTGCTGGCGTATACGACCTACCCGTCGGATCCGCGGCAGTTCGGTCTGCGTCTGAACTACAAGTTCTGAGTGATCGGCTTGCGTCCTCGATCGGGGGTTTTGAGAGGACGCGACAGGCTGGCGGGGTTACTCGCCAGCCTGTTTTTTTTGCTGCCGGCGTTCGGTGCGGCGCAAGATGCGCGGCTTTTCGACGACGCGTATCTTGAACGAAAGTATGCGACCGCGCCGTCGAAGTTCGTCACCGTGGAAGGTGTTCGGTTCCACGTGCGCGACGAGGGCAAAGGGCCGGTACTGCTATTGCTCAACGGTCATCTCGGCAGTTTGCACATGTGGGATGCTTGGGTGCGCATCTTGTCGCCACAGTTGCGCATCGTGCGCATCGACTACGCGCCGTATGGCTTGAGTGGTCCGGATCCCAGCGGTGATTATTCGACCGAGCATGCCGTGCGACTCGTGCACGCACTCGTGCAGCGTCTGCGACTCGAAAAATTTAGTATCGGCGGCACGTCGAACGGGGCGCTGGTCGCGCTGTTCTATGCGATCGAGCATCCGGAGCGCGTCGAGCGCGTGGTCGTCTCGACCTTGCCGGCAGGTCGTCCGCCGCCGCGGAAGCCTAGCGATGCGATGCGCGCCGCGGCGGTTGAGGTCAAAGCGCAAGCCCCGTTTCAGCCGCGTGCATTTTGGGATGCGTTCTTGCACGACATTATGGCCAACGATGCGGTGATCGACGACGTACTAGTCGATCGCTATTTCGAATTGAACAATCGTCGCGGTGCAAAAGCCTGGGTCGATGCCTACATCGACACCCAATATCGTCTGTGGGACACCTTGGATGTCAAAGAAAAATTCGGGCGCTTGCGACGTCCGATTTTGCTGCAGTGGGGCGCCGACGGCGTCGTGCTGCCGGAGCAGATCGGTCACGATGTCGCCGATTTGCTGCGCGCTGCGCCGGTGACGCTGAAGCAATATCGAAACGCCGGGCACTTGCCGATGATCGAGCAGCCCGAAGCGACGGCCCGCGACGCGCTAGCGTTCTTGCGGGGCACGACGCTCGTTTCTGACTGAGTCGATCGAGTCTCAGTTCGCGGAGGCCTGATTCAGCGCGGCGACTTCTTCGGTCGTGAGTTCTAGCGTCGCGCCCGACAATATTTCGCGCAATTGCGTGACGTTCGTCGCGCTGGCGATCGGGGCCGTGACGCCTCGCGCGATGAGCCAAGCGATCGCCACACACGCAGGCGTCGTGGCGTGCGCACGGGAGACTAGATCGAGCGCGGCGAGGATGCGTGAGCCGCGTGCATCGAGCATAGCCCCCATGCGCGCACCGCGCGGACTTTTGCCGAGATCTGCGGTGGTGCGATATTTGCCGGTCAAGAACCCCGAAGCGAGCGCGAAGTACGGAATCACCCCGAGCGCTTCACGGGCGCACAACGGCGCCAACGCGGTTTCGAATTCTTTGCGCTGCACGAGGTTGTAGTGTGGTTGCAGACACTCGTAACGCGCGAGACCGTTTCCGGCACTGGTCGCAAGCGCCGCTTCGAGGCGCGACGCCGTGAAATTCGAGGCGCCGAGCACACGCACCTTGCCCGCACGCACCAAGTCGTCGAAGGCGCGGGCCGTTTCCTCGAGTGGTGTGTCGGGATCATCGCGGTGGGCTTGATAAAGGTCGATGTAATCGGTGCGTAAACGCTGCAACGAGCGATCGACGGCGCGGTGGATATAGTCCCGCGAGAGACCGTTGTCGCCGGGTCCCATCTCTAGACCGACTTTCGTCGCCAGTACGATGCGGGCACGCATCGCGGAGCCGCGCGCGGCGAACCAGTTGCCGATGATGGTTTCGGATTCGCCGCCGACATTACCCGGGATGAAGCGCGAGTAGGCGTCCGCCGTGTCGATGAAATTGAAGCCGGCATCGACGAACGCATCGAGCAGTTCGAACGAGGTGCGTTCGTCGGCAGTCCAACCGAAGACGTTACCGCCGAAAGCGAACGGCGCGACGCGCAGCGTCGAGCGACCGATGGGGCGTGAGGCGAGCGTCGTCATGGTGAGGGTGCCTGTAGCAATTCGACGAGATAGCCGTCGGGGTCGTGGACATGAAAAACTTTGCCGCGCAGCGGCCGACCGTCGTCGGTCGTGCGTCGAGAGAGGTAAGTTTGCGGCGGCTCCAAAATTTTCGCTCCCGCTTGCGCCAAACGGGCGTGGATGGCATCGGCATCGGCGACATCAAATACCAACACGACGTCGCCGCGACCGACACGTGAGGGGTCGATACGCGCCTCGGGCGGAGTCGGAGCGCCGAATTCGACCAAACCGATCTTGCCACCCGCGCCATTTGCACTCTGCAAAATCACGAGCCGCGTGCGAGTGGACGGTGCGTTGAGCGGAAAGGGGTTTTCTTTGGGATTGCGCGGTGTCGTCGCGTCGGATTCGATCGTAAAACCGAGTAGGCGATAGAAATCGATCGAGGCGGAGGCGTCGCGCACGATGAGCGCGGCGCGCAGTAGCGTCGGATCAGCAGCGATCGCGACGTCTGCGGTGGTGAGCGCGAGTAAGGCGATTGCGATCCACAGGCCGCGAAGACGATTAACTACCTGATGGTTGGCTTGCACTGCTGATGTCCTCTGGGTGCATCGTAACGATGCGTGCTGGGCGAGAATAACTCCGATGACCATCGATTTTGCAATGTGGTATCCGATCGTTCGCGCCTTGCACGTGCTCGTGATGGGCTATTGGCTCGGTAGCGAGCTCGTGATCAACGCGCTCACGCATTACGTCGCCCGCACCACGACGCTGTCGGGCGTCGAGCGTATGCGCTTGTGGGATTTTTTGCTCGACGTCGATCAGCACGTGCGTAACGCGATGATCATGTCGGTGCCGCTCGGTTTCACGCTCGCCTCGATGCTCGGCCTCGTCACGATCCTAGGCGTCTGGATGTGGGCGCTCTGGATCGTATCGGCGGCGTGGTTCTGGTTCATGTGGCTGGTGCATTGGCGCCGCAAAGCGCCCGAGGGTGCGGCGCTTGCCCGCTGGGACTGGCGCTTCCGCTACCCGCTGATCGCATTTTTCTTCGGCTCGGGCGTGTGGTCCTTGGCGACCGGGTGGCCGTATCCGACCGTTTGGCTTGCGCTGAAGGTGACGTTGTTCGCCGGCGCGATGGTGTGCGGTATTTTCGTGCGCTATTGCATCCGCGAAGCTTATAAATCAGCCATTCCGGCGATCGCGGCCGATCGCGCGACCGATGCGGACAACGCCGAATTTCGCCTGTGGATGGTGCGCGGCACCTGGGCGTTGGTGGTGTTGTGGGTCATTCTGTTCACGATCGGTGCGCTCGGGGCGCTCAAGCCCTAAAATGGGCGGATGACCTGCCGGAACCTGTTGCGCCTTATTCCCCGACTCGGGGTTCTGCTGACGACGCTCGCGCTGGCGAGTTGCTTGGGAGGGCCGGGGCCGGAGGCGCCGACCATCACCGATCAACCGAAAGACAAAGCGGTGTTCGTCTCGCAAACGGCGAATTTCGACATCGGTGTGACCGGCAAGCCGCCGTTCACCTTTCAATGGTATCGCAACGGGGTCGTGATCGACGGTGCGACCGCCGCGACCTACACCACCCCGAACGTGACTGCCGCCGACAGTGGCGCAAAGTTTTCGGTGAAGATCACGACGCCCTCGGGTTCGGTGACGAGCTCTCAGGCGGTGCTCACGGTCAAAGATAAACCGACCGTCACCACCGACCCCGTTTCGACCAGCGTCGCCGTCGGCGCTTCGGTGAGTTTGACGGTCGCAGGTTCGGGCGAGAGTCTCACCTATCAATGGCTGCGCGACGAGTTGCCGATTACGGGCGCGACCTCAGCGACCTACACGTTTACCGCGGTCGCAGCCGACGACGGTGCGGTGTTTCGTGCCTACGTCGTGAACCCGGGTGGTTATGCGGTCAGTGCGCCAGCGACCGTCACCGTGAACGACGTGCCCGCGTTCGCGATCCAACCGTATACGCAAACCGTGGGTAACGGTGATCCGGTGGCGTTCACCGTGCTCGCGACCGGTGGCAACTTGAGCTATCAATGGCAACGCAACGGCGTGAACATCGCCGGTGCGACGAGTCGCACTTATGGCATCGCCGCTGCGACCGCCGCCGATAACGGCGCGAGTTTCAGCGTGAAAATCACCAACGCACAAGGCTCGGCGACGAGCGCGGTGGCCAATTTGTCGGTGGTGGCCGCCACGGTGCGCGCCGTCGCGACGCCGGTCGCGGAGGTCGCGCTCTCGAAGAATGCGACCGCCGCGTACAACTTCACCTACGTGCGAAAATCGGACGGTAGCATCGCGAGCTTCGGCTACAACAGCGAAGGTGAGCGCGGCGATGGCACCGTCGCCGCTGCGAGCGATACAGCGGGTACCGTGACTCTGCCGGTCGGTCGCAAGGCGCGACAAGTCGATGCCGGCAGCACTCACGGCATCGCTTTGCTCGACAACGGCGACGTGTATTCTTGGGGTCTCAACGACGGCGGCCAACTCGGTCTCGGTGACACGGTCACTCGGTCGACACCGGCGAAGATTTCTTTGCCGCGGCCGGCGGTCTCGGTGGCGGCCGGGCGCAGTTTTTCGGTCGCCGTACTCAACGACGGCAGCGTCTACACTTTTGGCGCCAACGACATCGGGCAGCTCGGTAACGGCGGCCGCGATGTCTCCACGACTCCCGTGCTGGTCTCCGGCGTGAACAACGTCGTCGCCGTCGCGGCTGGCAATGCGCACGTGTTGGCGTTGCGTGGTGACGGCAGCGTTTGGGCGTGGGGCGCGAACGCTTCCGGTCA
>RGUL01000131.1 GCA_010027845.1 Gammaproteobacteria bacterium
GCTGGGCAACAAACCGTTTCGGGCGCGGCAGTTGATGAGTTGGCTCTACAAACGCGGCGAGGGTGACTTCGCCGCGATGACCGATCTCGCGCGCGACTTTCGCGCGCAGCTCGCGGCGCACGCGATCGTCGCGACGCCCGAAATCGTTTCGCGCCACGATTCGGCGGACGGCACGCGCAAGTGGCTGCTGCGCGCAGATGCCGGTCAGGCGTTCGAGATGGTTTACATCCCGGAAACGGATCGCGGCACGTTGTGCATCTCTTCGCAAGTCGGTTGCGCACTCGATTGTGCGTTTTGCTCGACCGCGCAGCAGGGCTTCAATCGTAATCTCGATACGGCCGAGATCGTCGGTCAATTGTGGCTTGCGAATCGCGAACTCGGCTTCGAGCCGGGTGGCCAACGAATCGTGACCAACGTCGTGTTGATGGGGATGGGTGAGCCGCTCGCGAATTTTCGTGCCGTCGTGCCGGCGATCCGCATCATGCTCGACGATCTCGGTTTCGACATCTCGCGCCGGCGCGTGACGCTTTCGACATCGGGACTCGTGCCGCAAATTTACAAGCTCGCCGAAGAAACCAACTGCGCGCTCGCCGTTTCGTTGCATGCGCCGAACGATGCGCTGCGCAACGAGTTGGTGCCCATCAATCGCAAGCACCCGATCGCCGAACTGCTCGATGCTTGTTGGCACTACATCGACGAGCAAAACGGTCGCAGCGTGACGTTCGAATACGTGATGTTGGACGGCGTCAACGACCAAGTCGCGCACGCTCGCGAGCTCGCCGAACTTTTGAAGCACAAGCCGGCGAAGCTCAATCTGATTCCGTTCAATCCGTTTCCGGGCACGGCGTTCCGTCGCTCGCCGGCGCCGGTGATCGCACGCTTTCGCGACGAGCTCATCCAGCGCGGCGTGCTCGCCACCATTCGGCGTACCCGCGGTGACGACATCGATGCCGCCTGCGGTCAACTCGCCGGTCGTGTGCAAGACCGCGTGCGCGTTCGGCTAGGCGACAAACTCATCGGAGTTACGGTGCAATGAGCATCGACGCTCCCGTTCAATCGCAACTCGCGATCGACAGCCTGGGTCGGCAACTGCAGAGCGCGCGTGCCGTCAAAGGTCTCACGATCGAAGAGGCCGCCCGCCAATTGCATTGTGACGTCGCTTTGCTCGCCGCGCTCGAGGACGATCGTGCCAACGACATCGGTGCCGCCGTGTTCGTTCGCGGCCATCTGCGGCGTTACGCCGAATTTTTGGGCGCGAACGCCGAAGAACTTTGCGCGCAGTGGGCGAGCGGACCGGGGGCCGCTGCGTCATTGCCCGACCTCGCGCGCGCGCCGCAAGCACCACGCGTGATCGATTCTGCAACGTGGACCCGCCGCGGCGTGCTCGCAGTTGCTGCGATCGCTCTGCTGCTCGCTCTGTGGTTGGTGCTGCAAAGTGGGAGCGGCGCGTGAGCAACGCGATCATCCAACCCGTGCGCGGCATGAACGACGTGCTGCCGACCGAGATCGGTCGCTGGCAATTCGTCGAGTCCGTGGTGCGCGATCTTTTGCACACCTACGGCTACGATGAAATGCGCGTGCCCGTAGTCGAGCAAACCGATCTTTTCAAGCGCGCGATCGGTGAATACACCGACGTCGTCGAAAAAGAAATGTACAGCTTCGAGGACAAAGGCGGTGAGCGCTTGACGCTGCGCCCCGAGGCGACCGCCGGTATCGTGCGGGCCGCGATATCGAACGGCATGCTGCGCGGCGCGCGCCATAAAGTCTGGTGCGTGGGGCCGATGTTCCGCCACGAGAAGCCGCAGAAGGGTCGGTTCCGACAGTTCCATCAAGTCGACGTCGAGGCGATCGGTTTCGCCGGTCCCGACATCGATGCCGAACTCGTTGCACTCACCGCGCAACTTTGGCGTCGACTCGGCATCACGCGCGTCAAATTGCAGTTGAATTCTTTGGGTACCGCCGAGGCGCGCCGCGCCTATCGCGGACTGCTCACCGACTACTTCCGCGACCATCGGGCGGCGCTGGACGAAGACAGCCTACGACGGCTCGAAGGTAACCCGCTGCGGATACTCGACAGCAAGAATCCGGCGATGCAATCCATCGTCGCTGCGGCGCCGTCGCTACCCGAGCATCTCGATGCCGAATCGAAAGAGCATTTTGCAGCGCTGCGCGCGACGCTCGATGCGCTCGGCATCGCCTATGAAATCAACCCGCGATTGGTGCGCGGCCTCGACTACTACTCGCGCACCGTGTTCGAGTGGATCACCGATGCACTCGGCGCCCAAGATGCCGTGTGCTCGGGTGGTCGCTACGACGGCCTGATCGCACAACTCGGCGGCGAACCGACGCCTGCCATCGGCTTCGCGATGGGCGTGGAGCGTGTCGTCGGTTTGCTCGAGCAGAGCGGCGCCGCGCCCGACCCGAAGGGTGCCGACGTCTATCTCGTCGCGCAGGGCGATGCGGCGGTGCGCGGTGCGCTGGTGCTCGCCGAGACGCTGCGCGCCGCCGTGCCGGGCCGACGAATCGAGGTCAACCTCGGTGGCGGCAACTTCAAGGCCCAGTTTCGACGCGCCGATCGTAGTGGTGCGGTGCTCGCGCTGGTGCTCGGCGAGGACGAACTTGCGCGTGGCATGGTGCAATTGAAGCCGTTGCGCGACGAGTCGATATCGGCGACCGAAATTTCACTCGCTACGGCCGGTTCGGCCGTAGCAAACTGGTTTGAGGAGAACGCAAGGTGAGCGACGAGTATTACAACGAGCAGGAACAGTGGGAGCGCGTCAAAAAATGGTTGCGCGAGAATGG
>RGUL01000132.1 GCA_010027845.1 Gammaproteobacteria bacterium
GTCACGCTAGAAGATCCGGTCGAATATCAGCTCGCCGGTATCAACCAGGTGCAAGTGCAGCCAGCGATCGGTTTCGATTTCGCGCACGGCCTTCGCAGCATCGTGCGCCAAGATCCCGACATCATTATGGTCGGTGAGATCCGTGACAAAGAGACCGCGGCCGTGGCGATGCAATCGGCGCTCACCGGGCATTTGGTGTTCTCGACCGTGCACACGAACGATACGCCAAGTGCCTACACGCGTTTGCTCGATCTCGGAGTCGAGGAGTTTTTGCTCAATGCTGCGCTGCGCGCGATCATCGGTCAGCGTTTGGCGCGACGACTCTGTCCGCAATGCGCCGCACCACACGCCGATGCCGATCAGTTGATGAAAGACCTCGATCTGCAGCCTTTGGCAGATCGCGTCGGTATCGAGAAGCCGCAGTTGCTCGATGCGATCGGTTGCGAGGCCTGCTCGGGTACGGGCTACAAAGGCCGCGTCGCAGTCGCCGAATATCTGCGCTGTGACGAGCACATCCGGGCGCTCTCCAAAGGACCCGATTTCATTCCGGCAGCCCGTGCCTATGCGCGCAGCAAGGGCTGGCGCACGCTCGTCGAAGACGGGTTTGTCAAAGCGATGCGCGGCGTCACCACGGTCGCCGAAGTGTTGCGAGTGGCCGGCTGATGCCGGCATTTCGTTACCAGGGTTTCGATACCGCAGGGGGTCGCGTCGATGGCACCATCGATGCGGAATCGCAAGATCGTGCGCTGCATCAACTGCGCGAACGTGGGTTTTTGATCAGCAAGTTGCGCGCGGTCGAGGCCGGTGGTGATTGGCGTGCAAGTCTCGGGCTCGAAAGCGATCGGGTGAGTCTTGGCGATCTCGAATTTTTGACCGCCGAGCTTAGCTTGTTGCTCGAGAGCGGCGTGCGCATCGATCGGGCGATCGGTATTTTGCAGCGGGCGGGCAAGGGCGGTGCAATGTCGCGCTTACTCAACGCGCTTTCGGCCGATCTCAAACAGGGTAAACAACTCTCACAGGCGCTCGAGGCGCACCCGACGGTGTTCGATCGGCTCTACGTCAATCTCGTCGCGCTCGGCGAGGAAGGCGGACGCTTGCCCGATGTCTTTCGCGGCCTCGCCGAAGATTTGCGTTTCCAGCGCGAGCTGCGCGAGAAAGTCGTCTCGGCCTCGACCTATCCGCTCGTGGTCGCCGGGGTTTGTGTGCTCGCACTGCTCTTCATCTTCAACTTCGTCGTGCCGAACTTGCAGTCGTTGTTCGCCGATGCGACCGAACTACCTTGGTACACCTCGCTGCTGTTGGAATCGAGCGCGTTCATGCGTCAGTGGCAGTGGGTCGTGTTCGCGGCGCTCGTGGCAACGGCTGCCGCGCTGTGGCGTTCGCGTCGAAATCCGTCGGTGGTCGATTTCAAAGATCGCATGTTGCTCGATACACCTGGTTTGCGCGATGCGACCACCATGGTCGAGCGCATTCGTTTCTCGAGCGGCCTCGGCATGATGCTCGAGGCCGGATTACCAGTCGATCGTGCGCTGACGCTCGCAACCGGCAACGTCCGTCACGGTACGCTGCGTCGCGAAGTGGCCGCGGCGGTCGATAAGGTCAAGCGCGGTGAACAAATTTCGAAGGTTCTGCGCGAAACGCGATTGTTCCCCGATTACTACGCATCCTTACTCGAAGTGGGTGAGGAGAGCGGTGAACTCGCACGAGTGTTCACCGAGATCGCCCGACGCAGTCGCGGAGCTCGCACGCGTGTTCACCGAAATCGCTCGGCGCAGTCGTGACGGGTTTTCGTCCTGGGCGCTGCGATTGACGACACTACTCGAGCCACTGTTGATTTTGATCATGGGCTTGATCGTCGGCGGTGTCGTGGTCGTGATGATGCTCAGCATCACTTCGGTCTCGAACGTCGGCATGTAGGTCGTCGGTGTCGTGCGCATTTTGATGGTTCACAACTTCTATCGTTCGGGCACGCCGGGTGGTGAGGACGTCGCATTTGTGCAAGAGCGCGACTTGCTGCAGGCGGCGGGCCACGAGGTCGTGTGCTACACGCGCAGCAACGACGAGATGCACGAGTCGAACCCGCTCGATGTCGTGCGCACGGCGCTCGACCTGCATCGATCGCGCCGCACCGAGCGTGAACTCGGCGCGTTGTTGCGCGATAGCCGACCGGCAGTCGCGCATTTTCACAACACGTTTCCGCTCATTTCGGAAAGCGGGTTCGAGGTCTGCCGATCGTTGGATGTGCCGGTCGTGCAAACGCTGCACAACTATCGCTTCACCTGTATCGCCGCGACGCATTTTCGAGACGGTGCGGTGTGTGAAGCCTGTGTGCCGGGGGATGCGCGCCCGGCGGTGCAGCACCGCTGCTACCGAAATCTGCCAGCGAGCGTTGCGCTGGCCTGGTCGACCGTGCGTAACCATGCCGCGCGTCGCCACGGGGCGCGAGTCGATCGTTACTTCGCCCTCAATCGTTTCATGGCCGGGCGTTTGCGCGATGCGGGCGTGCCGGAATCGCGCATCGTGATCAAACCGAATTTCGCCAAACCACCTTCGATCGAGTCGGCGGGCGATCGCGGCTATGCACTGTTTGCCGGTCGCTTGTCGCATGAAAAGGGCCTCGGCGTGCTGCTCGATGCCTGGCGAGAACTCTCGCCATGGCCGCTTAAAATTGCGGGTGACGGCCCCCTCAAGGCAACGCTCGCCGCGCGTATCGCCGAAGAGAACCTGCCGATCGAACTACTCGGCATGCAATCGCGCGAAGCGCTCTGGCGCTGGCTCGCGGGTGCGAAT
>RGUL01000133.1 GCA_010027845.1 Gammaproteobacteria bacterium
CGCTCACTGGGCGTGTCGTCAGCAGCAAGATGAACAAGACCATCGCGGTCGAGATCGAGCGTTTGGTGAAGCACCCGCGCTACGGCAAGTACGTCCGTCGCACCACGAAGGTGTTGGCGCACGACGAAGCCAACGATTCGCGTGAAGGCGATACGGTGACGATCGCCGAGTGCCGCCCGCTGTCGCGTCGCAAGAACTGGCGCGTCGTGTCGGTCGTGGAGCGTGCGTCGTGATCCAGCTGCAAACCATCCTCAACGCGGCCGACAACAGCGGCGCGAAGACGCTGATGTGCATCAAGGTGCTCGGTGGCACGCGTCGTCGTTACGCGACGGTCGGCGACGTCATCAAAGTGAGCGTCAAAGATGCGATTCCGCGTGGCAAGGTCAAAAAGGGCGAGGTGTACGACGCGGTCGTCGTGCGCACGCGCTTCGGTGTGCGTCGTCCGGACGGCTCTTTGATCCGCTTCGACGGCAACGCTGCGGTGTTGCTCACCAACAAGCTCGAACCGATCGGCACCCGTATCTTCGGACCGGTCACGCGTGAACTGCGCACCGCGCAATTCATGAAGATCATCTCCCTCGCACCTGAAGTTCTGTAAGGGGGCAACGTGAAAAAGATTCGCAAAGGCGACAACGTGATCGTCATTTCGGGTCGCGACAAAGGGCGCAAGGGCGCCGTGCTCGCGGTGCTCGAGAACGAGACGGTGCTCGTCGAGAACGTCAACCGGGTGAAGCGCCACACGCGCGGCAACCCGCAGATGAACAAGGCTGGTGGCATCCTCGAGAAGGAAGCGCCGCTGCACGTGTCCAAGGTCGCGCTGCTCAATCCCGCGACGCAAAAGGCCGATCGCGTCGGCGTGAAGCGTCTCGCGGACGGCAAGCATGTGCGTTTCTTCAAGTCGAACGGCGAAGTGGTCGACGCTTAAGCGTCACCGGTACGGGAATATCCGCATGGCAAGGCTGCAACAGTATTACCGCGAAAACGTAGTGCCGAAGCTCCGCAAGGACCTCGACATCACGAACGCGATGGAAGTGCCGAAGATCGTCAAGATCACGGTCAACATGGGCGTGGGCGAAGCGGTGGCCGACAAAAAGGTCATCGAAGCCGCGGCGGGCGATCTGGCGAAGATCACCGGTCAAAAGCCCGTGATGTGCATCGCGCGCAAATCGATCGCGTCCTTCAAAGTTCGCGAGAACCTCGCTATCGGCTGCAAGGTCACCTTGCGCGGTGCGCGTATGTACGAATTCCTCGATCGCTTGATCTCGGTTGCGATGCCGCGTATCCGCGACTTCCGTGGCGTCTCGCCGCGTTCGTTCGACGGCCGTGGCAACTACCGACGGCCGTGGCAACTACAACATGGGCGTCAAGGAACAAATCATCTTCCCGGAAATCCAGTACGACCAGATCGATCAGCTCCGGGGCATGGACATCACCATCACCACCACGGCGAAGGACGACAAGGCGGGTCGGGCGTTGCTCGAAGCCTTCCAGTTCCCCTTCCGCAAGTAAAGGGCAAGCAGCAAATGGCCAAGACGAGCATGGTGGAGCGCGAGAAGCGTCGCGCCCAGACGGTCAAAAAATACGCCGCCAAGCGCGCGCAACTCAAAGAGACGATTCGTAACCCGAAATCGTCGCCGGACGAGCGCGCTGCTGCGGTCGCTGCGCTGCAGAAGATGCCGCGCGATGCGAGCCCTTCGCGCGGTCGCAACCGCTGCGCCATCACGGGTCGACCGCGCGGTGTGTACCGCAAGTTCGGCATCGCCCGAGTGAAGATTCGCGAGAGCGTCAACCGGGGTGAATTGCCCGGCGTCTCGAAGGCGAGCTGGTAAGGAGCCTGCGCCATGAGCATGACTGATCCCATCGCAGACCTGTTGACCCGTATCCGCAACGCACAACTCGCGCGCAAGAGCGAAGTGAGCGTCGGTTCGTCGCGCCTCAAGCAGGCCGTGGTCAAAGTTTTGAAGGACGAAGGTTACGTCGCCGATTTCCGCATCGCTGCGGAAGGTGGCAAGAGCACGCTGACCATCGCACTCAAATATTACGAAGGCCGTCCGGTCATCGACCGCATCGAACGCGTGTCGCGGCCGGGACTGCGCATCTACCGCGGTAAGGACGAACTGCCGAAAGTGCAGGGCGGCATGGGCACCGTGATCGTCTCGACGCCGAAGGGTGTCATGACGGACAAGCAGGCCCGCGCCATCGGTCAGGGCGGCGAAGTGCTCTGCATCGTCGCCTAAGGTTCGGCACAGCAGGAAACGAACATGAGTCGCGTAGCAAAACAACCTGTCGATCTGCCGCAAGGCGTGACGGCGACGATCACCGCCGAGGCGGTGACGGTCAAAGGTTCGAAAGGAACTCTGAGCGTGCCGCTAACCGGCGGCGTGAAGGTCGTGCAGGCCGACAAGTATCTCGAGCTGCAGTACGACGAGAGCAACCGTATGCAGGCGGGCGCGACGCGTGCCCACCTCGCCAACATGGTGCAGGGCGTCACCAAAGGTTACGAGCGCAAGCTCGAACTCGTCGGCGTCGGCTATCGCGCTGCGGTGCAGGGCAAAGTTTTGAACCTGACGCTCGGCTACTCCCACCCGATCGCCTTCGACATGCCCGAGGGCATCGCGATCGAGACGCCGAGCCAGACCGAAATCGTCATCAAAGGTATCGACAAGCAGCGTGTCGGCCAGGTGGCCGCCGAGATCCGCGACATGCGTCCGCCCGAGCCGTACAAAGGCAA
>RGUL01000134.1 GCA_010027845.1 Gammaproteobacteria bacterium
ACCGACGACCAAAGAACACATTTTCTTCTTTTGAGTGAAAAGTAACTTAATCAAAAAAATCAAAATGATCCTTTTTTTCCGACTAAAAACAAGCAAAAAGAGACCGCCGGCTAACCGGAAATAAACAAAAGGCGCGGCCTAAGCAGCCTGAGAGCCCGGCGGGCCCGGTGGCGGATCCATCGTCATTTTTTTCACGGCCTTGGTCGCGGCGAGCAATGAGACCAGTTTCGCGTGGAGTTCGGCGCCCGTGATTTTGCGGACCTTAAGCTTCTCGCACTCCGCGTCGAACGCAAGGCGCTCTTCGCCGTCGAACGCCTCGTAGCACTTTTGCAGCGCGCACCGCAGATTGATTCGGAGCGCGAGGCGTCCAAACGGACGCAGCACGAGCATCGGGCCGACGATCGCGCTGAACTGGTTCAACGACGCGATGTTCCGCGCGAGCGGGTTCACGATGGAGGCCGTTGAGTCTGTCGTTGAGTCAGTCGTTGAGGCCGAAGGATGGACAGAGGCGAGCGCGGCGGTGCTCGCGAGGCGCTGGAGCGAAAGGAGAACCGCGAGCCCGACCTCGCTGAGCGCCGCTCCGCCTACCGGAGCAGCGCCCGATGCGTCGGGGCACCGGACGAGCCGGCGCGCGTTGGCGGTCGTCCTGAACACGTGCCCCGCGATCGCGATCTCGTTGGTCTCATTGCGGTCGCTCTTGGCGCACGAGCCGCACACCGCGACCTGGACCGACGCGTTGGGGTCCGTGCGCGCGACCTTGGCCGCGTTGACGAGGCGCTCGCCGCACGCGCCGCACGAGTCGATGTGTCTCGGCGTGAACGACCTCGTCCACCGGTTGAGCATGAGCCCCGCGTCCTCCGTGTGCTTGCCCCCTCGCTTGATGACGCCTTTGGCGCTCACGACGCCAGGAAAGTGCACGAGCGACATCAGCTCGGACGAAGAGACGCCGAACATCTCCGCGATCACGGGGACGACGTGCCTCGGCGCGTCCGTCTCCGCGACGGCGAACCGCGCCGCGTTGCCCGCACGCACGTCGATCATCACGTTCGTCAGCGGGAAGTTGCGCGCGATCCGCACGTTCAGCTTCGGCACGATGCGGATCGTCACGTCGCCGGCGACGAGGACCTTGTGGATCGGCCGCCCCGTGATGGCCTGTACCACGGGGTACCACGTCACCAGGTTACCAGCTTCCGCCGCGGCGCCGAACAGCTTCGCCACCGCGAGCATCTCGGCCTCCGTGATCTCGACGCCCATCGGCCACCGCGGATCCTGCTGAGCCGTGTCCACCGCCGCGTACTTCGTCCCGTCGCTCCCGTACACGTGCACGTCGAACATCTTGCCTCGCAAGTTGTACCTCGTCGACCGCCCCAGGCCGCGCGGGTCGTGCAGCCGAAACTTGATCCCGTCGAGCGTTTGGCGCCCGATATTTTGCGGCACGCGGTTCACCACGTCGGACACAAAGACTCCGGCGTTCACGTTGTTCACGGTGCACGCGGTCCTGATCATCATCTTTCTTTCTCTTCTTTTTTCCTTACGTCCTTTGCTTTCTTGCGGATGATCGGTGACCCCCGCAAATACAGAACACCCCAAAAAAAATTAAAAAAAAAGTGTTTTGTTTTCGTTTCTTTTTTTCTTGTTTTGTTTTTGTTTTTTTGTTTTTTTGTTTTGTTTTTTTCGTTTTTTTGTTTTCATTTTTTTCTTTTGTTGGTTTTTTTTCTTGGTTTTTTCTTTTGTCGGGGAGAATCACTTTTTTTCTTTCGAAATGGCTTCAAAAAGTGGGGGCACCGAGAAAAGGACACGCTCACACACACAAAAGATGAACGTCACGATCAGCACGCACGCGGGATATACCGCGCGGCGGAAACCGGCAGAGAACGGTATTCCGTATACCGAAGACTACTCCGCGCGGTTCGCCGTCGGCGCGTACCACTTCTTCTGCGTCTTCGACGGCCACGGCGGCGCCGAAACGTCGTCGGCGCTCGCGCGCATCGTCCCGCGCCTTGCGCGCGAGCTCATCGGGTCCCTCTTAGAGTCCACCGGGTCCATCGAGTCCGCCGAGTCTATCGAGTCCGTGGAGTCCGCTCTGCTGATCCTCTTTGAGCGCATAGACGCCGAAATCGCGGGCCTCGTGACAAAAAGCGGATCGACGTGCAACGTCACGGTCATCCACGCACCGACGATGGTGATGACCGTCGCTTCGCTCGGCGATAGCCCAACGCTCGTCTACGAGCTTTCCGACGAGAGTCACGAGAGTCACGAGTCATCGGCGTACGCGCTCGTGTTCCGCACGAAGGACCAGGACTGCGAGGACGAGGAGGAGCGGGCGCGTCTACGCGCCCTCGGTCTCCACGTGTTCGAACAGCGCGTCGTGGCGCCCGACGGGTCGACGCGCGCGACGGGCGTGTTCCGGTGCCGCACGGCGGGAGGCGGCGAGCCGATGACCATGTCCTCGTTCGGCGACGCGGCGCACGACGTGCCGCGCGGCGCGGTGAACAAGGTGCCCCGCGTGTACCCCGGCCAGCGCCTGAGGCCCTCGTCGGTCGTCGTCGTGTGCTCCGACGGGTGCATGGAGCACCTGGCGCCGTTCTCGCACACTCTCATCAAGCCGAGCCCCGACGCGCGCGCCGACGAGATCGCGCGGCACATCGGCGACTACTTCGGTCTTGGCACCGCGACGATGGGGCTCGCGGCGTACATCACCGAG
>RGUL01000135.1 GCA_010027845.1 Gammaproteobacteria bacterium
CCAGATGGAGCTACCGCACTACCAATAATATCCCCAGCAATTGATGATCCAATTGACGATCTTTTAATCCATGCGCTAAACGTCCAAGTCTTCCTGTCCCCAGCACTCGAAGGAGTCCTGCTCAAATACGCCGAATCAGCCGAATTAAACCGCAAACTCCGCTCAATGCGGTAGGTGTCCTCGTCTCCCGTGCTTGCGCCCAGAAGACCGTGAGGTAAAACCGGCCAGGACATTGATCTTTAGTAGTTGAGCGAGGAGACGCCGTACAGGTTCGTCCCGTCGGAGATGAAGGTCAGAACATCCACCTTATTGGCTCCCGTGCTGAGTGTTGGTGCTGTTCCGGACGGAAACTTGTAGGTCGTGCCGAATGAAAGTGTCCTGCTTCCGGTGGAGTCCTGTTTGACCACCAGAATATAGACGGCTCCGTTGACCTGATTGGTCGGGTTGGACAAAGCCCTGTTCCCCGCCAGCGTGACAATAGCCACCTGGTTCTGGGAAAGGTCCCAGGCAATATTGGTCCCGTCGGTCAAAGTCGTGGCCGTGAAATTGTGGGTACGGGTGTATTGCTGGGCAGTCCCAAGGACCGCAACCCCGGTGGTATCTACTTTGGCGGCGGTAACAGCACTGGACGCAATCTTGGCCGTGGTGACGTTTGAATCGGCAATCTTGGCCGTTGTGACCGCCGAATCCGCCAGATCCGCCGTGACCACGGCTCCGGCAGCGATCGTAAGGGCCGTACCACCGGCGGCCTTGGTGACGTCACCTGTGAAAGCCGAAGTGCGGAGGCTGCCGGTATCTGTGAATTCCAAACCGCCGGTAACCTGAATCTGCTCCAAGGTTCCAGTCCCAGCAGTGTCGCGGCCCACCAGCCGGTCGGTAGATACGTTCTGGATCTTAGTAAGATTGACCGTGTTGTCCGGAATTACCGTGGAGATGCCGTCGGTCAACAGCTTAGAAAGGTCTCGTGCTCGGCTCATGGGTTAATACTATCCTCCGTTTTGGTTAGTCAATTGGGTCCAGGAACCCGACTCCTCGTCCCAGGAGTAAACGTTTCCGTCGTTTGGGTGTGGAACCTGCGGGTTCCAAAGACAGGTTTGTTCGTCCAAGGTCCAGGACGGGTAAGGCTTTGGCGGAATGAAGGCATCCCGTGTCGGATCATAAGTGTATCCGACCCCAGCGTAGTTTTTTCGGAAGGTTTTGTTGTAGCTGGTTTGTTTCCAAACCCCAGGGAGTTTAAGGACTTCCGAGATAAACACTTGGCCAAAGGGCTCTGTTTGCGGGAACGTATAATCCGGCTCGTGAACAACAGAGTTATTTACCGAGATGACCTGGGTGACTTGGTTTGTTCCGTCTATTTGCGCGAAGTATGCCATAAAATTACCAGAGAATAGTTCCGGAATCATTAAAGACGTAAACTTTAAACCCTCCGGATGTTGTTATAGTTGGTGAACCTGTCGTAGTGGCTGTCGGGAAAGTGTCTGCATGGCGGATAATTACCACCCCTTTCCCACCAGAACCACCAGCATCTGACATACCACCACCCCCACCACCGCCACTACCTGTATTTACTGTTCCATTCCCTCCTGCGCCAGACGAAGTACCACTTCCTCCTCCTCCGCTACCTCCAAGTGCTCCAGCAGCCCCAACCGCGCCACTTCCGCCACCTCCCCCAGCACGAGTAACACTCGTCCCAGTAATTGCGGAAGCCGTTCCAGCTCCACCAACACCTCCTTGATGGGGAGCATAATTTCCACCTAACCCCCCACTACCACCACCTCCTCCTCCCCCGAGTGGACTTCCACTCCTACCGCCTAGACCCCCGTTATTTCCTTGTGATGGGGTTGTTGCAGGAGTGTTGCCTGATCCACCAGGTGTCGTACACCCAGACTGACCAGCATTACAGTCTACAGATCCTCCTCCACCTCCCGAACCACCACTTTGCCCAACCCCAGTCCCAGTAGTTCCTCCGGTGTAAAACCCACCACCTCCACCTCCATTTGAAGTAATTGAGCTGAAAGTGGAGCTAGAACCGCTTGCCCCTGTAGTTCCGTAAATAGTGGCTCCTGCCCCACCCCCACCAATAGTAATTGTGTAAGTATCAGGGTACCTTAAAATAACTACTCCTGAACCACCATTACCACCCCAAACAAGGTTTCCGCTATTTATAGGTGTATGTCCACCACCGCCACCACCTGTGTTTGCAGTACCAGCACAAGGAGTATAAGGATTAGTGGTTGTATTATCTCTGTATGCAGCACCACCGCCACCTAAACCAGTACCACCAGTTTGTTGACCACTTCCAGAAGCACCAACAGCACCGCCTCCTTCAGCCCTAAATACTGAAGAACCAGTTATGGTTGATGCTACACCAGTACCACCATTATTAGAATTAGTTGAAGTACCAGTAACACCAACAGCGCCAGCGCCACCGCCAGAACCACCAGAACCTGTTACTGAACCTCCACCAGCAAAACCTTGTCCGCTAATTCCAGTACCACCAGCACGACCAACGCTACCACCACCGCCTGAACCACCGTTACCGCCGTCACTACCAGATTGACCGTTACCACCGCCACCACCTGTTGCTGTAATAGTAGAAAATACAGAAGCAGAACCTTGACTGGCTACATTTTCATTAACTCCAGCAGAACCACCACCAACAGTTGCAG
>RGUL01000136.1 GCA_010027845.1 Gammaproteobacteria bacterium
ACCACGCGCGCTTCACTGACCGACGTGTCGATCGATGTGAGAACGGCCGGCAAGTCGCGGGTGACCTCCGTGGCGGATTCCATTTGCCGACGGCGAATGACCATTCGTCGAGCGGTCTCTTCGGCCGCCTGACGGTCAGCTTCGAGCTGCTGACGAAGGCTCTCCACGCGCAGTTCCTCGGCGCGCACCCGCTCGCGGGCCGTTTCGAGATCGAGTCGCGCTTGCACCTCCGCTTCACGCCGACGTTCGAGTTCGGCGGATGCCCCGTCACGGGCTTCTACGTCGAGTTGGGGTCGTGGCGTCGCTTCGCGTGCCGCCAACTCGGCGGCGGCGGACTCTGCTTCGGCTTGAGTTTGTGCGAGTGCGGCGGTTGCCGCCACGAGTCCGTCCTCGATGCGGGCGAGTTCCGCATCCGCCGCCTCGGACTGCACGCGGGCACGGTTGAGCGCCTCGCTGCGTTGCGCCAGTTGCGCGTCAAAATCACGCAACGCGCTCAACGCCGCGGCCGCTCGCTCTTTTGCCACTTCCGCCGTTGCACGTTGATCGGCGAGGGCGAACCGGGATGAATCGATGGTGGCAACAACGACGTCGAGACGCGAAGCGGCCGCGTCGCGCTCGGCGACGAGCTCGATTCGACTCTGCTTTTTGGATGACCCGCCGCGCAAGACATGGCGAGTGAGCACGTCTCCCTCGCGCGTGATGACGGTGACGTCGTCCGCGTTTTGTGCGAGCGGACCGACCCAGGCGGCGCGTGCCGCCTCGACATCATCGGCGATGAGCGTGGTGCGCAATAGGGCCATGACACCGTCGGGCGCGGTCACCACATCGGTGGCTGGTGTCAGTCCCGCAACGCGAACCGGTGCTCCGCTACTCACCGGTGCACCGGTGGCGACGACGAGTTCGACACGACCGAGATCTCCCGTTCGCGCACTCGCCATGGCTGTCACGCCCGCGTCAAGATTGTCGGCGAGCACCGCATCGGACAGGGATCCCAGCGCGGCCGCGATGGCGGTCTCAAAGCCGGGCTCGATCTGCACGTGCTCGGCAACGAGACCGCGAATACCGGCAATCTTGGCCGCGATGACCGCGGTCGAGCCATCGCGCTGGTCGAGCGCCATGGACAGTGCCCCCGTGCGCCCTTGGAGTGAATCACGTTCACGTTCGAGCGAGTGAAGTGTTTCGCGCAATTCGTCGAGTAGTGCATCCGCCGCCGTGACGTCGCGTTGTGCTTGGTCGTAGGCCTCGTTGAGCGCTGTCGCTCCCGCGTCACTCACCGAGTCGCTTTCGGCGGCTGCGAGTACGTCACGCGCGAGCGTGGCACGTTCGCGGGCGGCGTCAATCGACGCTTGCTGGCGCGCCATCTCCGACAGCACCGAAGCGAGCCGAGCGTCGGCCGCGTCACGCCGACCGCGCAGGGTGTTGAGTTCGAGGTCGTAGGCGGCGACCAAGGCCTGGGCGGCAACAATCTGCTCATCGATCTCGTCGAGCCGTGCCCGGGCCGCCGTCGTTGCTTCGCCGGATTCGCGCCACAGCGTTTCGGCCTCACCAATGGCCGCGCGCAAACGCTCGACTTCGGTCTCTCCCGCGTCAATCATGGCTGGCGTGACACCGGAGCCGAGTGGCGTGGCTTCGGAATCGGCACCGAGAAAGGAGAGTCGTTGATTGGCGAGCGTGAAGAGCCCCCGCAATCGCTCTTGCATTGATTCGAGACCGAACACGAGTCGTCGAGCCGAATCCACTTCTTCGGCCGAGGTGTCCGCTTCGATGTGCCGAATCTGGAGTACGGCTCGTTCGAGTTGTTCTTGCAACACGATGCGCTCGGTGTGACGCTCGCTCTCGGTTTGGTTGTGTGCGTCGAGTGCGGAGCGCAGGGTGACCACGTCATCGGCGAGCAGTCGGGCGCGGGCATCCCGCAGCTCCGCTTGAATGTTCTGCGCCTCGCGGGCCACTTCAGCCTGGGCGCCAAGGGGTTTGAGTTGACGGCGTACCTCGCCCGCGAGGTCGCTCAGTCGCGTGAGGTTTGCCTGCATGGCCTCGAGCTTGCGCAGCGTCTTTTCTTTGCGACGCCGGTGCTTGAGAATGCCGGCGGCTTCTTCGATGAATCCTCGACGATCCTCGGGGCCGGCGGCGAGCACGTCGTCGAGCCGCCCCTGACCCACGATGACGTGCATCTCGCGTCCGAGACCGGAGTCACTGAGGAGTTCTTGCACGTCGAGCAAACGACAGCTTTCGCCATTGATGGCGTACTCGCTCTGCCCGTTGCGAAACAGCGTGCGTGAGATGGTGACTTCGCTGTACTCGATGGGCAGGGCGCCATCCGAATTATCGATGGTGAGCACGACTTCGGCACGGCCCAGCGGCCCCCGGGTCGAGGTACCGGCGAAGATGACGTCTTCCATTTTTCCGCCGCGGAGCGTTTTGGCGCCCTGC
>RGUL01000137.1 GCA_010027845.1 Gammaproteobacteria bacterium
TCTCCGCGCCGTTCGCGCTGCATCACGGCAGCACGCCGCCGTGATGCAGCGCGAACGGCGCGGAGAGTTGCAAAATTCCTTCTTGGTCGATGTGCTCTGTCATGCGTGTGGTCTGGTCGACCCATCGAGCCCCACGCGAGCGACTGCCGGGAGGCAGCTCGTCCGTACCCATCGCGACGCCAGGCGCCCGCCGTACAGACCGCTCATCTAACGACCCACCGGGGTCGCAGGAGTTGGCACCTTGCCGCAGTGGTTGGCTGCGTCGGTTGCCCCAGCGTCAAAGGGCCTTGTCCCTCGGCTGGTCTCGATGAGAGACGGTAATTTACCGTGACGGTGCCATCCGGGTCAATCCGCCGGCCGTTGCTCCCGGCCCGATCCACGTGTTAATGTACTAGTATGTTAGTACAATGGAACAACGAGAGGCCGGCATGAAGGCTCATCAAGACGTCAGCCCGCGCCAAGAAGCGCGCGCGGAGCGGAACCTCTATCAAGCCATACTGACTTTGCGGAACGTCGAGGAATGCCGCGCGTTCTTCCGCGATCTGTGCACCCCGGCGGAGATCGAAGCGATGTCCGATCGTTGGGCGGTGGTCGAGTGGCTCGGCCGCGGTGCGCCCTATCGCGAAATTCATAAACATACCGGCGTGAGTTTGACCACGATCAGTCGCGTCGCCCGCTATCTCGGCGATGGCAACGGTGGCTACGAATTGGCGAGCGCGCGCGTCGCCGCCCGGAGTCCGTGATGGACGAGCAATCACGATTGAAGGTCGCCATGCAAAAATCGGGGCGGCTGACCGACTTCTCCACCGATCTCTTGGTGCGTTGCGGACTCAAATTTTCGCGCGGCAAAGATCAATTGGTCGCCTTCGGCGAGAACATGCCGCTGGATTTGCTGTTCGTTCGTGACGACGACATACCGGATCTCGTCGAGGAAGACGTGTGCGATCTCGGTCTCGTAGGCTTGAACGTGGTCGCCGAAAAGAGTCTCGAGCTCGCGGCCAAAGGGCACCCGACAAGGTTCGAAATCGTACGCGCACTGGAATTCGGTCGTTGTCGGTTGTCGATCGCCGTGCCGGAAAATTTTAGTTACGACGGCGTGCGATCACTGGCTGGCAAACGCATCGCCACCACCTACCCGTATCTGCTCGGAAAATTTTTGACCGACAACGGTATCGATGCCGAAATCGTCACCCTATCGGGTGCGGTCGAAATCGCGCCGCGACTCGGTCGTGCCGATGCGATCTGTGATCTCGTGAGCACGGGATCGACGCTGCTCGCCAATCGTTTGCGGGAAGTCGAGAAGGTGCTCGAAAGTCACGCGGTTTTGATCCGCACCCCCGTGGCGTTGCCGGCCAGTAAGGGCGAGTGGGTCGAGCGTTTGCTGATGCGTATCGACGGCGTGCAGCAAGTACGCGAGAGTAAGTACATCATGTTGCACGCGCCGCGTTCGGCGCTGCCCGCGATCCGAAAATTATTGCCCGGCAGCGAGTCGCCCACCATCATCCCGCTCGAGGGTCACCCCGATCGGGTCGCAGTGCACGCAGTGTGTCGCGAGAACGTATTTTGGGAGACCCTCGAGAGCTTGAAGGCTGCGGGTGCGAGTGCGCTACTCGTGTTGCCGGTCGAGAAGATGCTGGCATGAAATTACCGATCGTCGATTTGCGTGCAGCGGATGCGACGGCGCGGCGCGCTGCACTCGCACGGCCAGCGAGCGAGGCGCGCGACACATTGCTTGCGGACGTACGTGTCATCGTCGATGCCGTGCGCACGCGCGGCGATGCGGCGCTGCGCGAATACGCGGCACGCTTCGACGGTAGTGCCGGGCCGCTGGCCGTCGATGCCGCAGCGGTCGACGCGGCGGTCGATGCCCTGCCCGCACCTGCCATCGCGGCCTTGCAGCGCGCCATCGACAACGTGCGGCGCTTTCACGCAGCACAAATTCCGGCGCCGCTCGCCATCGAAACGTCACCCGGCGTGCTCTGCGAGCGCGTGGTGCGAGCGCTCGATTCGGTGGGCTTGTACGTGCCAGCCGGTAGCGCGCCACTGCCCTCTGCGCTCGTGATGTCGGCGGTGCCGGCGACGCTCGCAGGCTGTCGTCGCATCGTGCTTTGCACACCGGCCCGTAGCGGCGTCGTCGACAACGCGATCCTGGCCGCAGCGCGCTTGTGTGGCATCTCCGAAATCTTTGCCGTCGGTGGTGCGCAAGCGATCGCCGCGATGGCCTACGGCACGGAAACCATTCCCAAAGTCGACAAGATCGTGGGCCCAGGATCGGCGTGGGTGA
>RGUL01000138.1 GCA_010027845.1 Gammaproteobacteria bacterium
GTCGAGACCGTTGCGAGCAAGTCGGACGATGCGTTCAAAGCGAAGCGTCCGGTCTTTGCAACGGTGTTGGAAAACGCCACGGGCGATCTGCAGAGCGGCTTCGGCGTGAAAGTCGAAGGCATTTCGCAATCGAAGCGCGTCAATCCGCAGGTGTACGACCCAGAAAATCCGCTCGCCGACAAAGACGGCTACGTCTATCGCTCGAACGTGAACCCGCTCGAAGAAATGACGGACATGTTGGATGCGGCGCGCGCCTATGAAACGGCGCTGACCACGGCGAGCACGGCGCGCGAACTGATGATGCGCACCATCGACATGAATACGAAGTAAGGAATTAACGATGGCCACCACCACTATTCCGTCGAACATCCGTCAGCAGTTGCCGGCGAGTCTGACGACGCTCGCGGCCGAAAAGCAGACCCAGGCGACCAATCAGGGAACCCTCGGCCAGTCGGATTTTTTGAAGCTGATGACCGCGCAGCTGCAGAATCAGGATCCGAATGCGCCCATGGATAACGGCGAATTCTTAGGACAAATGGCGCAATTTTCGACCGTTTCGTCGATGGGCGAGATGGCGACGCAAATGAAGGCGGTGGCCGATCAGCTCGCCTCCAATCGTTTGCTGTCGAGCGGCGGAATGATCGGCCGATCGGTGTTGTCCGAAAATAATCTCGGCACGCTGCCCAAAGAAGGCAGTCTCGATGGGGTCGTTCGATTGACGGCGCCAGCAGACGGCGCGACTGTGTTCGTGAAGAACGCGGTCGGACAGACCATGGATTCTTTCGAGCTCGGGCCATCGGCCTCGGGCGATTACCCGTTCTCGTGGGACGGCTCTTTGCCGGGCGGTGAAAACGCGCTGCCTGGGCAATATCGCATCGAAGTTTCCGTCTTGCGTGGCGGCAAAACGGAAGCCGCGCAAGCCTTGTTGTACACCCCGATTACGAGCGTCGGTATGAACGGCTCGGATCTCATGCTGAATTTGCAGAACGGCAGCAAAGTGTCGCTCTCGCAAGTCACATCTATTCGCTGATTAATTTTTTACGAACTCAGAAGACGTCGGAGCACCACCATGTCGTTCTATACCTCACTGACTGGCCTTAACGCAGCGACTGCCGAACTCGGCATTGTCAGCAATAACATCGCGAACGTTGGCACGATCGGCTTCAAAAAGTCGCGCGCCGAATTCGGCGATATCTTCGCGACGTCGCCGCTGCAAAATGCTTCGAGTTCGGTCGGTCAAGGCGTGTTGCTCAAAGGCGTGGCCCAGGAATTCTCGCAAGGTAACGTGGCCTTCTCCCAGAACTCGCTCGACATGGCGATTCAGGGGCAAGGCTTCTTCGTGTTGAAGCCGAACTTGACGTCGAACCAGACGGTGTACACGCGTAACGGCTCGTTCCGCGTCAACAACGACCGATACGTCGTCGACTCGTCCGGTCAGTTCGTGCAAGTCTTCCCGGTCAACGACGACGGATCCGTGGTCGCGACGGGCTTGGCTTCGGCCAAGTCGTTGCAGTTGCCGACCACGTCGGGCCTGCCTAAGGCATCGTCGAAGATCGACCTCGGCGTTAACCTGCCCGCCGACGCGGAAATTATTCCGAAACAGGCGCAGTACGCCTCGGGCGCCGCCGTCTATCGATTCGATCGTAACGACCCGAAGACCTTCAACCGATCGACCTCAATCACGGTGTTCGACTCCCTGGGTAACCCGTCGATCGCCACGATTTATTACGTCAAAGTGTCGAACGCGACGATCGAAGATCCGACCAACAAATGGCAAACGTATATTTACGTCGGTGATCGCGAAATTAAGCCTGCGCTGTTGTCGGCAAAAACGGATAAAGGCGAGTCCGTTTACATCGACAAGTTCGGTCAACAAACGACCGATCCGACGCAGTTCGACCCGACCTTCAACGCATCGGCGCCGCACCCGCTCTATTACTTGAACGATCAAACGGGCAAGGTGGATTCGACGCCGGCCAAGGTGACGGGCGGTATCATCGACAACGCGAACGGTTTCGATTTCGGTAGCACGGACGGATTGAAGATCCGCATCGGAGAGACCGAGGTCTCAAGCACGCGCTCAGGTTCCTTTACGAACGCGATATCGTCGACCGCGAGTGCGGCGCAAGAGTACTCGCTTACCTTCACTGGCAAGAACGGCGCGACCCGAACCCTCAAGTTCTTGAACCTCTCGGCTACTGCTGCGACCTCGGGGCAGGT
>RGUL01000139.1 GCA_010027845.1 Gammaproteobacteria bacterium
GGTCAGGATGCGTCCGCGGACGCCGATCAGGCCGCGCGTTGGAATCAGGAAGTCGACACGAGCGCGACCATCTGCGCCGTGCTGGATGTTCTCCATTCGCGCCCGACGCTCAGCCATGATGCCAGTGATCACGCCGACGAAGTCAACCGGCACGTCGATCGTAAGCTGTTCAAATGGCTCCTCGATGCCGTTCTCCGTTCGATGGATAAGCACCTCAGGCCGAGAGACCTCGAGCTCGAAGCCTTCGCGACGCATCTGCTCCACAAGGATTGCGAGTTGAAGCTCGCCGCGGCCGCGCACCTGGAAGGCTTCGCCTGAGTCGGTTGGGCTCACTTCAATTGCAGGATTGCCAAGCACCTCTTTTTCAAGTCGTGCCTTGAGCTGCCGCGACGTGAGGAACTTCCCATCTTTGCCACCGATCGGGCTGGTGTTGACGCCGAAGGTCATTTGCAACGTTGGCGGATCAACATGGAGTCGCTCCAGTGGGCGCGGATCGGCAGGATCGGTGATCGTTTCGCCGATCTCGACATCGGCGAGTCCCGCAATGCCGACAATTTCGCCAGGGCCGGCTTCTGGAACCTCCACGCGCTCAATCCCCTGTGGCAGGGTAAGGCTGGTAACGGTACCCGTCACGGCACTCTCATCGCGAATGATGGTGATCTTTGCCCCCTTACGAACAACGCCGTTGCGAATGCGCCCAACAGCGATGCGGCCCACAAAGTCGTTCGCTGCAAGGTTGGTGATCAGCACCTGCAGAGGGTGACCAGGCTCATGCATCGGTGCTGGTGCAGTCTCAAGCACGCAGTCCAGCAGTGGGATCAGGTCGGTGCCAGGCTTCTCCATGTCGCGCGTGGCGGTGCCGGCGCGCGCATTTGTGTAGACGATGGGGAAGTCGATCTGCTGCTCATTCGCACCGAGGTCGAGGAAGAGCTCGTAAACCTCGTCGATCACCTCCTTGATGCGCGCGTCTGGGCGGTCGATCTTGTTGATGACGAGGATGACGGGGAGTGATCGCGCCAGCGCCTTTGAGAGGACGTAGCGCGTCTGCGGGAGTGGACCCTCGGAGGCGTCCACCAAGAGGAGCACCGCGTCCACCGCGAGGAGGCTTCGTTCTACCTCGCCGCCGAAATCGGCGTGCCCTGGGGTGTCAACGATAACGACGCGGACCCCCTTGAAGTCGATGGCGGTCTCCTTGGCGAGGATCGTGATCCCCTTCTCCCGTTCAAGGTCGCCGCTGTCCATGACGCGCTCAACAAGCTCTTCGTTAGCTCGGAATGCGCCGTTCTGGCGGAGGAGACTGTCGACCAGTGTTGTTTTGCCATGGTCAACGTGCGCGACGATACCGACCGTGCGGATGCCGGTTTGCGCGACGAGACCTGCGGGTGGATTTGCTGTGGTCATCGGCAGATTCTCGCACGCTTCGCCGACCCGTATACTTCTGGGCATGACCGTCGCTGCGCACATCATCATTTCAGGCACCCCAACGACCCCTGGGGACGCCCGCCCAGAGCTCTCGCGACTGGTCGAAGCCGCCTGGTCTGGCGGTGCACATCCGATCCTTATCTCAGGTCTCTCCTCGGGCGAAGTTGCCCCAACCTTGAGCCGCTCCACCCCCTCGGCCCAGTTCGCCGCTGTGGCAGCTGCCGCACTCGGTGAGGTCGCTGGGACGACGGCGGTCATCACGCTCCCCGTAAGCCACGCGGGAGTTGACCCCGAAACGATTACGGCGCTCATTGCAGGGCATGGCCGACAGAGTGAGCAGGTGCTGGTTGCCTCACGAAACGGCGAGGCCGGCCCGATTCGCCTGACACCAATCAATCATGCCAATGCACCGGAAGTGCAGCTGGAGTGCGGCGATGAGGGTGCGATTAGCCCCTCTGACGGTCGTGCATCACTCGCCTACGAGGCGCCACCGGCCGAAATCCCGATGCCCGCCATGTTCGAACGGCGCGGGCAGCAATTCGCGCATCGCGAGCGGATCGTCGTGATTGCCCGGCACGCACAGCACCGGTTTGTCGAAGCTGCCCAACTCGCGTTGCAGCCAAAGATATCCGCCCGCCTCGTCGTGCACCGCATCGCCGGTGTGCAAAATAGCGTCGGCCGCGGCGATCGTCTCGCGCGCGGCCGACAGGGTTTTTCGCAACGTCTCGAGTGTGTTCGTACCGCGCATCGCCGACGACGCATCTGCATGCAGATGC
>RGUL01000140.1 GCA_010027845.1 Gammaproteobacteria bacterium
TCGTGGTTGTAGGTGCTGCCCCAGCAGCGACGGGCTAGAAAGGTGTAGCCGATCGAAATGTCACGCTGAGCCGGACGGAATTCATAGTAGCGCGAGGAACCGATCACCTCGCCCGAAGCTGCATCGCGCACCGTCAAACCGCCGCCGGAGGCCAACCCCTCGTCGAACAACCGACGAAACACCGCCGGCTGCCAGCGGTCGTGCGCGGGGTGTTGCTCCCAAATGAGCGGGTCGCACGCCACGGCGAACAGCGCATCGTGATCGTCTGCGCGCATGGGCTCGATACGAACCAAAGCCCCGCTGAGCACGGGTTGCAGGGTACTCGTCATCGCACGGCACCGGGATCGTTACGCCAAAAGAAATAGGAAGCGAGCGTCGCCACCACCGCGGTCACGACCATGCCACCCAACAATACTTTGAGGGCCCACGGCCCGCCGGCGAGTGCCAGTGTGATCAAACCCACGACGCCGGTCGCCAAAAATCCGCTTCCAGCGAGCGAATTCGCCCGCTGCCAAGCGTAGTCGCTCGACAAGGTCCAAGGCGTTCGCACACCGACGAAGAAATTGGAGCGACTGCGGCCAAGGAAGCGACCGAGAGCCGCGCACAGCACGACTAGCGGCAGCGTGATGAAATCCGCGGGCCGCGCGCGGCCAGTCAACGCCGACTCGATGATCGCGACGTGCGCACACGCCAGCACCGCCAACACCACAAGAACGATCAAGACATACCAGTCGCCGTCGGATTTAAGGTTTTTGCCACGCGGATCGATGCGGGGTACGAGCGCCATCACGACCGCTGTCACCGTTGCGATCACCGGCAAGATCAAAAGTCCCTCGGCGCGCCCCGCCCAACGATCGGGCACGCCATCGAAACCAAAATGGACCGCGATCCGTGCATCGACGGGCAACTGCTGCCAAGCCCAAAAAGACAAACCGAACATCGCCACGAGCATCACGCCGGCGGCGCCGTAGTGCCAACGGCGCCACGACGTCGGGCTTGAATCGGATTTTGCATCGCTCATGCCATAATTCTAACGCTGGATACGGCGCGACTCACGCGGCGATCATCGTCCAGCAGGAGACCTTGCCGTGTACGTACCTACTGTCTTCACCGAAGTCGATCACGACGCGATCACTGCGTTGCTCGACCGTCACCCTCTCGCCACTTTGGTGCTCGTACACGACGGACGCGCACAGGTCGACCACATTCCGTTCGCACGCCTCGCAGGCGTCAATGCGGGCGAAAGTTTGGTCGCTCACGTATCGAAATCGAACGACACGTGGCGGCTGATCGGCGAAGGGTGCGAGGCGGTTTTGGTCTTCACAGGCGCCTCGGCCTACGTCTCACCCTCACTTTATCCAAGCAAGCGGAGCACACACGAGGTCGTGCCGACCTGGAACTATGCGACTGTCCATCTACGGGGTCGCATCACCTGTTCGCACGAGCGCACGGTCAAACTCGACATCGTCGAACGTCTCACGCACATGATGGAGTCGGGGCGTCGCGAGCCTTGGGCGGTCAGCGATGCGCCCGCGAGTTACATCGAAAAGATGCTAGCGGGTATCGTCGCCCTGCAATTCGACATCGAAACGTCGACCGCGAAATTCAAGGCGAGTCAAAACCGTAGTATCGAAGATCGGCATGGCGTTATCGACGGTCTTGCCAAAGATTCTGCAACCCAAGAAGCCGCAAGGATCGCCGCCGACCGAGTGGCTCGCTCATGAAAAACTTACGCCCTTCGGCGAGCCACTCGCCGCGACTCGGTAGCGTGCTGCGAGTGTTGTTGCTGATCTGCGCCGTACGACCGGACGTAGTGCTCGCCGACGAAGTACGCAGTGCAAACGGCTCGCTAATCGCACGAATCGCCGATCGTGAGGTACGCAGTGCGAACGGCAGTCTGCTGTATCGTCTCGACGGCAGCGAAGTACGCGACGCTTCGGGGCGCCTTTATCTGCGTTTCGAAGGCACCGAGATTCGTAGTGCCAACGGCTCGCTCATCGGGAGATTCGACGGCAATGAGGTGCGCGATGCATCGGGGCGCCTGCAAGGTCGCGTCGAAGGCAGCGAAGTACGCGATGCCAGCGGTCGATTGATGGG
>RGUL01000015.1 GCA_010027845.1 Gammaproteobacteria bacterium
CTGCTGGGCCTGCTGCGGTTGTGCGGCGGTCGTCGACGCTGCGATCGCGCCACCCAACAAAACCAAAAATGTCGTGACGACCCGCGAGCGGGTCAGCCGCATTTTGAATCGCCGCAATTGAGGCAAGTCATGCAGCCGTCCATCATCACGACCGCCGCGGTGCTGCACTTGCTGCACAACTGCGCGCCCTCCGGGAAGTGCGACTTCGCGAACGCATCGGCCTGTTTGTTACGGGCTTCGAATTCCGCGCGCTTCTCGTCGACGAGTTTCTTTTGATGCTCGTCGAGTTCGGGGCGCGCCATCAAGCCGATGGTCTGCAGATGCTTTTCGATCACGTGGCCGAGCTCGGCGATGATCGACGGCATGAATTTTCCGCCGGGCTGCCAGTAGCCGCCGCGCGGATCGAACACCGCCTTCAGCTCCTCGACCAAGAACGTGACGTCACCACCTTTGCGGAACACCGCGGAGATGATGCGCGTCAGCGCGACGATCCATTGATAGTGATCGAGATTCTTCGAGTTGATGAACACCTCAAACGGCCGGCGCTGTTCGTGCTCGGTGCCCTCGTTGAGGATGATGTCGTTGATGGTGACATACATCGCATGATCGGATACCGGGGTTTTGATTTTGTACGTCGAACCGATCAGCACCTCGGGGCGCTGCACCTCTTCGGTGAGCCGCACGACTTTACCGCCATAACTCGTCGGCAAATCGGCCACGTTGACGGGCGCGGCCGCCTGCGCCGCCTCGGCGCTCGGCTTTTGCACGCGGTACTTCGAAATCTTCTTGTCGATCTTGATGGCGGCCATGACGAAACGAACCTCAAAACTTACCGTAGTAGCCTTCCTTCAAGGCATCGAAGAGATTGGCGGCGGAGTGCATCTCGCCGTCGTACTCGATTTCCTCGTCGCCCTTGACCGACACCTCGGTGCCGTCCTCGAGTGTGAACACGTAGGTGGTGTTCTTGAGGTCTTCTTCCTTGACGAGCACGCCCTGGAAGGCTTCGGGATTGAAGCGGAAGGTGGTGCAGCCCTTCAGACCCTTCTCGTGCGCGTAGAGGTAGATATCTTTGAACGCGTCGTAGTTGAAGTCGGTGGGCACGTTGGCGGTCTTAGAAATCGACGAGTCGATCCACTTTTGCGAGGCCGCCTGGATGTCGACGTGCTCGGTCGGCGTGATGTCGTCGGCGGTGGTGAAGTAGTCGGGCAACTGCTCGGCCGGATTGCTCGAGTTCGGAATCGCGCGCCGATTCACGAGTTCGCGATAGGCGAGCAATTCGAAGGAGAACACGTCGACCTTTTCTTTGGACTTCTTGCCTTCGCGGATCACGTTACGGAAGTAGTGATGTGCGAACGAGGGCTCGATGCCGTTGCTGGCATTATTGGCGAGCGACAGCGAGATCGTGCCCGTCGGTGCGATCGAGGTGTGGTGCGTGAACCGCCCACCGACCAACGCGAGTTGATCGACGAGTGCCGGGGCGACTGCCGCGACGCGTTGCATGTAGCGACTGTAGCGTGCGTGCAGTACGCGACCCGGAATTTTACTGCCAACCTTCCAACCGTCGCGCGCCATCTCCGGACGCTTGCGCAGCATCTCGGCAGTGACCACGAACTCTTCGTTCATGATCGGCGCCGGGCCCTTCTCGCGTGCGAGATCGAGCGCGGCTTCCCAGCCGGCGACCGCCATTTCACGCGATACGTCTTCGGTGAATTGGATCGACTCGGGCGAACCGTATTTCATGCCGAGCAGCGTCATCGAACTGCCGAGACCCAAAAAGCCCATGCCGTGACGACGCTTGCGCAAAATCTCGTTGCGCTGCCCCTCGAGCGGCAGGCCGTTGATCTCGACCACGTTGTCGAGCATGCGCGTGAATACTTTGACGACCTCGCGATACTCTTCCCAATCAAACTGCGCATCGGCGGTGAACGGCTTGCGCACGAACCGCGTCAAGTTCACCGAGCCGAGCAGGCAAGAACCGTACGGCGGCAGCGGCTGCTCGCCGCAAGGATTGGTGGCGCGGATGTTCTCGCACCACCAGTTGTTGTTCATTTCATTGACGCGGTCGATGAGGATGAAACCGGGCTCGGCGAAATCGTAGGTGGACGACATGATGACGTCCCACATACGGCGCGCCGGCAGAGTTTTGTAGACCTTGCACGCCACGAGACCCGAGTCGTTGACCACCAAATTGTCGTTGTGCGGCCACTCGCGCCATACGTATTGACTCGGATCGTCGACGTTCGGTCGATCGGCCTCGAATTCTTTGCGCGAGATCGGGAACGCCAAACGCCACTCGGCATCTTCGCGCACCGCCTGCATGAATTCGTCGGTGATGAGCAGCGAGAGATTGAACTGGCGCAGTCGACCGTTCTCACGCTTCGCTCGAATGAATTCCATGGCGTCGGGGTGACCGACGTCGAAGGTGCCCATCTGCGCACCGCGACGACCACCGGCGGACGACACCGTGAAGCACATCTTGTCGTAGATATCCATGAACGACAGCGGGCCCGAGGTGTACGCACCGGCACCCGACACGTACGCGCCGCGCGGCCGCAGCGTCGAGAATTCGTAGCCGATGCCGCAGCCGGCCTTCAGCGTAAGACCCGCCTCGTGCACCTTGCCGAGGATGTCGTCCATGGAGTCGCGGATCGTGCCCGAGACCGTGCAGTTGATGGTCGAGGTCGCCGGCTTGTGCTCGAGCGCACCGGCGTTGGACGTGACGCGACCTGCGGGAATCGCCCCGCGGCGCAACGCCCAAAGAAAACGCTCGTTCCAATGCTCGCGCTGCGCCTCGGGCTCGACATCGGCGAGTGCCCGGGCGACGCGTTTGTAGGTGTCGTCCATCGTCTTATCGACGGCGTCACCGCTCTTGGAAACCAGGCGGTATTTCTTTTCCCAAATGTCGAGCGAGGCTTCTTGGAAAGGGATCGCATCGACGTCGTTCGTAACGAGCTTCACAACGCTATTCATCGCGGAATGTGGCTCCCCTCTAAAAATTCAACAACCCTAAATTCGCGGGGAAAACCAATCAAAAAAAGCCTCGGGACGACCCGTCCACTGAGCCCTGATTGTCATCGGTTGAAAGCCGTCCACCGGCCTACCCCAGCCCTTCGACCCCTTCGATCCGCGCGCAGCCCGCACACAAGATGTTGTGTCGACGCGGGAAGACTAAGCAGGGGCCGGGGGAGCGTCAAGACTTTCTTGAGCGTTTCGAGCAGGAATATTAATCCATTTAAATCATGTGGTTATAAAACATCAGGCCGTCAAATCGCCGCCGGAACCGTGGCCGACCGCACACCCCTGCGGAAAGTCACTACCCCCAAGATCTTGTGTGGCGTCCCGTCCACACCGAATTCACAGGTTTTCCCCAAGCCGACCCCTTGACACCACCGCCGCACGCCGGTTCGGGACTTGAATTCCGTCCGGCGACCCGCAATTCCGGTTTCATTCGGGCGACGCAGGGTCGCCCACCACGAATACGGAGATTGAACCATGAGCCTGATCCGCTACGACTTTCGCCTCGTTCCCCAAGCTGCCGTGCGCGCCGCCGTGCAGACCGCAGCCGCTGCGGTGCCGCCCGTCGCCGTCGAAGAGGAAGCCGGTCGCTACGTGCTGCGCGCCGACCTGCCGGGCGTGCTGCCGAACGACATCGAAATAACCACCGAGGACGGCGTGTTGACCCTCAAGGCGACCCGTCGCAATCCGGAGACGAACTACCTGCGCCGCTTCACCCTGCCCGAGGACGCCGCAAGCGATCAAATCACCGCCCGCAGCAGCCACGGCGTGCTCGAAATCACGGTCGCGAAACAACCCAAAATCGAGCCACGCCGCATCACCGTCGAAGCGGCTTGATGAAGATCGCCATCCTAGGCGGTACCGGCTTCGTCGGAACGTCTTTGGTGACACGATGGGCGCGCGCAGGGCACGAGATCACTTTGCCCTCGCGCGACCCGTCGCGCGCCCGACATCTGGCGGTCTTGCCGACGGTGCGTGTCGTGCGCGCCGACGTGCACGACCCCGCGACGCTCGCACGTCTGTTTCGTAGCTGCGAAGTTGTCGTCAATCTGGTCGGCATCCTCAACGAGCGCGGTGACTCGGGCCGCGGCTTCCTGCGCGCGCATGCGGAACTGACTCGAAAGTCGATCGAGGCGGCGAGCGCCGCCAAAGTTTCACGATATCTGCACATGAGCGCGCTCGGCGCCGACGAGCATGGTCCGAGTCACTATCTGCGCTCCAAAGGACTGGCCGAGCGGCACGTGCGTGCGGCGCCGCTGACGCTCGACTGGACCATCATTCGACCATCAGTGATTTTCGGCGCGCGCGACTCGCTCACCAATCGCTTCGCCGCGTTGCTGCGCCTGTCGCGCGGCATCATGCCGCTCGCCCGTGCCGGCGCACGCTTCGCACCGGTGTGGGTCGAGGACGTCGCCAGCGCCTTCGATCGCGCGCTGCACGGTGGCCCGACGAGCCGCGCGAGCTTCGATTTGTGCGGCCCCGAAATCATGACGCTCGCCGATCTCGTGCGTTGCGTCGGCGAACTCGAGGGTGTACGAACGCACGTCATCCCGCTACCCGATGCCATCGGTCGTCTACAAGCGGCGATCATGGATTTCCTGCCCGGCAAGCCGTTCTCCCGCGACAACTTCCGTTCGCTGACCGTCGACAATATTTGCCGCGACGATGGCTGCACACGACTCGGCATTCGTCCCGCTGCGCTGCGCGGTACCATGCGCGCATGGAAATCTGCCTAGTCGGCGGCGCGGTACGCGACGAACTGCTCGGACGTCCGGTCAAAGAACGCGACTGGGTCGTCGTCGGTGCGACACCCGAAGATCTCGAAGCGCGTGGCTATCGCGCCGTGGGGCGCGACTTTCCCGTTTTTCTTCACCCCGAGACCAACGAAGAACATGCACTCGCGCGACTCGAGCGGAAAGTCGCGCCGGGCTATCGCGGTTTCACCACCGACTTCGCGCCCAGCGTGACGCTGGAACAGGATCTCGCGCGCCGCGACCTCACGATCAACGCGATGGCGCGACGGGCCGACGGGACTTTGGTCGATCCGTACGGCGGCCGCGCCGATCTCGCCGCACGTGTGCTGCGCCACGTCTCGCCGGCGTTCGTCGAAGACCCAGTGCGCATCTTGCGCGTCGCGCGTTTCGCGGCGCGCTTCGCGCCGCTCGGCTTTCGCATCGCACCGGAAACTTTGGCGCTCATGCGATCGATGGTCGACGCCGGCGAAGTCGATGCGCTCGTCGCCGAACGCGTGTGGCGCGAACTCGAGCGTGCACTCGATGAGCCCGCGCCGCGTGCGGCGCTCGAAACTCTGCGTGCCTGCGGGGCGCTGCGCGTGGTGTTACCCGAAGTCGATGCATTGTTCGGCGTACCGCAACGCGCGGAATGGCATCCAGAAATCGACACCGGTGAACATTTGTTATTGACGCTCGATGTCGCCGCCGCCCGCGCAGCGCCTAGCATCGTGCGCTATGCGTTACTCGCCCACGATCTCGGCAAAGCACTCACGCCGCGCGACGAATGGCCGCGTCATCATGGCCACGAGACGCGTGGACTCACCGCCATCGAATCGTTGAGCGATCGACTTCGCGTGCCGCAAGAGCATCGCGAGCTCGCGTTGCTCGCCGGTCGCTTCCATACGCACGTGCATCGTGGTCTCGAATTACGCGCCAGCACCTTGCTCGAATTCTTCGAAGCGGCGGATGCGTTTCGTCGTCCGGCGCGCTTCGATGCGCTGCTCGAAACCTGCGAATGCGACGCGCGCGGCCGGCTCGGTTTAGAAACGCGCCCCTATCCGCAACGCGCACGCGTCGCGGCCGCGCACACCGCGGCGCTCGGCGTCACGCTCGATGCCGCCGAGCGTACCGGTCTCGCGGGCCCCGCCATCGGTGCACGCCTACGCCTCAAAAGACTCGCGGCGATCGAGACCGCCGCGCGCGGCGCCGCGTCATAGCGAGTGCGTCAAATCGGCGAACGCGAAGCCCGGCAGATCGATGTCGCAATCGCGGGTCAGCAACATGACTTTGACGGCCTCGCCCATCTCGCCCGGCATCAAAAGTTGGCGTGCGCCGTGTGCGATCGCAACCGATTCCGATTCGTCGCGCGCGTCAGCCTGTGCCGCGGCCAGTTGCGCCTCGATACCACCGCCCAACAAAAACGCCGTCTGCGTCGTGAAGCCCGCGACCTCGAACCCCGCCCGGGTCGCACTCTCGGCGACGGCGGTGAAGTCGACCCAAGCCGTGACGTCGACGAGCCCCGGCCAAAGAAAAGGATCGTCGTGCGCCCGGTGTCGATAATGGCAACGCAGACTGCCCATAGTGCGCTCGGGGTGGAACAACTGCCGGCGCGGTAAACCGTAATCGGCGAGTAGTACCGTGCCACGGCGTAACACCGCGCCCAAGGCCGCAAACCAGGCGTCGAAACCCGGATGGAATTCACCCCGATAACCGTCCGGCAAAGAAATGTCCGCGAGCGCAGCCTGCAGATAGCGCACGAACGCGTCATCACCCGCGCACGCACCGTCGGCCGGCCGCGCGCGCCACACGAGTCGGCCCGCCTCAAGCCCGACACCGAGTCGCCACGGCACACCGTCGCGCATCAAAAATCGCTCGCAGGGCATCGCGTCGAGTAACTCGTTGCCGAACACCACGCCGGTGAAGGGTTGCGGCCAGGCGTCCGGCCACGTGCAGTCGATCACTTGCGCAGCCGGTGATGCTAGCAATCGTGCGCGCTGACGCGCCCGCATGTCGGCACTGGTGTCGAGCAAGGCATAACGCTCGAGCGGTGTGCCGAGCAGCGCGAAGATCTCGAGCGACTCGGCCGCAAAACTGCCGGTACCCGGGCCGATTTCGAGCAGCTCACCGCCGTGCACTCGCAAGCAAAGGTCGAGTTGGGTCGCGCAGGTTCGCGCGAACAGCCGCGACAACTCGGGCGCCGTGACGAAATCGCCCGCGGCACCGAATTTGCTTGCGCCGGCGCTGTAATAACCGAGTCCGGGAGCGTGCAGCACGCAATCGTGGTATTCGGCGAATGACCACCAGCCGCCGGCTGCGGCGATCGATTCGGAGACGTGCGCAAACACGCGCGCCGATTGCCGCGCCGCATCGACGTCGGGCGGCGGCAGATCGGACGTTGAGCCCGCACCCCCGCCCGTCATACTCTCACCCCATGACAGCATCGATCGTCGAGAACCCGGCCCCACTCGCGGGCAAAGTCGCGTTGATCACCGGTGCGGCGCGCCGCGTTGGCGCAGCGATCGCACGACGCTTCCATGCCGCAGGCGCCGACGTGCTGGTGCACTGCAATCGCTCGCTCGACGAAGCCGAAAAATTGGTCGCGCAACTCGAAGCACGACGCGCCGGCAGTGCCGCTGCGGTGAGTCTCGATCTGCTCGACACCGCCAAGCTCGGGGTTTTGATCGAGACAGCGCAGCAACGTTTCGGTCGGCTCGACATTCTGGTTAATAATGCCTCGACCTTTTATCCGACGCCGATCGGCGAAATCACCGAGAAACATTGGGACGACCTGTTCGGCTCTAATTTGAAAGCGCCGTTGTTTTTGTCGCAGGCGGCTGCACCCGCCTTGCGCTTGGCGCGCGGCCTCATCATCAACATCGTCGACATTCACGGCATGCGTCCGCTGCGCCGTTATCCCGTATACGGCGCGGCCAAAGCCGGTCTGATCATGTTGACGCGTTCGCTCGCGCGCGAACTCGGACCGCAAGTGCGCGTCAACGGCATCGCACCGGGGCCAGTGATGTGGCCCGAAGACGGTATCGCCGATGCCGCGCTGCAACAAAAGATCGTCGAGCGTACCTTGTTGAAGCGCACCGGCTCCGCCGACGATATCGCCCGCACCGCGCTGTTCTTCGCCGCCGATGCGCCCTACGTCACCGGTCAAATATTGGCGGTCGACGGCGGTCGTAGCGTCGGCTGGTGATCGATGTCGCACGGCGTATCGCTCAATCTTTGACGGACGAGCGCGGCGCATCGAGCGCCAGGGGCTCGCGATGCATCGGGTGTGCCGCGTGATCGAAGCCGGCCCATAACTCGGCGAGCGTACGACCGAGCGTCGGATGTCGAAGCTGCGGCTCAAGATCAACCATCGGCCCGAGCATATAGGGCCGCTTGATCAAATCGGGTCGGGGCAAAACCAATCCCGGTCGCTCACACACCAAATCGCCGTACAGCAATATGTCGAGATCCATGCTGCGCGGCGCCCACTTCGGCGCATCGCGACTCCGTCCACATTCGCCCTCGATCGTTTGCAGATGCTCTATCACCGCCTCGACCGACAAAGTCGTGCGAAACGCCGCCGCAAAATTCAGAAAATCGTCACCTTCGAAACCGACTGCGGCATTGCGATACACGGGCGAAAAACGCACCGCGCCGAAGGCGCGTCGCAAGCCCGCCGCAGCGCGCTGCAAATTCTTCGATGCATCGACGTTGCTGCCGGCGGCGACGTAAACGTCGAGCGGCGCCTGCGAAGTCGTCACCGCGGCGCCGACTGCGCGCTGCTCTCGCGATGTCGCTCGATCGATACGCCAACGTCGCGCGAGCCGCGAATCGCACCCGGCTTGTTGATGCGCAGTCGAATCCAATCGACCGCGAATTCGTCGAGCACAAGACGCGCGAGTCGTTCGGCCATCGTCTCGACCAACTTGAACTGCGATGCCTCGACGAAGGCGATGATGCGCTTCGAGACGAGCTTGTAATCGAGCGTGTCTTCGACCGCATCGTGCACCGCCGCGCGCGCGCAATCGACCGGCAATTCGAAGTCGATCACCACGCGCTGCTTGATCCGTCGTTCCCAGTCGATGAAGCCGATGATGCACTCGACCTCGAGCCCGTTGAGGAAGATGGTGTCCGATTTGCGAACTTGATTCATCGTGGCATCCCGCTAAATCCAAAGAATTCGTATGACGGCGCGTCACCGCATGGCGCGTCACGGCACGGCGAGCGGCTGCAACGACTCTAGCGGCCAACGCGCACGCGCCGCGATTCCGGCGCCGTCGCGCTCACCGGCTTGCAAGCGAGCGAGCCCCGCAACCGCGATCATCGCGGCGTTATCGGTGCAAAACTCGAGGCGCGGATAGTACACGCGCAAGCCGCGACGCGCGGACTCGGCATCGAAACGGGCGCGCAGTCGACGATTGGCGCCGACACCACCGGCGACCACGAGATCGACCAACCCGGTCGCTTCGAGGGCGCGCAGTGTTTTCGCCACCAGCGTATCGACGATCGCCTCTTGCACCTCGCGCGCCACGTCGGCGCGTGCCTGCTGCAATTGCGCGGGCGATCGTTGCGCGGGAAAGGCACGCACCGCGTGCAACACCGCAGTTTTGAGTCCGGAAAAACTAAACTCTAAGCCCGGCCGATCGAGCATCGGTCGCGGAAATTCGTAGGCACCCGCGCGTCCGTCGCTCGCGAGCGCAGCGAGTTGCGGCCCGCCCGGGTACGGTAAGCCCAGTAACTTCGCACTTTTGTCGAACGCCTCGCCTGCCGCGTCGTCGCGCGTTTCGCCGAGCACCGTGTACTCGCCGATCCCACGCACCTCGATCAACATGGTGTGTCCGCCGGACACCAACAAAGCGACATGCGGGAACGGCGGCGGTCGCGATTCGAGCAAGGGCGCGAGTAGATGCCCCTCGAGGTGGTGCACGCCGAGGGCCGGCACCCGCCATGCATACGCGAGCGAGCGCGCGAGCGTGGCGCCACATAACAATGCACCGATCAAACCGGGGCCGGCGGTGTACGCGATGCCCTCGATGCGATCGGGCGCGGTCTCGGCGACCTCTAACGCCCGTGAGACCAGCGGTAACAGCCGCTGCACGTGGTCGCGCGAGGCGAGCTCCGGCACCACGCCACCGTAAATTCGATGCAACTCGATCTGCGAGAACAGCTCGTGCGCCAGCAAGCCGCGATCCGAGTCGAGGATCGCGGCGGCAGACTCGTCACAGGAGGATTCGATCGCGAGAATGCGCATGGAGTTTTGCGTTTTGCCGGTAGGGTCATTAGAATCCCGGGCCCTGCACAAGCAGGTCGCCTTCGGAATTCCTTACAAATCAAGGGGTTGAGGTTTCGATGCCCAGCGTTCGTGTCCGAGAAAACGAGTATTTCGACGCCGCCCTGCGTCGCTTCAAGCGCGCTTGCGAGAAAGCCGGCGTGCTCACGGAGCTCCGCCGCCGCGAATTCTACGAAAAGCCGACGCAAGAGCGTAAGCGAAAGAAGGCTGCGGCCGTGAAGCGCCACATCAAGCGCAGTTCGCCGCGCATCGCGCGCGCGCGCTGAGGCGGAATCGACGATGTCGCTCAAGGAGCGCATCACGCAAGACATGAAGGATGCCATGCGCGCAGGCGATAAAGATCGCCTCGGGCACATCCGCATGTTGCAAGCGGCGATCAAACAGCGCGAAGTCGACGAGCGCATCATGCTCGACGACACACAAGTCCTCGCCGTCGTCGAAAAAATGATCAAACAGCGGCGCGAAGCCATCGCGCAGTTCGAGGCCGGCGGTCGCGCCGACCTCGCCGCCAAGGAACAGACGGAAATTGTTCTGCTGCAGGGTTACATGCCCGAGCAGTTGTCGAGCGCCGAGGTTGAAGCGCTGGTCGTCGCGGCGATCGGCGAGTCCGGGGCGGCCTCGATCAAAGACATGGGCAAGGTCATGGCCATCGTGAAAGCCAAGGCCGCCGGACGCGCCGACATGGCCGCCGTCAGTAACCTCATCAAGTCTAAGCTCGCCGCCGCCGCGGGCTGAAAGCCGTATCCTTGTCGCCCATGAGTGGGCGCATTCCGCAATCGTTCATCGACGATCTGATCGGTCGCACCGATATCGTCGAGCTCGTCGGCGCACGCGTCCCGCTCAAAAAGTCCGGGCGCGAATTCAAAGCCTGCTGCCCATTTCACGACGAGAAGTCACCGTCTTTTTGGGTGAGCCCCGATAAGCAGTTCTACCATTGCTTCGGCTGCGGCGCGCACGGCACGTCGCTCGGATTTTTGATGAATTACGACCGCTTGAGCTTCCCCGAGGCGGTCGAGGAGTTGGCGGCGCGCGCCGGCATCGAAGTGCCCCGTGAAGCACGCGCCGACGAAACGCGCGGACGCAGCGACGATCTCACCGAACTCATGGGCCGTGTCGCGCGTCACTACGCCGAGACGCTACGCAAAACCCCGCGCGCCCACGACTACGCGATACGACGCGGGCTCGATGCGGAAATTTTGGCACGCTTCATGGTCGGTTATGCGGCCGACTCCTGGAACGACGTGCTGCAAAAATTCGGCAACGGCGCCGCACAACGCGAAGCGCTGCTCGCCTGTGGTCTCGTCATCGACGGCGAGCGCACCTACGATCGGTTTCGCGATCGATTGATGTTTCCGATACGCGACGCGCGCGGTCGTTGCATCGCGTTCGGTGGTCGCATCATCGACCAAGGCGAGCCCAAATATTTGAACTCGCCCGAGACCGCCCTGTTCCACAAGGGTCGCGAACTCTACGGTCTGTACGAGGCGCGGCAATCGCGCGCACCGTTGAAGCGCCTGATGGTGGTCGAGGGCTACATGGACGTCGTGCGCCTGCACCAAGCGGGCATTCACTACGCCGTCGCGACGCTCGGCACGGCAACGACACCGGAACATTTGAAGCGCGCGTTTCGACTCGTCGGAGAGGTCGTATTCGCCTTCGACGGCGACCGCGCCGGGCGCGCTGCCGCGTGGCGCGCGCTGCAGAACGCCTTGCCCGAAGTGCGTGAGGGCCGACAATTGCGCTTCTTGTTTTTGCCCGACGGCGAAGACCCAGACACTCTGGTCGGCAAAGAAGGTAAGGAAGCGTTCGAAGCGCGGCTCGATGCCGCGTTACCACTATCCGAATATTTGGTGCGCGAGCTCGCCTCGCAAACCGATCTCGGCAATGCCGACGGTCGGGCGCGATTCGCGGCGGCCGCGCGACCGCTGGTCGCGAAAGTTCCGGAAGGCGTTTACCGAGAACTTTTGGTCGAGCGGCTCGCCGAGAGCATCAAACTGCCAGCCCCGCGCTTGCGTGAACTTTGGGCCGGCGAAGTCGGTGCGGTCGAATCGCAACGTGCGCCGGCGAACGATCGAGGCGGCAGCGGGCGCACCGCGCGCAGCGCCGGTCGCGGCGGGATGATGCGACAGGCAGTGCTCACGATCGTGCACCACCCGAAAGCGGCCAGCGAACTCGCCGCGGAATCACGCGCCCTCCTCGAGAAGATCGACGAACCGGGCGCCGAGATTCTGCGCGAACTCGTCGCCGACCTGACGGCGCGGCCCTGCGCCAACACCGGTGCGCTGCTCGAACGCTGGCGCGATCGACCGGAACAGGAACGCCTCGCACGACTCGCGGCCACCGAATCTTTGATTCGGGACGACATCGCTGCGCGCGAAGAACTCCAAACCTGCATCGCACGCATGATCGACGAGGCGCGCCGCCGTCGACTGAACGCACTGCTCGAACGCGAGCGCGACGGTGGACTCGGGCCGGCCGAGCGCGAGGAACTGCAGCGCCTACTCGTGGGTCGAACGGCTCCGTAGGGACCGAAACGAGCCCGTAGGGCGGAATCGCCCCCTCGTGGCCCGACGGGCCGCTTTTTACTGGAAGGGCCGCCCCGGCGCCGGTATAATTACCGGTTCCCCGGCCTTCGGCCCTCTCACACGCAATCGGCGCACATGAGCAAGAAACCCAAGGCATCCTCCGGCAAGAAACCCTCCAAGCCCGCGGCGCGCAAGGTCGCTGCCAAGGCGGTCGTCAAAGCGAAGCCGAAGGCGAAAGCCGCGCCGGAGCGTAAGGCGTCGAAGCCGGTGAAGCCCGCGTCCAAGCCGGCGGCGAAACCGGCCGCCAAACCGGTAGCGAAGCCCGTCGCCAAGCCGGTCGCCAAAGCCGCACCGGTCAAGGGCAAAGCCCCGGCTCCGGCGAAAACTGCGGCGCCCGCCAAAGCCGCGATCGCCCCGACCAAGTCGGTCGCGCCGGCCAAGGCCGCGCCTGCATCGAAAGCTGCGCCTGCATCGAAAGCTCCAGCGTCGAAAGCCCCGGCGCCGGCCGCCAAGCCGGTCGTGGCCGCGCCGGTCGAGGCCGCCAAACCGGCGGCGCCCGCCAAGGCGAGCAAGGCCTCGAAGGCCAGCGGCGAAGGCAGCAAGATCATCCAACTCCCCGAGCGCCGTCCGGTCCGCCCGGAAGAGCGTCAGTCGCAACTGAAGCAACTGATCGCGCTCGGCAAAGAGCAGTCCTACCTCACCTACGCTCAGGTGAACGACTTCCTGCCCGCAGAAATCGTCGATCCCGAGCAGATCGAAGAGATCGTCAACACGATCAACGACATGGGCATTCCGGTGTACGAAAAGGCACCGGACAGCGAGTCGCTGCTCGTCACCGAGGCGACCGCGCCGTCCGACGAGGAAGCCGTGGAAGAAGCGGCGGCAGCGCTCGCCGCGCTCGACGCCGAACTCGGTCGCACCACCGATCCAGTGCGCATGTACATGCGCGAAATGGGCACGGTCGAACTTTTGACGCGCGAAGGCGAGATCAGCATCGCGAAGCGCATCGAGGAAGGCCTCGATGCGGTGCGTACGCAGCTTTCGCTCTATCCGCCGACCTACGATTTCTTCTTCAAGGCCTACGAGCCGATCAAAAACGGCACCGGTGGGCGCCTAGCCGATCTCATCGTCGGCTTCATCGACCCGAACGCGCCCGACGTCATCGCGCAGCCGCAAAATCCGACCAAAGTCGAAGCTGCGCCGGCGGCGGAAGAAGAGAGCGAATCGGAGGACGGTGACGACGAAGAAGCCGCCGACACTGGCCCCGATCCGATCGAGGCCGCGAGGCGTTTTGCGTCGCTCACAAAGTTACATACGCAACTGCTCAACTCGATCGCCAAAGTCGGCCTCGAAGATCCGAAGAGCGAGAAGTTGCGCAAGAAGCTCTCCGGCGAGTTCATGGAACTCAAGCTCTCGCCGCGCATGTTCGAAGCCCTGATCGACAATCTGCGCGCCCACGTGAACGAGATCCGCCAGCTCGAAAAAGAGATCATGGTGATCGCGGTGCGCGATGCCGGCATGCCGCGCAAAGAGTTTATCGCCTCGTTCCCGCGCAACGAAACCAATCAGCGCTGGGTCGCCAAGCACGTCAAACTCGCCAAGAAATGGTCGACTCCGCTCGGTCGTTTCGAGGACGAAATCCTCAAGCGCCAGCTGTTGCTCGGTGAGCTCGAGAAATTGCACCACCTCTCGATCGGTCAAATCAAAGATTTGAACCGTGAAGTGTCGATCGGCGAAGCCAAGGCGCGCCGCGCAAAGAAAGAAATGGTCGAGGCCAACTTGCGCCTCGTGATCTCGATCGCCAAAAAATACACCAACCGCGGCCTGCAGTTCCTCGACCTCATCCAGGAAGGCAACATTGGTTTGATGAAGGCCGTCGACAAATTCGAATATCGTCGCGGTTATAAATTCTCGACCTACGCGACTTGGTGGATCCGTCAGGCCATCACTCGTTCGATCGCCGACCAAGCTCGCACCATCCGTATCCCGGTGCACATGATCGAGACGATCAATAAATTGAATCGCATCTCGCGGCAGATGTTGCAGGAAATGGGTCGCGAGCCGACCCCCGACGAACTCGCCGTGCGCATGGAAATGCCGGAAGACAAAGTCCGCAAAGTGCTCAAGATCGCCAAAGAGCCGATCTCCATGGAAACGCCGATCGGCGACGACGAAGACTCGCACCTCGGCGATTTCATCGAAGACACGTCGGTCGCCTCGCCGATCGATCAAGCGACCGCCGAGTCGCTGCGTGAAACCACCCATGCCGTGCTCGCGCAGTTGACGCCGCGCGAAGCGAAAGTGCTACGCATGCGCTTCGGCATCGACCTCAACACCGACCACACCCTCGAAGAGGTCGGCAAACAATTCGATGTCACGCGCGAACGCATTCGCCAAATCGAAGCGAAAGCCCTGCGCAAGCTGCGCCACCCGAGCCGCTCCGAGCAGCTGCGCAGTTTCTTGATCGAAGACTGATCCGCCGCCGCGCATGTATCGCGGCGTCGCCTTCGATCTCGACGGCACTCTCGTCGACAGCATCGCCGACATCGGCCATGCGCTAAACGTCGCGTTCGCGAGCGAGTCGCTACCGACGTTCGACGTCGAACAAGTCCGTCGCTGGGTCGGCGATGGCCCAGATGGCACCATTCGACGTGCGCTCGCACACCTTGCGATCATCGATGCCGACGAGCTGCTGCATACTCGCTTGCGCGCAGCCTACGACCGTGCGGCACTCGCTGCGCCGTTCGATCACGGTCGGTTGTACCCCGGGATCATCGACGCGTTGACGAGCTTGCAGAACGAACGACCGCTCGCAGTCGTCACCAATAAACCGACGGTCCTCGCACGTGCCGTGCTCGAAGCGGCGGGCATCCTGCACTTTTTTAGGGCCGTGCACGGCGCCGATCGACGCGAACTGCGCAAGCCCGAGCCCGTGATGCTGTTCGCCGCGGCACGCGATCTCGACACGCCCATCGAGCAACTGTGCATGGTCGGCGATAGCACGGCCGACCTCGGTGCCGCCGCGCGCGCCGGCTGCGACGCCTGCTTCGTCGAGTGGGGTTACGGTCGTGCCGAATGGCCGGCTGCGACCCCCGCGTCCGTGCCGCGCGCGACTTCGGCTTCTGCGCTATTGAAACTACTGCATCGACCGTAAAATGCGCCGTCACTGCTGCGCCGCATTCGAAACCCGGAGAATCCACTCATGGCTTTGATCTCACTGCGACAATTGCTCGATCACGCCGCCGAACACGGTTACGGCGTCCCGGCGTTCAACGTCAACAATTTGGAGCAGGTACAGGCGATCATGCAGGCCGCCGCGCAAACCGACAGTCCGGTGATCCTGCAAGCCTCTGCAGGTGCGCGTAAATACGCCGGCGAGCCGTTTCTGCGGCACCTCGTCGAAGCGGCGATCGAGAGCTATCCCGAAATTCCGATCGTCATGCACCAAGATCACGGCGCGAGCCCGTCGGTGTGCGTGCAATCGATCCGCTCGGGATTTTCGAGCGTGATGATGGACGGTTCGCTCAAAGAAGATGGCAAGACGCCGGCCTCCTATGAATACAACGTCGAGGTGACGCATCACGTCGTGCGCATCGCGCATGCGGTGGGCGTGTCCGTCGAAGGCGAGCTCGGCTGCTTGGGCTCACTCGAGTCGGGCAAAGCGGGTGAAGAAGACGGCCACGGCGCCGAAGGCCATTTGTCGCACGACCAGCTGCTCACCGATCCCGATCAAGCGGCCGACTTCGTCGCCAAGACCGGCGTCGATGCACTCGCGATCGCGATCGGCACCTCGCACGGCGCCTACAAATTCTCGCGCAAGCCGACCGGCGACATCCTCGCCATCGATCGCATCAAACAAATCAACGCCAAAATTCCGAATACGCATCTCGTGATGCACGGCTCGTCGTCGGTGCCGCAGGATTGGCTGCAAATCATCCGCGAGAACGGCGGCAAACTGCGCGAAACCTACGGTGTGCCGGTCGAAGAAATTCAGGAAGGCATCAAGCACGGCGTGCGCAAAATCAACATCGACACCGACATTCGGCTCGCGATGACCGGTGCGATCCGCCGCGCTTTCAACAAAGACCCCGCCGAATTCGATCCGCGCAAATATTTGAAAGAAGCGACCGCTGCAGCCAAGACGATCTGCGTCGCCCGCTACGAAGCCTTCGGCACTGCCGGGCAGGCCTCGAAGATCAAGACGCTGCCGCTGGAAGCGATGGCGAAGCGCTACAACTGAACGACTCGCACAGAGGTCCGGGCCGATGCAACGACGCACTTTTCTAGAGCGTGGCGTGACCGTGGGCGCGCTCGCACTCGGTGGTTTTTCGCTCGACGCGCGCGCCATCGCTGCTGATGCGCCGCGTTACGATCTAATCGTCGTAGGCGCCGGCACTGCCGGTTTACCTGCCGCGATTTTCGCTTCGCGACGCGGTGCGAAAGTGTTGTTGATCGACGCCGCGAACGACATCGGTGGCACGCTGCATCTGGCCAATGGTCAAGTGGCTGCTGCGGGCACGCGCACGCAAGCCAACAAAGGCATCAAAGATTCGCCCGATGCGCACTACGCCGACGTCATGCGACTCGCGCACGATCTCGCCGATCGCGACATCGTGCGGCGCACGGTCGACGAGGCGCCGGCCACAATCAACTGGTTACTCGATGCAGGCCTCACGCCACTGCCCGACCATCCGGTGACCGGCGACAACCCGACGCGCAAAGCCTATACGACGCCTCGCTATATTTGGGCCAAAGAAGAAGGTCGAGCGATCCTCGCCGTGATCCGTCGCGAACTGGAGCCCGAAGTGGCGAGCGGTCGCGTCACCGTGCGACTCGGCAGCCGCGTCACCGCGCTCGTCACCGACCCGAACGACGCCAAAGGTGCCGTGATCGGCGTGCGCGCGGGCGATTTCGTCGCGGCCGGTCGCCACGTGCTGATCACCACCGGTGGCTACGCCATGAACCCTGCGGTGTTCGAACGCTTGTGCGGGCAACCGACCTACGCCGGCGCGTCCTATCCTTTTTCTTTGGGTGACGGCCTCGAACTGGCGACTTCGGTGGGCGGTTGGTTGCGCGGTCGCGATCTGCACCGCCCGGGTTCGGGCTCGATCCTCACCGCCGAGGCGTTCGACTCGAAAATTTATGCGCGCTTCGTCACGGCACCCCAGACTCGTTTGCCATGGGAAATTTGGGTCAACAATGCCGGCCAGCGTTACGTCCGCGAAGATGAACCGCTGACGTACGAGCGCGAACGTGCGTTTGTGAAACAAGATCGACTGCGCTATCAAATCGTCTTCGATGCCGCGATCGCGAACGAAGCACCGGTCGGCATCGAGAAATGGTCGCGCGAGAAATTTTTGGCGCATTTCGACGGCCACCCGATGTTCCATCGCGCCGACACGCTCGAGGCACTCGCGGCAAAAGCGAAGATCGATGCCGCCGGACTCGTGGCGACCGTGCGCGAGTACAACGCTGCCGTGGCGAGTGGTCGCGACGCCCTCGGACGCCAGCACATGCCGCGACCGATTGAGCGTGCGCCCTTCTACGCGATCACCCAACTCGGTCACTCCGCGACATCATCGGCGGGTATCGTCGTCGATCGCCAACTACGCGTGCAGCGCGGCGACGGTAGCGTCGTGCCGAATCTGTACGCAGCCGGCGAGGTGCTCGGCAGTGGTGTCACGCTCGGCAAGGCCTTCGCGCCCGGCATGATGCTGACGCCTGCGCTCGCACTCGGTCGCTGGCTCGGCAATACCTTGCCCGTCAGTGCCGATCGCAAACCCCGTCGCGCCTAAGGCAGCGACGAACGGCGGCAGACGATGAAACTGCAGCAACTGCGCTACCTCGCCGCGATCGTCGAGGCCGATTTCAACATTTCGGCGGCAGCGAACAAGCTGCACTTATCGCAGCCGGGCGTCAGTCGACAGCTGAAGTTGCTCGAAGACGAACTCGGGTTCGAGCTATTCGTGCGAGACGGCCGCGCGCTCGAACGGCTCACGCCGGCGGGTCAGCGCGTGCTAGAGCGCGCACAACGCGCGCTGCGCGAGACTCAAGCGATCAAATCGATGTCGCTCGATGCGCGCGATGCACAACGCGGCTCACTGTCGATCGCCACCACCCACACCCAGGCACGTTACGTGCTACCGCCGGTGATCGGCGAATTCCGACGGAAATATCCGCAGGTACGCCTGCATCTGCATCAAGGCACGTCCGAGCAGATCGCCGACATGTTGAACACCGGTCACGTCGATATCGCGGTCGCGACCGGCTCACGTGAACAGTTCGCGCACTGCGTCTTGCTGCCCTGCTACGAATGGCATCGTCGAGTGGTCGTGCCACGCGATCATCCGCTCGCCCGCAGCAAATCTTTGACGCTCGCCAAACTCGCCAACCATCCGCTCGTCACCTACGTCTTTAACATGACGGGCCCCGCGTCTCTGCCCGACGCGTTCGCCGCGGCGGGCCTCGAGTTCGACATCGCGCTCACCGCACGCGACGCCGACGTCATCAAAACTTACGTAAGGGTCGGGCTGGGCGTAGGAATCGTCGCGGCGATGGCGCTCGATCCACGAGAGGACGCCGACCTCGTTTCGCTAGACGCGTCGCATCTGTTCCCGCGTCATTTGACTTGGGTCGGTTTCCGTCGCGGCAATTTCCTGCGCCGCTATATGCTCGATTTCATGCATCAACTCGCGCCGCATCTCGATCGCACGCACGTGCACAAAGCGCAGCTCGCGAGCTCGCAAGACGAAGTCGATGCGCTGTTCGCCGACGTCGAGCTACCGCATTATCACTGAGCGCGACCGACTTCACGGTCGCTGACGATAAATTTGATCGAAGCGCGCTTCGAGTTCGGCGTTCGTACCGCGCAACTCGTCGACCACGCGCTTCGCCCAATCGAAATATTCCCGCTGCCGCTCTAGCGACCAGCGTTGCGGCGGACTCGCGACGAGACTACGTAAATTGCAAAGTTTGTCGGCTAATTTCACAAGGCGTGCACGCTGCGATGCAGTGCGTACTCGCGTGATCTGCAATTTTTTTCGCACCCGCCAATCGACCGTCGGTTCGTCACTGGTTTCCATCACGACCTTGGCGACCGCCGCACCGAACTCGCCCTGTAACTCCTGCAACGTGGTCTGCGTGTCTTCGATGGTGTCATGCAAAATCGCCGCTGCTAGCGCGATCTCATCGCGCACGCCACCTTCGAACCACAGCGCGTGCGCGAGATCGAGCGGATGATTGATATACGGCAACCGCCCGGCGCCCTTGCGACGCTGATGACGGTGTTTCCACGCCGCAAAACGCGCCGCGTGCAGCAGCAAACCGAAATCGTCGGCGCGGCGAGGCATCGTCAGAACTCGAAGGGCTGCGTCATAATCGGCATTAGTTAACACCAAAGCCTCGGAGATTGACCATGCTGCGTAGCATTTGCGATTTGTCGGACGACCATCCGGGTGTGGTGCGCGCCGCCGAGTCGATCTTTCGCGACTTCGGTGGCTTGAAGGTGTTTCATGGGGCGATCACGACCGTGCGCTGCTTCGAGGACAACGCGCTCTTAAAAGCCACGCTCGCGACACCCGGTGCCGGTCGCGTGATGGTGGTCGACGGCGGCGGCTCGCTGCGGCGCGCGCTGGTTGGCGACAAGCTGGGCGCACTGTTGCTGCAGCACGGCTGGGCGGGAATCGTCGTCAACGGCGCGGTGCGCGATGTCGAGAATTTGCGCGACATGCCGATCGCCGTACGTGCTTTGGCCACCTGCCCGACCAGGCCCGCACAACTCGGCGCCGGTGAGCTCGACCTCGCGGTGAGTTTCGCAGGCGTCACGTTCACGCCCGGCGAGTTTCTCTATGCGGACGAGAATGGATTGATCGTCAGCGCGCGGGCGCTTTAAGCACCGGCGTTCGACACCCAGCGCGTCACGCCGCCGATATCGACCGCACGCACCGGCTTCATCTCGGTCGGCCAACCGACGTGGATGAAGCCCGCGACTTGATCGGTATCGGCGAGACCGAGTGCGTGTTTGACCGTCGGGTCGTAAGCTGCCCCACCCGTTTTCCACATCGTGCCGAGACCCGCCGCGCGCGCGGCGAGGATGAGATTCTCGATCGCGGCACCCACCGCGAGCACCTGCTCGACGTCCGGTACTTTCGGATGGCTCGAAACGCTCGTCGCAACGACGATCAACACCGGCGAGCGAAACGCCTTCGAGCGCTCGCGGCTCACGGTTTCCGCATCGGCCTCGGGGTGACGGCGACGCAGAGCCGACTCCAGAGCTGCGGCGAAGACCTCACGCCCTTGGTCCAGCAAGACGACGAATCGCCAAGGCGCGAGCAAGCCGTGATCGGGTGCGCGCGCAGCGCAGCGCAGTAGGCTTTCGATCGTCGACGCAGGCACGCCCTGGTCACTGAATTTTTTGGCCGAGCTTCGGCCCTCGATCGCTTCCAAAACCTGCATCGGATCCTGCGCCACGTCGGCTTACGGGTGGCGCAGGATACCGGATGCGCGGGGTCATGCGGATCAGAATACGTCGGTGGGCGGCAGCGGCAGAACCGGACCCGACGGACGGATGCGCTCTTTCGCTTCGGCCGAGGTCGCGGCAGCGAAGAAGGTCAACGTGGTGAGCATCAAGGCGAACAGGGCAAACAACTTTTGGCGGCGATTGGTGCGGGTCATGTCGGTACTCCTTGAGTGGAAGGTGGCTGTGAACCCGCGGCGGGTTCATCAGGGAATACGCAACCCTCCGGCTCAACCGGACATCATTTTTTGCAAATCGCCACGAACTAAAAAATCAACGCATCAAAAAATTCGTTCGGGTTCGCTCATCTCCCTCGCCCTGGTCTCGCTGAGGCCGGCGAGCGGCATTCGATCCGGCGCATCGCGCAGTCGATCCGACAGCCAACGAAGCTTTCGCACGGCCGTGTGTCGTTCGGGAAAGCTCTTGCGAACTTGATCTAATAAGACCTCCGTTCGATTCAAATATTGCCTATTAAGGGATAAATCGCTCTTATTGTTTCTTATTTCAAACAATAGCTGGTTCAAACGCAGCAGCGCGGTGTCGGGATGGTCGGGCCCCATGCCCGCCGCGCGCTCGGCCGTTTCGCAGGCGCGCGCTAGCAATTCGGCGGCGGACTTCGTTTTGCCGACCGCCTCGGCCGCCCATCCCATCGCGAACCAGCGATAAGCGAGCAAGGCATTCGGGCTCTCGGCGCCGCGTGCGCCATTCCACGACTCGTCGCTCATCCAACCCGAGGCCGCCGGGAAATCGCCAGCGTGGAGTGCCGCAGCGGCCTCGGCGAGCGCGAGGCGCCGACGAAAACGCAGCCGGTTGTCGGGTTCCGGCGGCAAGGCGCCGAGGTCTTGCCAGGCGAAATCGAGCGCGGCGCGAGCGTCGGCGCCGCGCTCGACGAAACCGAACACCGCCGCCTCCACGATGCGTCGCTCGATTCGGTCTTCGACTCGGAGCGGCAGTGCGACGGCTCGCGCCGCGTCGGCGCGCAGCCAGTCGACCACCTCGGCGGTTTGTTGCGTACGCCAGGCGAATTTCAGCCAGTGCAGGTGCAGGGTTTGTTGGCTGGCGGCGTACGGCCCATAGACGCCGGCGGACTCGGCAACCAATTTTTGCAAAGTCGGCCACGCCGCACGAAAGTCGCCGAGCCGATAGGCCCAACCCATTAACTCGGTGCCGCGCCCGATGCGGCTCGATGGCGTCAACCGGGGGTCGAGCAATAAATTCGAGGCCGCGCGCTGCTCGCGACGCGACGCCTCGAGATCACCGCGCATCCAGGCGCTGCGAATACGACCGAACAAGGCGATCAGTTGCCGATCGACGTTGCCCTCCAGCCGCGCGAGCTCGAGCGCGGTGGCGAAATTCCGTTCCGCATCGACGAGCGCGCCCTCGTCGAGTGCAATCCACGCGCGATTCAACCGCCAATCGATGCGACTCGCGTTCGGCAACGACACGTCGTCGGCCGAGACCGGTAGTTGCTGCAAAAGATTGCGCGCATGGGCGACGTCACCGGCTGCGATCGCTCGCGTCGCCTCGTCGATCCTTGCAGCGACGAAACCCGACGCGTCGCCCGCGCCATCCATCGCCTCGGCGCGTCGCTCCATCGCCGCACGCGCGCGCTGCGGATCGCCGAGTCGCTCCCAAAGCGCGGCCACCGTCAACAACAATTCGGCACGCAACAAAGGTTGCGTCGCGAGATTGGCGCGCATTTGGGTTTCGCTGTCTAGCAATAGTTGGCGGGCCGTCATATCGCGACCGCCATGTAATTCCGGATTCGCTTGTTCGAATAAATCGAGCATGAAGTCACGTGCGGCGAGCGCCTTACGGGATTCTTCGCGCGCCTCGATCGCGAGCAACACGGCGACGATGCCGACCGCGACGATGATCAAAATCGCAGCAGCGCCGAGCGTCACCGACCAACGATGTCGAGCGACGAACTTACGTAGAACGTAGGTTCGCGACGCCGGTTGCGCAGCGACCGGCTCGCCGGCGAGCCAGTGCGTCAAATCTTGATGAAACGCGTCGACGGACGAGTAGCGCTCGTGTACGTCACGCGCCATCGCGCGTAACAACACGGCATCGAGATCGCCGCGTAACGCACGCGAAATTTTCGACGGCGTCGAGTTACGTTGCGCAGCAACCTCGGCTTCGATACGTGTGCGGCTCGCGAGCCGCAACTGTGCATCGACGATCGCTGTTTCGATCTCGGCCGAGCTATTTTTGCGTGTGACGTACGGCGAGCTACCGGTGAGTAATTCATAGAGCATCACGCCTAGCGAATACACGTCGCTCGCGATCGATAGCGGTCGCGACTGAACCTGCTCGGGGCTCGCATAGCGCAAGGTCATCGCACGCGCACCGATATCCGTGACGATTTTTTCGGCTGGCGTGTCTTGCAAGCGTGCGATGCCGAAATCCAGTAGTTGTGCTTGACCGCGGGCGTTGACGAGTACGTTCGCCGGCTTCAAATCGCGGTGGATCACCAAATGACTGTGGGCGTAGCGCACGGCGTCCAGCACCTGTAAAAACAGATTGATGCGCGCATGCAGATCGAGACGTGAGCGATCGCAGTATTCGTCGAGCCGTTGCCCTTGCACGTATTCCAGCGCGAGGAATGGCCGCCCTTTGTGATCGATGCCGGCATCGTACAAGCGGGCGATATTCGGATGCTCGAGTGACGAGAGGATGTCGCGCTCGCGTGCCATCCGCTCCGCAAGACCGGGAATCCACGCTAGCCGCGGCAACTTCAGCGCGATCTGTCGCTTCAAAACTCCATCGACGCGTTCGGCGAGCCACACCGCGCCCATGCCACCGGTGCCGAGTTCGCGCAGCACGCGATAGGGCCCGACGATGTCGTCGGGCGCGAGTTCCGGCGCCGGTGGTGGCAGCCCTTCGATCGGCGGCAAAGACTCAAACAAAGCTTCGGACTCGGCGACCGCTTCGATCGACAACAGACCGCGCAAACTGTCGCGAACTTCGGGTCGCAGCGTCGTTTGAGATTGCAGCCAGCGTTCGCGCTCGGCGCGGGGCAACGCGAGCGCCTCGTCGAGCAATTCGCTGATGGACGGCCAGTCGGCGACGAGACCGGGAGGAAACTTCATGTTGCGAAAGATCGGCGGGATTGCTTGCGGGATACGCAGTGCCGACTCACGACCGGACAAAAATTTTCAGGGGTCGCGCAACGACGCGGCGAGCAACAGTCGCGCTTTTTCCCAATCGCGTCGCACGGTGCGCTCGGTCACGCCCAGCGCTGCGGCGATTTCGACTTCCTTCATGCCGCCGAAGTAACGCATCTCGACCACGCGCGCGAGCCGCTCGTCGAGCTTCGCGAGTTCGAGTAACGCCTCGTGCACGTCGATGATCTCGTCCTCGCCCGGCGACGCGAGCCGCTCGCTGACGTCGGCGTCTAGCGTGACGTGCGCCGCGTCACCACCGCGCCGTTCGGCGTTCCGCGCACGCGCGACGTCGACGATGATCGAGCGCATCACTTGCGCACCGTACGCGAAAAAATGCGAGCGATCTTTGGGGGTCAGTCGATCGGCCGCCGTGAACTTCAGGTAGCACTCGTGCACCAGGATCGTGGTGTCGAGTAAGGTGCCGCGTTTGTGGGGCGCGAGGCGCGCGTGCGCGATACGACGCAGTTCGGGATAAAGGGCGTCGAAGAGATCGTCGAACGCACGCTGATCCCCGTCGCGGGCTTTGGCGAGCAGGCCGGTGATGTCACCCATGCCCCGAGCATACCGAGGCGTCCGCCGCGGCAAACCGGAGATGAATCCGGTTCGGCAGCAGTTCGATTAGGCGAGTGCGGTGACCTGAATTTCCACGCGATATTCGGGTGCCGCGAGCTTCGCTTCGATGGTCGCACGCGCCGGTTTAGCGTCGTCGGCGACCCAAGCGTCCCACGCCCGATTCATGGCCGCAAAATCGCCGATGTCGGCGAGGTAGACGTTGGCGGTGAGGATGTGTCGTTTATCGGCGTCTACAGTCGCCAGCAGGCGATCGATCTCGGCCAGGATCTGCTGCGTCTGGCCTTCGACGTCCTGCGAGGTGTCGTTGGCGACTTGGCCGGCGAGAAAGATGAAACCGTTAGCGACCACGGCCTGCGACATGCGCACGCCGGCATCGATACGAACGATCGAGCTCATGAGTTGTCTAGCCTCTGCGGGGGTGATGCACGAATCGACGGCCAGGATTCTAGCATCTCGCATCCGCGACGATCGTTCAGACGCAGCGTAGACTAGGCAAATTTTAGGATAGGTCACCGACGGTGGCCGGGGGATCGGATCGATGATGTTGCGCGTTCTGCTCGCCGCACTGCTGCTACTCGGCATCGCACCGACGGCGCATGCTGCGGAGTCCAGTCAATTAACGGTGCTCGGCTATCACGAAATCGCCGACCCGAAAGCCTCGCTGATCCCCGAGTACGCGGTCACACCAACGATGTTCGTGCGCCAGATCGACTGGTTGCGGAACAACGGCTTCCATTTCGTCAGCGTCGACGACGTGCTCGCCGATCGCGCCGGCCTGAAACGCCTGCCCGAAAAATCGATTTTGCTGACCTTCGACGACGGTTATCGCTCGGTGTACGACTACGCCTGGCCGATCCTCAAAATGTTTCGTATCCCGGCCGTGATCGCGGTCGTCGGCAAATGGGAAGACTCCGTCGGACAAGTCGATTTCGACGGTCGCAGCAAGCCGCGCGACTATTTCATGACCTGGGACGAGTTGCGCGAGATGAGCGCGAGCGGTTTGGTCGAGGTCGCGAGCCACAGCTATGACCTGCATCGCGGCATCGACGGTAATCCGCAAGGCAATCGCCAGCCGGCGACGGTCACGCGCCACTACCACAAAGAAACGAAACACTACGAGTCGGAAGCGGACTACGAAAAGCGCATCGCAGCCGATCTTAAGGCCAACAGCGACGCGATCCGCAAACACGTCGGACGCGCACCGCGCGTGATGGCCTGGCCATTCGGACGCTACAACCGCGTGCTACGCGAGACCGCGACGCGCCTCGGTATGCCGATCGGGCTCAATCTCGAAGACGGCGCTAACACCGCCTCGACGCCGCTGTGGGGCCTGCGACGCATTCTCATCGAACACGATATGAATCTTTGGGATCTCGGTCGCGAGATCAAAATTCGCAATCTCGATCGCACCGACAACGATCGGCCGCAAAAAATCGCGCACGTCGATCTCGATTTCATCTACGACGAGGACGAGACGCAACAAGAGCGCAACCTCGGGCATCTGCTCGACCGTCTGACTTGGCTAGGCGTGACGACAGTCTATCTGCAAGCCTATTCCGACCCCGACGCCAACGGCTCGGCGGGCGAAGTTTATTTTCCGAATCGGCACATCCCGATGCGCGCCGATCTCTTCAATCGTGTCGCCTGGCAAATTCGCACCCGCACGCCGGTGCGTAGGCTTTACGCCTGGATGCCGCTGCTCGCGTGGGAATTACCGGCCTCGTCACCTGCCGCACGCGACGTCGTCGTCACCTTGCCGAGCGAAAAGCGCGGACATCTCAACATGGGCTACCGACGCCTCACGCCGTTCTCACCCACCGCGCGGAAGGTGATTCGCGAGATCTACGAAGATCTCGCGCGTAGCGCACAGTTCGAGGGCGTGCTGTTCCACGACGACATCACGCTGTCCGATTACGAAGACGGCAGCAGCTTCGGTCTAGCGCAATATCGATCGTGGGGCTTGCCGGGTTCCATCGAAGAAATCCGCAAGAGCGACGATCTCGTCGGTCGATGGACGATCTTGAAGATCAACGCGCTCGATAATTTCGCACTCGAGATGGCCGACGTGGTGCGTCAGCAGCAGCCGGCACTCGTGACCGCGCGCAATTTGTATGCGCAAGTCGCGCTCAATCCACGCGCGGAGGTTTGGTACTCGCAAGCCTACGAGAATTCTTTGGCGCGCTACGACTTCACCGCGATCATGGCCATGCCGTACATGGAGAACGACCCCGATCCGAAAACGTTCTATGCGAACATGGTGGCGCGGGCCAAGGAGCGCCCGAACGGCTTGCGCAAAACCGTGTTCGAATTGCAGTCGGTCGATTGGCGTCACGACCAAAAACCGATCCCGACCGAAGAGATGGTCGAGACCATCAAACAACTTTATCGCGCCGGCGCGATGCACGTCGGTTACTACCCTGACATGCTGTTTGAGAACCATCCAGCGCCCGCGCAGATGCGCGCGGTATTTTCTTTGAAAGACAATAATCCAGAGGTCGACTGAGTCATGTCGGCGGCCGTGTTCGACTTCGTCTTCTACTATCCGCTCGTCATGTCGGCGATCTGGATGGGTGGAGCGTTGTTGTTCTTCTTCACGCGCGAAGTGCGCGAGCCGCGCTATCAAAATCCGCCGAAACTGCCGAACACGCCGCCGGTGACCGTGCTCGTGCCTTGCTACAACGAGGGCCCCAACGTCGAGGAAACGCTGCGGCACGCGCTCGCACTCGATTATCCGGACTTCGAAGTGATCGCCATCAATGACGGCAGCCGCGACGACACCGGCGCGGTACTCGATCGCATGGTCGGCAGCGATCCGCGGCTGCGGGTCGTGCATCTCGCCTCGAACCAGGGCAAGGCGATGGCGCTGCAAGCGGGCGCATTGCTCGCGCGGCACGAAATTTTGATCGGTATCGACGGCGATGCGCTACTCGATCGTCACGCCGCACATTGGATCGTGCGCCACTTCGAAAGTGATCCGCGCGTTGCCGCCGTGACGGGCAATCCGCGCATCCGTAATCGCTCAACCTTGCTCGCGCGCGTGCAGATCGGCGAATTTTCTTCGACGGTCGGCATGATCAAGCGCGCTCAAAAAATGTTCGGCTGCATCTTCACGGTGTCGGGTGTGATTGCGGCATTCCGCAAGTCGGCAGTGCATTCGGTCGGCTATTGGAGCCCCGATATGCTCACCGAGGACATCGACATTTCTTGGAAATTGCAGCGGGCCGGATGGGTGATCGATTTCGAGCCGCACGCGCTCGCATGGATTTTGACCCCGGAGACCGTCGGCGGATTGTGGCGACAGCGTCTGCGTTGGGCGACCGGCGGCGCACAAGTGTTCTTCAAAAATCTCGACGTTGTGCTGCACCCTTTCAGCTCGCCACTGTGGCCGCTGTTCATGGAGATGATCGCCAGCCTCGTGTGGTCTTATTTGCTCTTCGCGACGCTCGGACTGTGGGTGTTCGGCGAGCTGTTCCCCCCGGACGCCGTGGTGGTCGCCGAATCCTCGCCCGTCTGGCCGGGCTCGGCGGGCGAAATCCTCGGCACCGTCTGCCTGCTGCAGTTCGCACTCGGCGTCTGGCTCGACGGGCGCTACGACCGCGGCCTCGGCCGTAATTACTTCTGGCTGATTTGGTACCCGCTCGCCTTCTGGGTCATCCATTTCTCGGCCACCGTGGCCGCCTACCCCCGGGTATTGATTCGCGGGCGGAACAAACGCGCCCGTTGGACCAGCCCTGATCGAGGCATCCGTCCGCCAGACTAATTTTTACCGGGGAACTCCTCCGGCGACTTTTTCCCGGGTAAAATCGTGCCCCACGATGTCCGACCCGATCATCATCGACGCTCGACGGCACTTGCGCTGGTATCAACGCCTGGCGTCGACGGGTGCTGCGTTGATGCTTTGGGCGGTGTGGATGTGGCTTTGGATGCCGTTCTTGCAACGCAAGCACGCCAATAATTTTCAGTTCGAAGAATCGAGTTTCGAACTCGTGAAACTCGCTTCGACCTTGGTCGCGATCGCTTGGTTGCTCGCGGTTTGGAATGCCCGCCGGCAACCGCAGCGCGTCACATCCAGCGCGCTGCAACCTGCTCCGCGTTTCGACCTGCCGACCTACGCTGCGCATTTCGGCCTCTCCGAAAGCGATCTCTCGCGCAGCGTGCAGAGCGCCACGGTGATCGTGCACCACGATTCCGCCGGGCGCATCGTCACCCTCGAGCCCCGCTAAGACTTCGAGACTCTCTCCGCCGCTTTCGCAGTCGGGGCTGCGAAGCTAGGATAGGTTTGCTTTTCTGGGGTGAGGGGTCGGCAATGGCGAAGTTCTCGGTGGCGCACATCCGCAGCGGCGGTGTCGACTTAATCCTTTTTCCGGTATCCCCAGAGATCGCCACGCTCAGCCCGGCGGACCAGGGCGCGGTGCTGCGGCAAGTGCAGAGCCTCTGCCGCTCCGCCGGCCTCGCCGGTGAAGCGATTCCCGTTTGGCAGGCACCGAACGGCATGAAGTTCTTCGCACACGAACGCTTCCATCAAATCTTGCGCGGCCACATGACGCCCGAGTTTTTGAAAGCGAACATCAACAAGGACATCAACGCACCGCAGATCACCGGCAACATGGCCCGCATTCTGGGCGATGTCGCCTCGCACGGCCTGAGCGCTTCGATGCAAGTGCACACGCCGAGCGCGCTGGCACCGGCGGCCGGGTCGAATACCGCGGGCGACCAAGGTAACGCGCTGCCATCGATTTTCGGCCGCGCTCGTGGCGACTATCCGATCCGCGTCGTCACACTACTGTTCACCGATCTCGTCGGCTCGACCAAGCTCAAACAAACCCACGGCGACACCCGCGCCCTCGAGGTGCTCAATCTGCACCATGCCTTGGTGCGCAAACTTCTGGCGGCGAGCGCGACGGGTGAGGAAGTTTCGACATCGGGCGACTCGTTCTTTTTGGTGTTCGGCACACCCTCTGAGGCGGCGGCCTTCGCGTTGCAATTGCAGGCGAATCTGCGCGACGTCGACCAAACCGATGGTGTTCGGGTACAAGATCGCATCGGCATCCACTGTGGCGAAGTTTATGCGGACGCTGCCAAAGTCGCCGGCAAGACCTTCGACTTCAATGGCATCAACGTCGACACCGCTGCGCGCGTGATGTCGCTCGCCGCAGGCGATCAAATCTTGATGACCCGCTTCGCCTTCGACAATGCGCATTTGACCCTCAAAGGTCATGAGATTCCCGACGTCGGTCACCTAACGTGGCGCCATCACGGTTTGTACGAGGTGAAGGGCGTTGCCGATCCGATCGACATTTGCGAGGTGGGCGAAACGGGTCGCGCGAGTTTGAAGGCGCCCCCGGACGCCGAAAAAGCCCATCGCGTGCAGCCGAAGCACTGATCACGGCGAAAAACGCAGCTAACGATGCGGACGCATGCTCTCCCAGGCATTTCGCCGCTCGAGGTCCGCGCACGCGTAAGCGGTGTCCAGCAATACTTGCGTCGAACCGTATTCGCGCTCACGCAATAATTTTTGTAATCGCTCTTCGATGCGCGCATTGATGCGCATCTTCTCGTCACCGCGATTGTAATCGCCGATCATGCGCGCCTCGATCGCGACGCGCGTACTTTCCAAACTCTTGCCGATGCGTCCGGTCCGCAGTTCGCCCGTGCCCGAATAGCGTTGTTGTGCGAGCGTCACGGCTTTGAAGCAGGTGATCAACACTTCGAGTCGATCGCCGTCGAGTTGCATCGTCTCGCCCCAGCGGCGCGGCAAGCCGTCTTCCGCCTGCCGCGAGCAGCTCGACAACATCGCCGCCAAGACGACGCACGCGACGCGAAATTTCATTTCGCGAGTTCGACCTGCGGACCCGCGAACGCGGGTTTGACGTAGTAGCGCACGTCGCCGTTGACGGTCTGGCCGCCGTCGAAGTCTATCGTGTAATGAACTTTGGCCTTGCAGGAATACAGCGCGACGGTTTTGTCCCGAAACGACTGCACGACTTGGTCGACTTTAGCCTCGACCGCCGCTGACGCCCAGGACTTACAAGATTGCATACACGCGTCGGAGTGCGCCGCCTCGCCGGAACACTGCAGCTTGAGATCGGGTATTTTTTCGTAGAGCACGCGCTCGCATTGGTAGGCGAGATCGCGCGCGGCGGTGTTTTGGGTGAGCTTGACGACCTGATCAACGGCTTTCGGGTCTTCGCAGCTCGTCTCGGGGCTGCAGCCCGTCAGTGCGGCGATCAATAGCAGCGCGACTGCGCCGCACGGTATCGATCGGCTGCACGGAGCGATCATGTCTTGCGGTCGACCTTCATGTTGGTGCGTAGTTTACCCGCGATCGCCGTGAGAATCTGGCTCACCCGCGATTCGCTAACGTCCAATACCGCGCCAATTTCTTTGAGCGTGAGCTCCTCGTCGTAGTAGAGCGCCACGACCAGTTTTTCGCGCTCGTTGAGCGCGGCGATGCCCTCGCGGATGCGGGCAACGACCTGTTGCTCATCGACTCGCTCTTCGGGCGACGCATCGTCGCTCGCGAACTCGACGTCCTCGAGCGTGGTCGATTCGGCGAGGCCTTGGTTGCGGCCGCGAAGTTTGTGATAGCGGTCGACGTCCATGCCGAGTTCGGCGGCGATCTGCCGATGGGTCGGAGCGACACCCGTCTCGTTGGCGAGACGCGCTTCGGCTTGGCGCGCCTGCACCGCGACTTTGACCGTGCTGCGCGGCGCCCAAGACGCGCGCCGAATTTCATCGAGCATCGCGCCGCGAATGCGCAGCTTGGCGAACGTCTCGAAGTCGTTGCCGCGTTCCGCATCGAACGAACTCAAGGCTTCGATCAAACCCACGATGCCGGCTTGGATCAAATCGTTGATCTCGATCGCGGCGGGCAGTCGCGAGCGGAAGTGTGACGCGACGCGCTTGACGAGATTCAGATGCGCGGTCGGATCCGGATTAACGGCCACGGCTGCGTCGGTGCAACCCGCTACGGCTTGATACGACTCGACCGCTCTCATGACGCCTCCGCCGGACGCGCGACGGCGCGATCGAGCAAGAAGGTCTGCGGGCCGACGATCGGCGGCAGCGCAGCGATATTGTTGGCGATCTTGCGTAACGCGGTCGCCGCCGGACTATCGGGGCGTTGTGCCAGCATTTCACGGCGACGTGTCGCTTGCGCGACGCTCGCGTCGTGCGGAATGACGCCCGCCAGCGTCAGCGGCAGACCCAGAAAGCGCATCGACACTTCGTTGAGGCGAACGAACACGCCTTCGGCGCGGCGGGCATCGGAAGTGTCGTTGACGATCACTTCGATTTTTTGGAAACCGAAATCGCGATGCATGACTTTGATCAAGCCATAAGCATCGGCGAGCGATGCGGGCTCATCGCGCACCACGACCAACAGCGTATCGGCCAAACGCGCGAGTGTCGTGACGTGCGGACCGATGCCGGCACCGGTGTCGATCAACAACACGTCGGGAACTGGCGAGATCGCCGTCAAATCCTGTAGCACGCGCGCCAGGCCCGTGCCGTCGAGCTCGGCCATTTCGCGCATCCCCGAAGCACCGGGAATGATGCGCATGCCGAGCGGCCCATCGACCATGATTTCCGGCAAGGTTTTCTCGCCGGCCACGACCGAGGAGATATCGAAACTCGGATTGATCCCGAGCAGCACGTGAACGTTAGCGAGACCGAGATCACCATCGAACAGCACGACGCGACGCTGCAACGCTGCGAGCGTAGCCGCGAGCTGCAGCGTGACGAACGTCTTACCGACGCCGCCTTTGCCGCTCGAGATCGCGATGATGCGTGGCCGTTTGACGTCCATGGTGCCGATCAATCGCCCGTCTGCACGGGCTCGGAAAGAGACAATTGAAGTATACGCTCGAGGTCGGTGGCGAGTGCCGCGCGATCGATCGCACCGAGCGCCTGCGTCACGTCCGCGGTCGCCGCGAGACCGCAAAGCGGCGCGTCATGTTCGGCGAGCAAACTCAGCAAACCGAGCGGCTGCTCGCAGGCATTCCAATGCGTGATCACCACGGCGGCGATCGGCAGACCGGATTTCAACCAGCGCAGCGCAGCACCGCGCTGCATGTGGGCAGGCAAGCACAAGATGAGACCGCGCGCCGCGAGCGCGGGTGCCGCCCGATGCAATTCTTCGATGTCCATCGCGCCCGTGTCGAACACCGAGAGCCCCTCCGGCACACCGCCCCAACTCGCTTCGAGTTCGGCGCGATCCGCCAGGGCGAAGAAACGCTCGCGCGCACCGGGACGGGCATCGCGCAAAGCGCTCACACCGCATTCTTTGTGCGCGCGTATCGCCCGGCCCGCTTGCATCACGACGGTCGTCTTGCCGGCGCCGGCGGGTCCCATGACCGCGAGGCCGTCGCGACCGAGCACCGAATCGAGCGTCACCAACTCGAGTTCCGCAACCAAAGATTCGGCCATCGCACCGAAGTCGCGCGCGTGCGTGAGCAGTTGGCGCGCGAACGCCGCCGACACTCCCTGCTCCAACAAAGCGAGCATGCCGTCGCTCAAGCCCGCCGGCGTCGTCGCTACGGCGAGGCGTTTTTCGAGCGCATGCAATTCGGCACGAATCGCTGCGACCAATTTCGAGCCGTCCTCCGGATCGATGCGCGAGGTGCGTTCGGCCAGACGTTCGGAGGTCGACTCCACCACGGTTTTGGCCGGCTGCAATTCGTCGTCGAGCGCCGCACGAAATCCCGCTGCGGCAGCAGGCGTCACGGCGGCGACCGGTGCCGGCTCCTCTTCGAGATCGACGCACACCAATAATTCGGTCACGTTACCGACTTTGCTGGTCGACAACACGAGCGCATCGCGACCGAAACGCTGACGTGCGCGTTCGCTCGCTTCACTGAATGTACCGGCCACTACCCGTTCGATGCGCATGGCTATTCCTCTCTACGTCTCAGGCTGCGTTTTGGCGCGCCTGGACGGTCACGCTCCTGTTGACCCGAAGATTGAGGTCCTCGGGCAATTCCGCATACGACAACACCGCGAGTCCCGGCACGCGCGGTCGCAAAATGCGCGACAGCCAAGGACGTAAGGTGGGCGAAGTGACCAGCACGGCCGGTCGATCCGCATTGAGTTCTTCTTGGGCCGACGCACTCACGGCGCGCAGCAACCCTTCGGCGAGTTCGGGCTCGATCGGCACGTTACCGCCGTTCGCACGCCGCACCGTACCGTGCAGCACTTGTTCGAGTTCCGGTGCGAGCGTCATCACGCCGAGCTCCTCGCCGTGTGCGACGTAGTTCTGCACGATCATGCGACCGAGCGCGACGCGTGCGACGCCGATGAGCTCTTCGATGTCGGTGACTTTCTCGGCAACCGGTGCGAGCGCAGCCAACACACCGCGCAGATCGCGAATCGCCACACCCTCGGCGAGCAAGCCTTGCAAAACCTGCGTGAGAACACCGATGGTGATTTTTTTGGGGATGAGTTCCTCGACGAGCTTCGGCGACACCGCAGCGAGCTTGTCAACCAACTGTTGCGTCTCGTCGTGGCCGAGCAGCATGTGACTGTGATCTTGCAAAATTTTATTGAGGTGCGTCGCGATGGTGGTGCTCGCGTCGACGACCGTATAGCCGAGCGAGCGCGCGTAATCGCGCTGTGCCGGATCGATCCACACCGCATCGAGTCCGAAGGTCGGATCTTTGGTGCGCAATCCCTGCAACTCGCCGTGCACCATCCCTGAGTGGATCGCGAGTTCACGCGCGGGCTTCACCTCGCCGCGACCGATCACCACGCCGTTGACCATGATCTGATACGACTCGGGTCGCAGATCGAGATTGTCGCGGATGTGAACTTGCGGCACGAGGAAGCCGAGTTCATAGGTCAATTTTTTACGGATGCCGCGGATGCGCGTGACGAGCGAACCGCCTTGATTCGAGTCGATCAGCGCGACCAGCGCATAACCCACCTCGAGCCCGATGCGATCGGCTTGCTGCACGTCCTGCCAAGTGAGTTCGCGCGGGGTCGCCGGTGCTTCTTCGGCTTTTTTCGCCGCTTCCTCTTTGACGGTCGCACGCTTGCGACCGAGCATCCAGCCGCCCGCAGCCGTGAGCGCCGCGAGCGCAAGGAAGGCGACGTGCGGCATACCCGGAATGATGCCGAGCAAGGCCAAGATGCAGGCTGCGAGCCACCACGCTTCGACGTTGTTGAACTGCGTCGCGGTTTGCTGGTGCAAAGATTCTTCGCCCGAAACGCGCGTCACGATGATCGCGGTCGCAACCGACAGCAACAACGACGGCACTTGCGCGACCAAACCGTCGCCGACCGCGAGTAGCGTATAGCGCTCCAGTGCCATGCCGATACCCATGCCGTGTTGCATGGTGCCGATCAGCAAGCCACCTAAAATATTGATGATAAGAACGAGCAGGCCCGCGATCGCGTCGCCGCGGACGAATTTGCTGGCGCCATCCATCGAACCGTAGAAATCCGCCTCGGAGGCGATTTCACGACGACGAGTGCGCGCTTGGTCTTGGGTGATGAGGCCCGCGGCGAGATCGGCGTCCACCGCCATCTGCTTACCGGGCATCGCATCGAGGGTGAAACGCGCGGTTACTTCCGAGACGCGGCCCGCGCCTTTGGTGACGACCACGAAGTTGATGATCACGAGAATCGCGAACACCACGATGCCGACGATGTAGTTTCCGCCGACCAGCACCGAGCCGAAAGCCTCGATTACCTTACCCGCCGCATCCGAGCCTTCGTGGCCGGTGGTCAACACGACTCGCGTCGAAGCGACGTTCAGCGACAAGCGCAGCAAGGTCGCGAACAGCAAAACCGTCGGGAACACCGAGAACGACAGCGGCCGCTCGGCCGAGATCGCCAAAAAGATGATGACTAGCGAGAGCGCGATGTTGAACGTGAAGAATAGGTCCAACAACAACGTCGGCACGGGCAGCAGCAGCAACCCGAGCAGCAACAAAAAGCCGACCGGAATGGCGATCGCCTCCAAAGGGAGGTTCTTGCCAAGCTGTCGAAGATTCGACGTCCAGTCCGTTACCGCAGTCGCCATTCGAAAACCGATTCCGATCAATAACTTATGTACTATCCCAACTCAGCCTTCGTAGACCGTCGGGATCCCTGCCCGATCGATGCAAGGCACGTGCCACGGCGGCCGAAATTTGCCGCCTAAAGCCCCGGCGGGACGCGCCGACTGGCTGGGTTGTGAAAGGCACCCCACTCATCGTCATCGTGGCGACCCTAGCCACGGGTGGCTGCACCAGCGTGCGGCTCGTCAATCCGGTCAAGCAGGTCGTACCGCCTGCGGCGCAGCCGGCCGTGGCGGTCGCTGCCGCACCGGCCGTCAAAGATCCGTTCGCCTGGCGCAAGCCATGGTTGCGGCTCGTACCGCGCAAGGACAATCCAAGCGCAGCAAAAATTGAGCCGACGAGGGACGTGTCTAATCCGGCTCCTGCGCCTGTCGTTGCACCCGTCGCCGCGCCGACCGACATGGGCGAGGACATCGTCGCCGTAGGTTTCGCGTCAATCGGCGCGCAAAGCGGCAAAGATTCGGCGCAGCAGCGGCTGATGGCCGCGCGCGCCTCGAAAGTCGATGCGTACCGCAATCTCGCCGAACAGGTCTATGGCGTGACGCTCGGCAGCGAGACGGTGCTCGAAGATCACAAACTGCAGGGCGACGCCGTGCGCACGCGCATCGCCGGTATCGTCAGCGGCGCCGAACTCGTGAGCGTCGAGCCGCTAGGCTCCGACACCTATCAAACCACTTTGCGTTTGCCGGCGCGCCAAGTCGCGCAACTACGGCAACGACTCCAACGCTGAGGGCGCGACGATGGCACCTCGTCTGCTCCCCAGAGTGGCGCTCGGCTTGATCGGCATGGCGGTGACGCAGGCGATCTGCGCTGCGCCGCAGGTCGATCAAGCCGGGCGTAGCCGAGCGGCGCTCGCAGCGGAATGGCTGCAGCAATGCCTCGATACGGACTCGCACCTCGTGAGCGTCGAGGAGGGTCTAGCGCCGGGCGGCTCACTCCAACGTAGCCTAGCGAGCAGCCCACTCGCGACTCGCAGCGCCACTTCGCTCGCACAGCGCATGCAGCAATGCAGTGCGAAATCCGCCGCAGCCCACTCCTGCGCCTTGCCGGGATCGTTGCGTCAGCCGTTGGCGATCGAAGTCGTCGAAGGCGAGGCACACCCGGCGTGGAGCGCGAACGATCGCGCACGCGTCGCCGATTTGGTCCCTGCCGTGCTCGCGCGTCTCGGTGAATCCAATGCGCGGGTCACCGTCGCCGAGGGCGTGCAGCGCAGCGAAGCACGTTTGCGCTTGAGCGCTCGCATCGACTACGCAGGCTCCGGCGTCTCGCAAAGATTCACCGATCAATGGCTCGTCACGCCGCGTGCGTTGCACGTCGAGCTGACGCTCACCGATCGCAGCACGCGCACCACGGTCGCGAAGCGCGATTTGCGAGTGAGTTTGCCCTGGGGCGTGCGGCCGCGTCATGCCGAGACCGCGACGGCCACTTGGCTTAACCGCACGCTCGACGCCGTCGATACCGGCGCGCGCGAGATGTTGTCGAGTCTTGAATGTGCGCCCGACGTGCTCACCGCATCGCGCGCACCGACCGGCACTTGGCAGTTGGACGTCGCGGGCCGTGAAGGACTCGAAAAGGGTCGACTCGTATTGCTCGTACCGGCCGACGACACCTCGCTCGCCACGCATTGGCCTTTGGCGCGCGTGGTCTCGGTGAGCGGGACGCGCAGTGCCGATCTCGAGTTCGTGCGCGGCGACGAAAGCGCCTGCGGCATCGACGGCTGCACGGCCGTCGTACTCTAAAGACGATCGGGCGTCAGTTCGCTTTGCGGTACGCCGGTACACCCGGCTGCATACGCGAGGACTTGTCTTCCAGCGATTGACGCATCGCGCTCATCTCTTTTTTGAGGTTCGACACCTCTTCCACCGCAACACGCAGGTCCTTCGCCTGCTCTTTCGACAAAGCCGGCGCGGGTTTCGCAGCAGCAGCCACTTCACGCGGGCGATCTTTCAAAAGCTTGACGACCTCGTCGAGACGCGAGTCGAGGCGAGCGACCGACTTTTCGAGCGACGCCATTCGCGCGGTATCTTCGGCCTTGGGTTTCGCCGTCGCTGCTTCGACAACATTACCGCGCGCGGCGGCGATGACTTCGTTCAGACGCTTCACTTCGAGTTGTTGGATGGCCAGACGGTCGGCCTTCACCTGCTCGCGCAGGGTCACGATCGCGCGTTGCGTCGTGTCGTCGGCGACTTTCTCGTATTTTTGCAAAACTTCTTCGAAGCGCGACATCGCCTTGAGCGACTCGTTCACTTTTGCAAGTTGCTCTTCTTGGGTTGCGATCGCCGCAACCAGACTCTCCGAGCGATGCGTGATTTCCGACACCACGACGGCCACGAGCACCGCGAGCACGATACCGACCGCGAGCGTCACGGCACCGAAAATCGCCGGCGCGAGCCGAATGGACTTCGCCGCTTCCTCGTTCGTCTCAACGACGTGCGTGAGTTTGCGCAGCGCATCGCCCGTAAGCTGTGCGCTGTCATTGGCGGCATCGGCCGCATCGAGCACCAGCGAGGTCAACGCCTCGAGCGGATTTTCCACAGTCGGCACCGCAGGCGCGGCAGCCGGCTTTTCATGTTGGTGGTCGCTCATCATCCCTCCATCTTCTGCATACCGCCACGCAGGGTCTTGGTACGCAGAACGGTGCGAGTCAATCGATCACGCAGATCGTCGTTGAGAACCATCGCCTTCGAGAGTTCGTTGACCTTCTCGAGAATTTGCTCGGCCTCTTGATAGACGACGTCGAGTTGCTGTCGACGCTGCTCGGCCTCTTGGACCAGCGCATCTATCTTTTGCAAATTTTTGGTGGCCTCGTCGAGCGGCTCCGCATCGACGGGCTGGTCGGGTTGTGCACCGACGAAGACTTCGTCTTTGGACTGATCGGGCTCGGCACCGAGATAGACTCGATCACGCTCGGCATCGGGTGTGTCGCCCGCGAACACCTCGTCCGTGTGCGGCTCGTCCGGCGCACGATCCACTGCCGTGTCCGACACGGCAGAGTTCGTGAACTCGTTCATCTTCT
>RGUL01000141.1 GCA_010027845.1 Gammaproteobacteria bacterium
GGTTCCTCGCCTCCATGCAGCCAAGGTTGCCTGGTTCGATTCCGTAACAAGGTTGGAGGATCTTCAACTCCTGGAACGGTACTACGAAAGGATCACACGTGAACCCCGGTGATCTTTGCTTGTTTGAACTCATGAACACCCGAGAAAACGTTCTTGGTATATGGATATCCAAGAGGTACACCAAGTGGAGCGATACGTTACCTTTTCACACGATACTCACCGATAAAGGATTGAAGGAAGTTTTCCTGGCCCAGGAAAAAGTGGAGGTGATCAATGAAGCCCGGTGATATGGTTCACGTATCCAAGTTCGGTGAGCTTCGTTTCACCGGAACCTACCTCGGCCCAACCCGAAGATTCGATCCTCAAAAACTACGGCACCTTGGGCGGTTCCTAACCTATTCTGGAAACGTTATCGATGTTGATCTTGGAAACAACCTCGTTTGGAGCTTTCAGGTTATCGAATGAAACCTTGGTTCATATTTATTCTCTATGAAGATGTACCACGTTACGGTTGATCCCGAATCGTTTAGATCAGGGGCTTCATCCCGAACCAGTTCCATGCAAGGCGGAGGATTTTACCTTTGGGCTTCGAAGAAGGCTGCAATGGAATACGTGGATGATCCGTTCCTCCTGAAGAAGAGGGCAGAAACAGGTAAGGATCCTGTGATCCTTGCGTTCGATGTACCAGAAGAACACGTGGAACCTGATCCTTCTTTATCCCAAAACGAAGTGAGAGATTGGGCCGATGAAAGAAGCGATGTTCCTCCTTTTCCACGCGGCCGTGGGAAGGTAGAGTGGTTCAATAACCTCAAGGCTTCACCAACACTTTGGAGAGATATGTGCGCATCTGTGCTTCCCAAGGTTCTTGCCCGTGGAGGAGCTGTGAGGTATGTTGGAGGCGATCGTTTGGTTCCCATCGATACAACAGAAAACTTGGGGGAATCTTACGAGGTATTGTTGCGTACCTACGTAAGATCTATTCTTGGATGAAACCCGGCGATATGGTTCGAATCTATTCACCAGGAACTACCCTCCATGGTTCCATCGGGCTCGTTACAGGCATCGATAAATCCAACAACCATTCTTACCACACATCCTACTACGTTCTCACCCCACACGGAACACACTCAAGCTTACCCTGCGAAAACCTCATAGAATCCACGGATGATTGCTTCAGGAACGATTGGATCTGTGCATGGCCGATCTAAGAGGGGCTAATTTCACAATCGAATGAAACCTGGATCCCTTGTTCGAATCTATTCCGCAGGAACTACCCTCCATGGTTCCATTGGATGCGTGGTGGAATTAGATGATTCCAATAAGATCTGGCCAAACAACTGTACCTACTACAAGGTTCTTACCTTCAACGGAACAACGGCACTGTTTCGATACCATCATCTCATAGAATCCACGGATGGTTACTTCGAGAACGATTCTTACTTTTACCCGCCCAGGTGAAAAGTTCCACTCATGGATGTTAGAGTAACACCATGAGCCCTTCCAAGCTCAAAGAGATCCTTCGCCTTCATTCCAACTGGATCAAGAACCCAAAGTACACACACTTAAAGGCTGATCTGTACAGAGAGGATCTTTTTGAAGCGGATCTCAATGGATCCATGCTAAAAGAAGCGAATCTCAACAGGGCAAACCTAAACAAGGCAAAACTAAAAGGTGCCGATCTAAGCGGGGCGGATCTACGCAGTGCAACCTTGTGCTTATCCGATCTACGCGGTGCGAATCTACGAGGTGCCAATCTTCGATTCACATCCCTTGGCGAATCGGATCTACAAGGTGCGGATTTGAGTGGTGCGGATCTGTACATGGCCGATCTAAGAGGTGCCAAGTTCACAATTGAACTCATGGATTCCATCAACCTCGGTTCAACCATCTACCAACCTCACCAATTTTCGTTCTTGGCTTTGAACCGAACTTTCTTGAACCAGGTGAAAAAGTTCCAACGAAAGATGATAGGATAACAACATGGCAACCAAGAAGAAGATCCCGGCAAGGAAGAACCCCACGAAGAAATCCACAGAGAAGAAATTCGTGGTGAAGTTCCACTCGTACCTCAATGGTGCGGAGAACAACCAT
>RGUL01000142.1 GCA_010027845.1 Gammaproteobacteria bacterium
AGATGTGTATAAGAGACAGATATCCAGGCGCTCACCACCAACCAGCTGGTCGTCCTGGGAACGACCAACACCATTGCGCTGACAACCACGCAAGTCGCAGCGCTGACCACAACGCAAGTCAAGTCGCTGCTAACCAGCCAAATTGTGGGTATCACCACCAAGCAGCTCGTGGCGCTGGGCAGTTCGCAGATTGCGGCTCTGAGCACCTTGCAGGTTGTGGCCCTGACGACAGGCCAGGCCGCAGCGTTTACAACGTCCAACACCGCCGCACTGACTACGACGCAGCTTCAGGCCTTGGAAACCACGGATTTCGCCGCCATCAGCACCAGTGGGGTGCGGGCCTTGGAGACGACTGCGGTAGCCAGCCTCAGTGTTGCCCATGTTGTGGCACTGACTACAGCCCAGGCGGCCGGTTTGAGCACTGCCAATGCCAGTGCGCTCACCACGATCCAGTTGGTAGCCCTTGAGACCAGTGACTTTGCATCACTTAGTGCGGCAAACCTGCAAGCCATGGGCAGTACCCAAATTGCATCGCTGACTGCGGACCAAATCGTGGCGCTGACCACAGCCCAAGCCGCAGGCCTGAGCACAGCGAACATGGCCGCCCTGACCACCGCCCAAGTAGTGGCCATGGAAGTGGCGGACCTGGCGGTGGTATCTACCAGCAGCGTGCAAGCGCTGAGCACCATCCAGGTTGCAGCCCTCACCACCGTGCAAGTCGCAGGCCTGAGCGTCAAACAAATCGTGGGCCTGAGCACTGCACAGACCGCATCGCTCACTGCGGACCAAATCGTGGGACTCACCACAGCCCAGGCTGCGGGATTGAGCACCGCCAACATGGCCGCCCTGACCACAGCCCAAGTAGTGGCCATGGAAGTGGCCGACCTGGCGGTGGTATCTACGACCAGCGTGCAAGCACTGAGCACCACCCAAGTGGCAGCCCTCACCACCGTACAAGTCGCAGGCTTGAGCGTCAAACAAATCGTGGGCCTGAGCACCGCGCAGACCGCATCCCTCACTGCGGACCAAATCGTGGGCCTGACCACAAGCCAGGCTGCGGGATTGAGCACCGCCAACATGGCCGCCTTGACCACCGCCCAGGTGGCGGCAATAGAGGTAGCCGATCTGGCAGTGGTATCCACCACCAACCTGCGCGCCTTGAGCACCACCCAAGTGGCGGCCATGACCACCGTGCAGGTAGCAGGCTTGACCACCACCCACATGGTGGGCCTGAGCACCAGCAACATCAGCGGCCTGACCACCACCCAGGTCGCAGCCCTGGTGACCGCAGACCTGGTCTACGTCAGCACCAGCAACCTGCAAGCGCTGGGCACCAGCCAGGTAGCGGCGCTCACCAACGACCAGGTGATTGCGCTGAGCACGACCCAGGCGCTGGGCCTGAGCAGCAGCAACATGGCTGCGCTGACCACCTTGCAACTGGTGGTGATGGAAATGCACTCAGTTTACCATCATAGTATGCAGTATTCGAAAATGTTATTAACATTTCATTACTACTGCGATAATGCCATGTCAGTGTTTTGGTGGGGAGCTGCATCGCCACACACTCTGTCAAAATACTCTCTTCATCTAACGCATTATCTTCATCGAATATATCATCTACGTAAAGCTTTTCTGCAACACTCGTTGGCGGCATTTGGCGCGAATCACCGACTACCACTGCTGCATTGGCCCGCCCAATCCCACATATCGCATGTGGCACACGTACTTGTGATGCTTCATCAAATATCACCAAGTCGTACGGTTGCTTGCCAACATCGAGTAGCATTGCAATCGAATTAGGGCTAGCAATCGTACACGGCATCAAATTATGAATAATGTCTGCATGTTGTGCCAACAATTGTCGTACTTTGAGTGGTTTTT
>RGUL01000143.1 GCA_010027845.1 Gammaproteobacteria bacterium
ACGTCTTCGACGCCGCGTCGGGGCTCAAAGGCGCAACGCGCATGAGCCGCGCGCGCCGCTTGTGCGTCGCCGCGGAGACGAACGGCTCGCTCCTCGTCGCCGGCGGGTTCGACTCCATCGGCAGCCCGCTCGCGAACGCAGAGTTCGTACGACCACGCACCGGTACCGCTGGCCCAGCTCCGATGCTCGAGCCACGCGCCGCCGCGGCGCACGCGACCGTCGGCGCGGACGTATACGTCGCCGGTGGGATCGGCGCGCACAACGAGCCCGTGCGCTCCGCGGAGTACTTTAACGCCGCGACGCACGAGTGGGTCGCGCTCCCACCGATGCCGCGCCCTCGGGCGTTCTGCGCCGGCGCGGCGCTCGGGCTCACGTTCTACGTCGTCGGCGGAACCGAGCGCGGGAGATCGACGAGCTCCGCGTTCGCGCTCGACCTTACCGCGCTCGAGTGGACCGAGGTCCCCGCGCCAACCATGGGCGAGTGCTCCGCGACCGTCGTTTCGACCGGCGCTTAGTTAGCGCCAGGCTCGGACTCAATGTAAAAAAAAATTGGTACCATTTTTTAAAACTGAAACGAAAAACGAAAAAACGAAAAAACGAAAAAAAAAAGAAAAAGAAAAGAAAAATGGGCGACGAAGTGTGTGCGATCGAGATCGGCGAGATGAACCGCGCGTCGGTCGAGGCGTTCCGCACCAAGATCGTGGACGCGGCGGCGAACGGAAGGCCGCTGTTGTTCGATCTGCGCAACGTGCGCCCGTCGTGCGTGCAGTACACCCCGCGCCTCGCGGCGATCATCCGCGACGACGCGCGCGCGCTCGCGGCGTCGAAGAAAATCGGGATCGTCGCTAAAGACGAGTGGGTCCGCGCGGCGCTGGTCGCCGCGATGGCGCTCGCGCCTAGCGTCGCGGAGTACATCGTCACGGATACGTACGAGAGCGCGCGCGCATTCTGCGTCGCGCGATGAGGACGACGAGGAGCCCGACCAACACGACGACGAGCGTCGATACGAGGATCCCTACGGGCACGACGAGTTTGTTTATGCCGTACATCTTGTGCCACCCCGGTTCCTTATCCAGGCCAAGAGCTCCTTGGTACAACGAGTTTAAGTCATTCAAGGCCGAGTCTAAGGCGCTTCCGTCACACCGAATGCACCACGTCTTCGAGTTCTCGCTCTTGTTTCTGGCATCGAAGACCTGGTACGCTATGGGCCGGTGGTACGTGAACTTCCCGCTCATCGCACCGAGAATCTTCGAGTCTATGTGCTCCCTCGGACCAACGTCAGTCGCGCCTAGAATCGCACGCACGCACAACGGCGAGTATATCACGGCTTGCGTGAAAGCGAACACGCTCCCCAAGAACCGCCAGTTCCCCTCGTTGTCATGCGGAACCATTAGGCCGAACGAACCTAGCGAGTATACCGAGAACTTATGCGTAGCGACGAACCGGTCCACGATTTCGAGATCCTCCTTCGCCGTGCTCGTGAGCCGCGCGTCGTCCTCGAACACGAGCACCGGGTCCGTCGTGTCCCGCTCGCGCTCAAACACCGCGCGGTACGAGTGGATAATGTCCTGGTTCGTCGCGTCGACGCGGCGCCCGTCGCCGCGCGTCTTGGGACACGCACGGAACCCGCGGTTCCGCTGGACGTACGTGCTTCTCGCGACTCCGTGCAGCCACGGGAACGTCTCCCTGTCGTGCATCGTCAGAATGTACGCTCGAGGAACCGAAGGGAGCATCGGCGCACTATCCCCACCGGTACTGGCCTCGTGCACCAGCTCCAGCGAGTAGCACTCCATTTTTCTTTTTCTTTTAGGCCCCCTCTTTAATCGGTCTTAATAGGAGACAATTTTTTTCCAGACCCCCCCCCAAAAAAAGGCTTTTTTAAATACCATCG
>RGUL01000144.1 GCA_010027845.1 Gammaproteobacteria bacterium
AAAATGAAAAGACATCTATGTCCTGTGACGAGGGACCCTTTTTTAAGAAAAAAGGGTCCGGAAAAGCTGATGGCTAGTTCTCGGTTTTCTGTTTTTTCAGCGCACTAGGTACATGCTTTTTACGGTGTTCTCCTTGTTCCGGTGCGGACCGATGCCCACGTAGACCGCAGCAAGCATCGCGGCGAACTTGTTTCGACCGAGCAGCTTCTGGTGCACCGGCGGAGTCGCTGTGGTATACGCACCGAAGAGCGCCTCGAGCTTGGTACCGGTGTCCTTCTCGCGTAACGGAATGTGGGTGTAGTTGGACTCGACCCAGGCGCGCAAGCGGCCCTCGGGAGTCTGCGACACTATCTCCTGGTGCATGAGGGAGCCCTCGATCTGCTGCGCGCCGACGGGCAGCACGCAGTTCTTGCGCCTGAAGTCGCGGAGCGCCTCGAGCATCAAGAGAAAATGGTACGGCGCCCACCCGCGCATCGTGTCCCTGAGGTTCTCGATGCGCGGGAACCTGCGGCGGTGCACATCGGGCTCCACGAGATCGGCGGGGAACGTCGACCCGAACCGTGCGACCCACAGTCTGTTGCGCGCCGCCGAATCGTCGGAATCGACAAGTGGCATGAAGTTCGAGTGGAGAATGGGCTTGAATCCGATGATGATGCCCTTCTTGTCGCGGTACAAGCCGCGAACCGACTGCTCGTCGTTACCCGTCAGAGCCTTGAGCTTGCCGCAGTTGAACTTGAAGCCTGAGCTCACACCGGCCTCGATGCTCTGGACTTCGGGAAAAGTACACACGAGCGACTTGTGGTTCGCGACGAGGTCCGGATCCAGAGTCATCTGTTCCTGGGTGCCCGAGAGCGAGCTGCGGTTCCCAGTCACGGCGTAGTCGCCGAGCGTGAGTTGGATGAGCTCGGTGAACGTCGACTTGCCGTTGTCTCCCTCCGATCCTAAGAAAACGAACGCCTTCTTGCACACGTTCCCGCGGAACAAGAGCGAGCCCGAAAGGAGCCACATCGCAGCGAGCCGCTCGTCGTTGGGGTTCTGGTAGTCGTCGGCGTGCAGCTTCCTATAAAATTCCTCGATTTGCGCGCGCATCTCGAGAAACTTGGGGTCGTCGGGCCCGACGTAGTCGTAGTTGGTGCACATGCTGACGAGCACGTTGAGCGGTACCGAGCCGCGCGGTAAAAAGCGGTCGTTGAGGATATCGTAGACGCCGTTCTTGAACCCGATATAGTTGCCCATATCGAGCTCGAGCTGGAAGTCGTTCGGACTGATGAGGCCGCACCACCCGAGCTGCTCGACGTCCTTGAACGAGAGCTGCATCTCCGCGATGGCGCGCGCCACGAAGTCCGACGCCTTGCACTTGAGCTCCAAGCTCGCCACCCGAGAGTGCAGCTGCACGTTCTCGAGGAGCGCGGCGACGATCGAGCGCATGTGCCGCTTCGCCTTGATCTCGAGCTGCTCGAACTGCCCGCGCTCGTACGTAGCGCCGTTAAAAAGGTAGAACGTCCACTTGTGCGCCGCGGAGCTCTGCGTTCGGTCGAAGCCGTACCGCGCGACGCGGCGCCACACGAAGTACAAGAACATCCCCAAGTCGGCGAAGTTGCCGTGCGAGTGCGTTTTGCCGTGCGAGTCGCGGCGCTCGCAGTAGTCGAGGACCTGGAGCAGAGACTCCGCGGCTTTGGGGACGTTGGCCTCGAGCGCTGGGTCGGTGCACGCCACGATCGCCTCGCGCACCATCATGAGCTCCTGGTCGCGCTTTCCCGAGAGTCCCTCGGCGTATGCGCGCAGCGTTCCGACGGGGTCGTGGTGTAGGTTGGCGCGACTGAACCCGAA
>RGUL01000145.1 GCA_010027845.1 Gammaproteobacteria bacterium
ACCAACATATTTTGGCCGAGCGCGAGTTCGCCGAGATCGGTCGAAGGACCGTCGGCGAGCACGTCGCCCCGCGCGATCACGTCACCCGCCGACACCAGCGGACGCTGGTTGATGCAGGTGTTTTGGTTGGAGCGGGTGTACTTCGTGAGGTTGTAAATGTCGACGCCCGGCTCCGCGGAGATCGTCTCCGCGTCGTTGACGCGCACCACGATGCGCGAGGCGTCGACCGAGTCAACCACGCCACCACGACGCGCCACCACGGTGACGCCCGAGTCGATGGCGACCGGACGCTCCATGCCCGTGCCGACGAGCGGCGATTCGGTGCGCAAGGTCGGCACCGCTTGACGCTGCATGTTCGAGCCCATGAGCGCACGGTTCGCATCGTCGTGCTCGAGGAACGGGATCAGCGACGCCGCCACCGACACGATCTGTTTCGGCGAGACGTCCATGTAGTTGATGCGATCGCTCGGCATCAACGTGAATTCGTTTTGATAACGGCAGGAGACGAGCTCGTCCGAGAGCATGCCCTTGCCGTCCGTGCTCGCGTTCGCCTGCGCGATCGCGAACTCGCCTTCTTCGATCGCCGACAGGAAGTCGATCTTGTCGGTGACCTTACCGTTCTCGACGCGGCGATACGGCGTCTCGAGGAAGCCGTATTGGTTGGTGCGCGCGTACACAGACAAAGAATTGATCAAGCCGATGTTCGGGCCTTCCGGCGTTTCGATCGGACAAACGCGGCCGTAGTGCGTCGGGTGCACGTCGCGGACTTCGAAGCCGGCACGCTCGCGGGTGAGACCACCCGGGCCGAGCGCCGAAACGCGACGCTTGTGCGTCACTTCGGAGAGCGGGTTGTTCTGGTCCATGAACTGGCTCAGCTGCGAGGAGCCGAAGAATTCTTTGACTGCCGCCGCCACAGGCTTGGCGTTGATCATCTCTTGCGGCATGAGCGGCTCGCTCTCGGCGATCGTCAAGCGCTCTTTAACTGCACGCTCGACGCGCACCAAACCGACACGGAACGCATTCTCGGCCATCTCGCCGACCGAACGCACACGACGGTTACCGAGGTGATCGATGTCGTCGACGGTGCCCTCACCGTTCCGGATCGCGATCAAAACTTTGAGCACGTCGAGGATGTCTTCCTTCGACAGCACGTTCGAGCCCAAGATTTCCTTGCGACCCACGCGGCGGTTGAACTTCATGCGACCGACGCCGGAGAGGTCGTAACGCTCGTTGTTGAAGAACAAATTACCAAACAAATTTTCGGCGGCGTCGCGGGTCGGCGGCTCACCGGGGCGCATCATGCGATAGATTTCGACCAACGCTTCGAGGCGATTTTTGGTCGGGTCGATGCGCAGCGTGTCGGAGACGTACGGACCACGATCGAGATCGTTGACGAACAAGGTACGGATCTCGGTAATCCCGGCGTCGATGATCTTCTCGGCGGACGCCGCCGTGATGACTTCGTTCGCCTTGGCGATGATTTCTCCGGTGTCGGTGTTGACGACGTCGTGCGCGAGAATCTTGCCGTAGATGTAGTCGCGCGGCACGGCGAGGCGACGCACGCCGGCGTCCTCGAGTTGGCGCACGTGACGCGCCGTGATGCGGCGACCTTCCTCAACGACCACCTGATCGCCGATGCGGATTTCGAACGTCGCGGTCTCACCGCGCAGGCGCGCCGGCACGAGCTCAAGAGCGACGCCATCTTTGGAGAGGAAAAAGGTGTTCTTGTCGAAGAACACGTCCAAAACTTCCGTCTCGTTCATACCGAGCGCACGCAAGATGATCGACACCGGCAACTTGCGACGGCGGTCGATGCGCGCGAACACGCAA
>RGUL01000146.1 GCA_010027845.1 Gammaproteobacteria bacterium
TCGACACCGTGCCGTCCGCGCCGACGGTCACCGTCTGCGCATTCTGCGGAATCGCGATTTCCGGCTGCAGACGATAACCGCTCGAGTTCACGAGCACGCCTTCCGGCGAGAGCTTAAAGCTGCCGTCACGGCTGTAGCCGAGCGTACCGTCCGGCTGCAGGATCTGGAAAAACCCTTCGCCGCTGATCGCAATGTCGAACGCGTTCTGCGTCTGCACGAGGTTTCCTTGTGCGTGGAGTTTCTCGGTCGAGATCACCCGCGTACCGGTACCGAGCAACAAGCCCGTCGGCGCAGCGGTATTGGCCGAGGTCTGCGCGCCACCCTGGCGCACGTTCTGGTAGAGCAAATCTTCGAACGTGGCACGATCGCGCTTGAAGCCCGTCGTGTTGACGTTGGCAAGGTTGTTCGAGATCACGGTCATGCGCGTCTGCTGCGCATCGAGACCCGTCTTCGCCACCCAGAGTGCTGCTTCCATGTTCTAAAGCTCCAGAAAAATCGGTCGACTACTGATTGAGTCGGGCCAGGCCCTGACTACGCTCGGCGAGATCACTCGCCTGCTTGCCTGCTTCAATACTTTGACGCTCATCTCGTAACGGCGGCTCATGCTGATCATGTCCACCATGGTCGAGAACAAGTTGGTGTTACTGCCTTCGAGCACACCGCTCTGCACGCCGGGGCTCGCAGCCGCAGCAAACGTCTTACCGGCTGCCGGCTTATAAAGCCCGTCCGGCCGCATCTCGATATCTTTGGTCTGCTGCGGCTCGACGATCTGCATCCGCGTGAGCGGAATGAACGTCCCGGCAGTGCCGCCCTGCGGCAAGATCAATACGGTGCCGTCGGTGCCGACTTTCACTTCCGAGAGCGGCGGGATCGAGATCGGCGTGCCGCCCTCGTCCACCACCGCCTCGCCCGTGCCGATGCGCAGCGTGCCGTCGTTGCTGACCTGCAAATCGCCGCGACGGGTGTAGGCCACGCCGCCTTCGGGCGCAGCCACACCGAGCAACTGCGTACCCGTCAAAGAAATATCGAGTCCGCGTCCGGTTGCTTGCATCGCACCCGGGCGCATGTCGATACCCATCGGCGGCGTGACCACCGACACATAGCGCGACTCGAAGCCGTCGCCTTTGTACTTGTACGTTTGAACGGCCGAGGCGAACGTGCGCTTGAAGCCCGTCGTACTGACGTTGGCGATCTCGTTCGAGATCTGCTGCATGCGCTGCGCGACCGCAGCCTGCCCGCTCAACGCCGTGAAGATCAGACGATCCATGACACCATTACCTTCCGTTCAGCCGTTCAGATCAATTAGCCGCGGATGTTGACGATCGTGCTCGTCAAGTTGGTCGCGGTCTCGATCGCCTTCGCGTTCGCCTGGAAGTTTCGTTGCGCCGTGATGAGCTTCACGAGTTCTTCCGTGAGGTCCACGTTCGCGCGCTCGAGCGCACCACCCTGAATCGAGCCGAAGCCGTCCGAACCCGCCTGACCGACGGTCGGCGCGCCCGAGTTCGAGGTCGCCACGTAGTTCGCGTTACCAATCTGCTTCAAACCGTTCGGGCTCGCAAAGTTCGCGAGAATGATCTTGCCGAGCGCGGCCTGCTGACCGTTCGTGTAGTTCGCGCGCACGACACCGGCCGTGTCGATGTTGATGCCGTCGAGACGACCCGACGTGTAACCGTCTTGCGACAGCGACAACACCGAGAACGGCTGCGAGTACTGCGTCGAGAACTTACCGTAGTCCACGTTCAGCACGATCAAGTCGGCGCCGTTTTGCGG
>RGUL01000147.1 GCA_010027845.1 Gammaproteobacteria bacterium
GTTTCGGGCTGAGCCGGAGTACAACGATGGAAGTCACGGCAAAACTCAAACACGCGCGGATCTCTCCGCAGAAGTGCCGCCTCGTCGCCGACGTGGTGCGCGGCAAGCCGGTGGGCAATGCGCTCGCGATGCTGCGCTTCATGCCGAAGAAGGGCGCAGAAATCATCCTCAAAGTTCTCGAGTCTGCGGTTGCGAACGCCGAGAACAACAACGGCGCCGACGTCGACGAACTCAAAGTTCATCGCATCATGGTCGACACCGCTCCGGTGCTGAAGCGATTCGCCGCTCGCGCCAAAGGTCGCGGTGCTCGCATCGTCAAGCGCAACAGCCACATCACCGTCGTGGTCAGCGACGGCAGGAAGGACTGATCCATGGGCCAGAAAGTCAATCCGGTAGGCATCCGCCTCGGCATCACTCGCGAATGGTCGTCGAAGTGGTATGCGGGCAAGAAGCTCTTCCCGCAACTCGTTCACACCGATTTCCGAGTGCGCGGCTTTTTGCGCAAGAAGCTCGCCGAAGCGTCGGTGTCGCGCATCGACATCGAGCGTGCGGCGAACAAAGTGAACATCACGATCCAGACCGCGCGTCCGGGCATCGTGATCGGCAAGAAGGGTGAGGACATCGAGAAGCTGCGCCAAGACACGGCGAAGTTGCTCGGCCGCCCGGTCGCCGACATCCGTCTCAACATCGCCGAGATCCGCAAGCCGGAACTCGATGCGCAGTTGGTCGCCGACGGCATCGCGCAGCAGATCGAAAAGCGCGTGATGTTCCGTCGTGCCATGAAGCGCGCGGTGATGAGCACGATGCGCAGTGGCGCACTCGGCATCAAAGTGCGTTTGTCGGGACGTTTGAACGGCGCCGAAATCGCACGCACCGAGTGGTCGCGCGAAGGGCGCATCCCGCTGCACACCTTCCGTGCCGACATCGACTACGGCTTCGGTGAAGCCCGCACGACGTACGGCGTGATCGGCGTGAAGGTGTGGATCTTCAAGGGCGAGGTGTTCGAGAAGGAAGACCTCTCGAAGGCCGCGCCGGAAGCCGAGGCCGCTGCTGCCGAAGCTGCCGCTCCCGCTGCAGCACCGGCCGCCTGAGCCGCGCGAAATCTTTGAGGAATTGCAGACATGATGCAGCCTAAGCGCACCAAATATCGCAAGCAGTTCAAAGGCGACAACGCCGGTCTTGCGCAGCGCGGTAACTCCGTCGCCTTCGGCGATTTCGGCCTGAAGGCCACCGAGCGTGCGCGCATGACCGCGCGCGAGATCGAAGCGGCGCGTCGTGCGATGGCGCGCCACGTGAAGCGTGGCGGACAAATTTGGATCCGCGTGTTTCCCGACGTGCCGGTCTCGAAGAAGCCCCTGGAAGTCCGCATGGGCTCCGGTAAGGGCAACGTCGAGTACTGGGTGGCGAAGGTGAAGCCCGGCAAGGTTCTCTTCGAAATGGAAGGCGTGGACGAGAAGACTGCGCGCGAGGCATTCCGTCTCGCCGGCGCGAAACTCTCGGTGACCACGTCGTTCGTGAAGCGACAGGTGCGGTGACATGAACGCGAAGGATTTACGCGGTAAGACCGCGAAAGAACTCAACGACGAATTGCTCAAGCTGCGTCGCGAGCAATTTTCTTTGCGCATGCAGCGTGCGACCGGTCAGGGCGTCAAGCCGCACGAATTCGGTCGCGTTCGCAAGAGCGTCGCGCGCGTCAAGACGGTGCTCGCC
>RGUL01000148.1 GCA_010027845.1 Gammaproteobacteria bacterium
GCGGTGTTGAATATGCTGATTTGCGTGCTGCTCAGTGCAATCGCTTGCTCAGTCGTGAGTGCGGCTACGGCGCTGGTTCGCAGCTGAACGATGTCCGATGTCTCCAGGGCCATGATCTGGCTGCTCGACAGCGCCGAAAGAAGCGCACTGCCTAGCCGCGCTGCTTGCGCGGACGTGAAGGCGGCAACCTGGTCGGTGCTCAGCGCACTGACTTGCAGGCTGCTCAGGGCATTCAGGCTGGCGGTACTGAGCAGCGCAAAGTCCTGCGTTTGCAGGCTGCCGATTTGCACGGTGTCGAGCGCTTTCAAGGCGCTTGAACTCAGGTATGTCGCCTGGGCGGTGGTCAAGGCCACCAGCTGGTCGGTGGTCAGTGCCGCAAACTGGACTGTTTTCAGCGAAGCAATCTGCCTGGCAGTCAGCACCGCAAACTGGGCGGTTTGCAGCGCGGCCAGTTGTTGCGTATCCAAACCGGCAACTTGGAGGGTGGTTAGCGCCGCCACATCGCTTGTTTCAAGGGCTGTGAGTTGATCCAGCGCGAGCGTGTTCAGGTTGCTGGTGCTCAGGCTGGCCACCTGGTCGGAGCGCAGCGCCATGATCTGGCTCGTACCCAGGGCCAACACTTGGTCCGTGCTCAGAGCGCGGATCGCTGCGTTGGCCAATGCGGCGAGATTGGCGGTGCCCAGAGTCGCAACCTGGCCAGTTCCTAATGCAATCAGCTGCGTTGTAGCCAGCGCGTAAGTCTGTGCGCTGCTCAGATTGGCAATTTGGCTGGTCGTCAACGCGGTGATCTGGTCCGTTCCCATGGAGCGGAGCGAGGTGGTTGTCAGCACCAACAGGTCACGCGTTTCCAGTGCAGCGATTTGAATGGTGCTGAGCGCCTTGATCGTGGACTGCGTCAGAAATGCAATTTGCAGCGTACTCAGTCCAGCGATTTGGCTCTCTGACAAGGCGCCCAGACTGCCGGAGTCCAGGCCGGCGATTTGCGCCGTGCTGAGGGTTCCAATCTGTCCCGTGCTGAGCGCAGTCCACTGGGATGCGCCCAAGGCATTGAGTTGGCGGGTGGATAGGGCAGTGGTCTGGGTGGTATCCAGAGCGGTGATTTGCGCAGTTCCCAGCGCCCGGATCTGGTCGGTCGTGAAGGCCCCTGCCAGCGCAGTTCCCAGTGCCCGCAGGTTGCTGGTGGTCAGGGCAGCCAGGTCGCTTGTTTCCAAGGCTTTGAGTTGATCGGCTTTCAAGGCCACGGTTTGCAGCGCGCTCAGTGCGAGGGCCTGGCTGGTACCCAGCGCTGTGATTTGCGTCGTGAGCAAAGCTTGTATCGCGGTGGTGCTGAGGGCGGCAAAGTCTGTTGTCTCCAGCGCTGCTATCTGCTCCGCGCCCAGACTCTGGATTTGGGCCGTCGTCAATGCCTTGACCTGCAAGGAGCTCAGACCTGCAATCTGGTCCGTGCTCAAGGCGTAGGTGGCGATGGTTGTCAGCGCGGCCAGTGCACGAACCGCCAGTCCCGCCAGCTGCTGCGTGCCCAGGCCGCTGATCTGGTTGGCGTCCAGTACCGCAGCCTGGCTCGTCGTCATGGCCATCACGGCGCGTGAACTCAGCGCAGCAATCTGCGCGGTATTCAGGGCTTGCAAGGCGCTTGCGCGCAGCACAGCAAAGTCCCGCGTCTCCAGTGCGGCCAGCTGGGCCGTTCCCAGCGCCAAGGCTTGCACGCT
>RGUL01000149.1 GCA_010027845.1 Gammaproteobacteria bacterium
CGATGATTGGTCCACCGGAAGGAGGTTGTTCTCAACTTAACTTTTTTGATCCTATGGAGTCACTTTTACGGAAAATTTGTTGCATAACCTTTGAAATTTACCAATACAAAAAACCGATAACAGTCTATAACGTTAAGGGTTTTAAAAAGGTGATCAAAATGATAAACCGCATGATATCGATCCGGCATAGCTTCGCTCAAGTGCCGTTAAAGCCGGATTTAGGTCAAGGCTTATACATATTTCAAAACAAAACCATTCAGAACGCCTTCGCTCAACTTGAACAAAATATAGGCTCAAAAAATCTTCATCGAGAAATTGCCAGAACGCTGGATAGATTTTTAGGCATTTTTGATTCTGAAGATGGCATTGGCTGTGGCTATAACCCTTCCGAAGCCAATTTTGGACCGGTCAATATTGCGACTTTGATGCACCGGGTCGGCAAGATAAATAAAGTTTTAAAACATAGAAATCAGAGAATATATTCTTTTGAGTCTCATCAATTGATCGAGCTCAAGAATCAAGTTCTCACATGCCATCAGCCATTCAAAGCACAAAATATCAGCAATGCACTCTACGGATTAAAAGGAATGACCGATAGCGATGAAGCCAGAGCTTTGATGGCTGCGCTCACGGCAAAAATCCCAAGTATCATGGATTTCAACGCCCAAGCCATCGGCAACGCCATATACGGATTACAAGGGATGGCCGATAGCGATGAAGCCAGAGCTTTGATGGATGCGCTCACTGCAAAAATCCCAAGTATCATGGATTTCAAGGCACAAGAAATCGGCAATGCCCTCTACGGATTACAAGGGATGGCCGATAGCGATGAAGCCAGAGCTTTGATGGTTGCGCTCACTAAAAAAATCCCAAGTATAAGGGATTTCAGAGCACAAAACATCGCCAACGCCCTCTACGGATTAAAAGGAATGACGGATAGCGATGAAGTCAGAGCTTTGGTGGCTGCGCTCACGGTAAAAATTCCAAGTAACATGGATTTCAAAGCACAAGAAATCGGCAATGCCTTCTACGGATTACAAGGGATGACCGATAGCGATGAAGCCAGAGCTTTGATGGCTGCGCTCACTAAAAAAATCCCAAGTATAAGGGTAAGGGATTTCAGAGCACAAAACATCGCCAACGCCCTCTACGGATTAAAAGGAATGACGGATAGCGATGAAGTCAGAGCTTTGATGGCTGCGCTCACTAAAAAAATCCCAAGTATAAGGGATTTCAGAGCACAAAACATCGCCAACGCCCTCTACGGATTAAAAGGAATGACTGAGCTCAGGGCAAAAATCCCAAGTATCATGGATTTCAACGCCCAAGCCATCGGCAACGCCATATACGGATTACAAGGGATGACCGATAGCGATGAAGCCAGAGATTTGATGGCTGAGCTCACTAAAAAAATCCCAAGTATCATGGATTTCAACGCCCAAGCCATCGGCAATGCCTTCTACGGATTACAAGGGATGACCGATAGCTATGAAGCCAGAGATTTGATGGCTGCGCTCACGGCAAAAATTCCAAGTATTTTAGACTCCCAAGCCATCGGCAACGCCATATACGGATTACAAGGGATGACCGATAGCCCAGAAACCAGAGCTTTGATGGCTGCGCTCACTAAAAAAATCCCAAGTATAAGGGATTTCAGAGCACAAAACATCGCCAACGCCCTCTACGGATTAAAAGGAATGAC
>RGUL01000150.1 GCA_010027845.1 Gammaproteobacteria bacterium
ACGTCTTGCCCTGCGTGTTGACGCGCGAGTTCGGGGGTAGCCTGAATTCAGCCATGACCGTTCCTGCCCAAGATCAGTAGGTGCGCGCCTTCGGCGGCACCGGTTCGACGTCGTTCGTCAGGGTGTTCATGTGCACCGGACGATATTCGATCTGCGTACGACCTTTGTCGTCGACCCAGATCAGCGTGTGTTTCATCCACTCGGCATCGTTGCGATCTTTGAAGTCTTCGCGCGCGTGCGCGCCGCGACTTTCCTTGCGATTTTCCGCCGAGCGGATCGTCGCCACCGCCTGACCGAGCAGATTGTCGAGCTCCAGCGTTTCGATGAGATCGGTGTTCCAAATGAGCCCACGATCGCTGACCGACACGTCGGCGAACGAATCGTGCGTCTTGGCGATCCGCTCGCAACCTTCCTGCAACGAACTGCCGGTGCGGAACACCGCTGCATCGGTCTGCATGATCTTTTGCATCTCGAGGCGGATCTGCGCGGTCGAACGCGAGCCCTTGGCGTTGCGATAGCGATCGAGTCGTGAGACCGCGAAATCACCGGCATCTTTACCGAGCGGACGATGTTTCTCGCCCGGTTTTACGACCGTCGCAGCGTGCCGCGACGCCTCGCGACCGAACACCACGAGATCAAGCAAAGAATTCGAGCCGAGACGATTCGCGCCGTGCACCGAGACGCAGGCCGCTTCGCCCACGGCCATGAGGCCCGGCACCACGGAATTCGGATCGCCGTTTTTGAGCGTGACGACCTCGCCGTGCACGTTGCAGGGAATTCCACCCATGTTGTAGTGCACCGTCGGCAACACCGGAATCGGCTCTTTGGTGACGTCGACGCCGGCGAAGATGCGCGCCGTTTCGGCGATACCCGGCAGGCGCTGATGGATCACCTCGGCCCCCAAGTGCTCGAGATGCAGATGGATGTGGTCGTTTTCTTTGCCGACGCCGCGCCCCTCGCGAATCTCGATGGTCATCGAACGCGAAACCACGTCGCGCGAGGCGAGATCTTTGGCGTTCGGCGCGTAGCGCTCCATGAATCGCTCGCCGCGGGAGTTGGTGAGATAGCCGCCTTCGCCGCGCGAACCTTCGGTGATGAGACAACCAGAACCGTAAATGCCGGTCGGATGGAACTGCACGAATTCCATGTCCTGCAACGGCAAGCCGGCGCGCAACGCCATGCCGCCGCCGTCACCGGTGCAGGTGTGCGCCGAGGTGCAAGAGAAGTAGGCGCGACCGTAACCACCCGTCGCGAGGATCACGAGATGGGCACGGAACCGATGGATCGTACCCTCGGCGAGATTGAGTGCGACGACGCCGCGGCACTCGCCGTTTTCCATGATGAGGTCGATGGCAAAATATTCGACAAAGAATTCGGCTTCGTTTTTGATTGATTGCTGATAGAGCGTGTGCAACATCGCATGGCCAGTGCGATCCGCTGCGGCGCAGGTGCGCTGCGCGATGCCCTTGCCGTACTGCGTCGTCATGCCACCGAACGGACGTTGGTAGATCCGGCCATCCGGCGTACGCGAAAACGGCACGCCATAGTGCTCGAGTTCGATGACGGCGGCGGGCGCCTCTTTGCACATGAACTCGATGGCATCTTGGTCGCCGAGCCAGTCGGAGCCTTTGATGGTGTCGTAGAAGTGGTAGCGCCAGTCGTCCTCGCCCATGTTGCCGAG
>RGUL01000016.1 GCA_010027845.1 Gammaproteobacteria bacterium
CACGACTCGATGCAGTGCTCGCGGACGCGCAAAGCGACACACCCGGGACGACCCCGCAGCACGCACTCGTCGTGCTGCACCATCACCCGGTGCCGATGCAGAGCGCTTGGCTCGACACGATCGGACTCGACAACGCCGCCGAATTCTTTGCGGTGCTCGAGCGGCGTCGCGCGCGCGTCCGCGGCGTACTGTGGGGGCACGTACACCAAGAATTCGATGCCGAGCGCAAAGGCATACGATTGCTCGGTACGCCGTCCACTTGTGTGCAATTCGCCCCGCAGTGCGACGAGTTCGCGCTCGACACTCGTCCGCCGGCATTTCGCACGTTGACGTTGCACGAGAACGGTCGCATCGACAGTCGCGTGCACTGGGTGCAGTGACGATGCGCAGCTTCGCGACCTTCATCGGCTTGTTCGTCATCGGCTTTGCGGTGATGGCGATCGCCACCTATCCGCTCTACACGCTACTCACGCCGCAGTTCGACGTCGCGTTTCATCGCGTCGGCACGCGTCTCGGCATGCTCGTGCTGTTGATCGGTTTCACGATGGTCGCCCGGCGGTTGGCGCTCGACGATCGCGCGAGCCTCGGCTACGGTCTGCCGCGCGCCGCGTTCTTGCGCGAAGCAGCGCTCGGGCTCGCGCTCGGCGTGGTCACCATGTCGCCGATCGCGGCGTTGATGTTCGCGCTCGACTTACGGACCTGGAGTGCAGATTTCACGCCGACAGCTGCGAACATCGCTGCGCTCTTGCTGCAAGGCGCGAGCAGCGGTCTCGCCGTCGCGCTCATCGAAGAAACTTTCATGCGTGGGGCGATGCACTCGGCAATCGCCCGCGAGTCCGGGACACGCACGGCGATCGTACTGACGGCACTGCTGTACTCTGCGACGCATTTCATCGGCCGCATGCACATAGCGCCTGAGAACGTCGGGCCTTGGAGCGGTGTCGAATTGATTCGCGGCACGCTCGCGGCGTTCGCCGACCCGAGCGTGATCTTCGATGCATTTCTTTGTTTAGCGCTGGTCGGTGCGCTGCTCGGCATGGTGCGGCAAATCACCGGCAACATCGCCGCGTGCATCGGGCTGCATGCCGGTTGGGTCTGGGTGATCACTTGGCTGCGCGAGACCTCGGCACCGAACGATGCGCAGCCGTGGCGGATGTTGCTGTCGCAGTTCGACGGCGTGGTCGGTTGGCTGGTGGCCGCGTGGACACTCGTCATCGGCTTCGCCCTGCATGCTTTTTACGTGCGGCGCGTCGCCTCAGGCGTCGGAGCGTCGGAGCAACGGTGAGAGACGCGCAAGGCGCTGCAGCGGATCGCTGAGCTCGAGCAAAAATTGTTTGTCGGCGTTTTGCAGCGGCAATATTTCCGCCAATCGCGCACCGACCCAACCCGCATCTTCGAAACGCGGTTCGATACCCGCGTAAGCCTCGACGATCTCCGGCCACACGCGCTGCAATAAATCGCGGAGGTGCGCATGTTCTTCGGGCAAGGTCGCAGGCTCGGTATTCGGCGGCGCCGGGTCCAGCCATGCGATACGCCCGACGCTCAGGCCGTCGCTCTCGCGCCGATGGCCGAGCACGCGAAAGCGCCGCTCACCACGGCAAGTGATGCCGAGCAATCCATCGTCGAGCAAATCGAAATCCACGATGCGCGCGCTCGTACCGATCGCCGCAAAATTTTTGGTGGCAGCCTCACCCGCCTCGGCACCACCGTCACCGATCGCCACCACACCGAACGGCGCGCCGTCGCGCATGCAACGCTTGACCATGTCGACATAGCGCGGCTCGAAGATCCGCAGTGGCAAGGGTCCACCCGGAAACAACACCACGTTGAGCGGAAACAGCGGGATTTCGTCGGTCTCAGCGAGTGGCATCGTCGCGCCCCCAGCGCCGCATCAACTCGTGCTCGACACCCAATTGATCGAGCACGCGCGCGACGATGAAATCGACCAGTTCGGCCACTTGCGTGGGCTTGTTATAAAAGCCCGGATTGGCCGGCAAGATCACTGCGCCCAGCCGAGCGAGCTTCAACATATTTTCGAGATGGATCGCCGAGAACGGTGTCTCGCGCGGCACGATCACGAGGTTGCCTCGTTCTTTGATCACGACGTCGGCGGCCCGTTCGAGCAAGTTTTCGCTCGCGCCGGTGGCGATCGCTGACACCGTCGCCATCGAGCAAGGACAGACCACCATGTGGTGCGGCGAACCCGAACCGCTCGCAACCGGCGCCGTCCATTCCTCGTCGCCGAAGACGCGCAATTGACCATCGCGAGCCTTGAACATCGCCGAGAGGTGTCGCGCTTGCTCCGCCGTCCGCCCGGGCAGTCGCAGATCGGTCTCGGAGCCGACCACGATTTGCGCGGCTTTGGTGAACATCAAATAAACCTGCCAATCGGCAGCGATCAGGCACTCGACCAAGCGCAAGCCATATTGCGCGCCCGATGCGCCCGTCATGCCGACGGCAACGATGCGTTCATCCCTGCGCTTCATCGATGTTTCTCCTGCAACGCGGCGAGCAAAAGATCGTGCAGACCGCCGAATCCGCCGTTGGACATGATCAGTGCGTGATCACCATCGCGCAAGGTCGCCGCCAAATCGGTTGCGAGCCTGCCGATGTCGCGCGCCGAATGACCGCGCGGACCGAGTTCGGCGACAACCGCCTCGGCATCCCAACCGAGATCGCTGGGCGCGTACAACCAGACGTCGTCGGCCGCAGCCAACGATGCAGCGAGCGTGTCGCGATGCACGCCGAGTCGCATCGTATTCGAGCGCGGCTCGAGCACCGCGACGATGCGCGCCGCACCCACGTTTCGTCGTAAGCCTTCGAGCGTGGTGGCGATCGCCGTCGGGTGGTGCGCGAAATCGTCGTAGACCCGTATACCAGCCACCGTACCGCGCAACTCGAGTCGTCGCTTCACACCGCGGAATTCTTCTAGCGCCGCGCAGGACACTTCGGGTAGCACACCCGCATGCCGTGCGGCGGCGATTGCCGCTAGCGCGTTGTCGACGTTGTGTCGACCCAAAAGTTTCCAGTGCACCGCGCCCACGAGCTCGGCGCCGCACAGCACCTCGAACTGCGAGCCGTCGGCGGTCGCAGCGGGCAACCGCGCACTCCACCGAGGTGCGGAGTCGGCGGACGCAGCGGTATCACCCTCTGCAACACCGCCGGCTGCGGCAAAACTTTCACGACGACTCCAGCAGCCCATGCCGAGCACGGTGCGCAAATGCGGATCGTCGGCGTGCGCCACGATCAAGCCGGAGGGCGGCACCGTGCGGACCAAATGATGGAACTGACGCTCGATCGATGCGACGTCGGGATAGATATCCGCATGATCGAATTCCAGATTGTTGAGAATCGCGGTGCGCGGTCGATAGTGCACGAACTTCGCGCGCTTATCGAAGAACGCGGTGTCGTACTCGTCCGCCTCGATCACGAAGAACGGACTTTCACCGAGTCGCGCGCTGATTCCGAAGTCGACCGGTACACCGCCGATCAAAAATCCGGGCGACAAACCGGCATACTCCAAAATCCAGGCGAGCATGCTGCTCGTCGAAGTTTTGCCGTGCGTGCCGGCGACACCCAGCACCCAACGCTCACGCAACACGTGACGCGCGAGCCACTCGGGACCCGATTCGTACGGGATACCGCGCTCGAGCAACGCTTCGATCACCGGCGCGCCGCGCGACATCACGTTTCCGACCACGACCACGTCGGGCGCAGGATCCAATTGACGGGCGTCGAATCCTTCGACGACGTCGATGCCGAGCGCAGCGAGTTGCGTGCTCATCGGTGGATAGACGTTGCGATCGGAGCCGGTGACCCGATGCCCAGCGGCCTTCGCGATCGCGGCGATGCCGCCCATGAAAGTACCGCAGATGCCGAGTATGTGAACGTGCACCGATCAGCCTCGCGCGGCCGCACCAGCAGGCACTGCCCCATCACCGAACAAGCCGAAGACGATCAAGCCTGCTAGCAAATCACCGGCGAGAAAAATCAACAAACATTGCGTCGTACTGCGCTCAATCGCCTCACGCAAAATCCGCGCGTTGACGTAGACGACGTAAAAACCGACGGCGATCACGAGCGCGAGCAGCGGCGACAGTTGCACCGCTACACCGCTTTTCGGGATCACGGTCGCTGCGAGCGGCACGCTCAAGGGCGCAATCAAACACGACACGCCGAACGCAGCGGTAGCCGTTTGCAGGAAACGCTCCGGCCGGCCGAACAACTGCAACACGAAACGCAGCCACAGCAAGGAAAACGCCCCGGAAACCAGTGCCTCGACCGGTAGCGAATCACGCACCGGCAGGAATTGCAGGGCGAGCACGACTTGCAAGGCGGCGTGCAGCACGAAAATCGCAGCCAATAGCGGCTGCGATGTGGGCAAATCTGCCGGGCTTGCGCGCAGTCGCAGGATGCCAATCAGGGTCTGAAATATGGAGAGCATGCGGAATCCGTTCCCGTACGTCGGGAATTCTTGCATAGTTCGTCGATGTCGTCGCTCACGCCGTTGATCTCCGCTCGTGCCGCACTCGAAGAGCTCGCCGGCACGCTGACCACCGCACCGGCCATCGGGCTAGACACCGAATTCCTGCGCGAACGCACTTATCGCGCCGAACTCTGTCTGTTGCAACTGACCACGCCGCACGGCCCCGTGTGCGTCGATCCGCTCGCACTGACCGATCTCGCGCCGCTCGCCGCCGTGCTCGGCAACGGCGCGCCGAAGGTGCTGCACGCCGGACGACAAGACCTCGAGGTGCTATTGCCGTTCGTCGGCGCCATTACACCGCTCTTCGACACGCAAATCGCCGCCGCTCTCGTCGGCCATCCGGCGCAGATCGGCTACGGCGAGCTCGTGCGTCGCACGCTCGGCCACGAACTACCGAAAGCGCACACGCGCACCGACTGGTCGCGTCGCCCGCTCTCCGAGGAGCAAATCGCGTATGCGCTGGACGACGTGCGGTATTTGCTGCCGCTGCGCGACAGCTTGTGCGAAGCACTCGACAAACTCGGTCGCCTAGAGTGGCTGGCCGAAGAATTGCGCGAGATGGAGGACCCGGCCGGTTTGGAGGTCGATCCGGAGCGTGCCTGGCAGCGCTTCAAAGGCCTGCAATCTTTGGACGCCGGCCGGTCGAATTTGTTGCGTGGGCTCGCCGCTTGGCGCGAACGGCGTGCGGTCGCGCGCAATCGTCCGCGTGGTTGGATTTTGGACGATACGGTGCTGCGCGAAATCGTCTATCGCGTGCCGCGCGATGCCGTACAACTCGCCGCACTCGAAGGCATGCCGGAAGGTGTCGTACGGCACTCGGGCGACGAACTGCTCGCGCTGGTCGCGACCGCCGCCATCAGCGACCCACCACCGCCATTACCGCGCCGCGAACGACCCGATCCGGCGTTGGTCGCTCGAGTAAAACGACTGGCCGCAGTCGCGCAGACGATCGCTGCAGAGTTGCAACTTGCGGCCGAAGTGCTCGTTACGCGCCGCGTGCTAGAGGAAATCGCCGCAGGACGCAAAGCCTGCGACACCCTGCACGGTTGGCGCGCGACGTTGCTCGCAGCGCGATTGGACGCAGTCGACTGACGCCGATTTCTTTGATTCGCGCTCAGGGCGCGAGCGCAGCTTCCACGCGCGCGGTGACCGCAGCAAGATCACCCTCGGCCTCGACCTTGCGCAGCAAACCAGTGGCGGCATAGAAACCGACCAAAGGTGCAGTCTGCTCTTCGTAGACCGACAAGCGCTTGGCGACCGTCGCTTCGTTGTCGTCGGGTCGTTGCACGAGACGCGGCGTCGTGCACTGACCGCCGCAAGGTGGCGGCACGGGCACCGGTGCCGTGTGTACGTTGAACACGCGACCGCAATCCTGACAACTGCGTCGACCCGAAATTCTTTGCACCAACAATTTCGGATCGACCCGAAACTCGATCACGCGATCGAGCGGTCGACCGATGTCGGCGAGCATTTTCGCGAGCCCCTCGGCCTGGGGAATCGTGCGCGGAAAGCCGTCGAGGATGAAGCCACGTGCGGCATCGGGTGCGGCGAGTCGTTCGCGCACCATGCCGAGGATCGTCGCGTCGTCGACGAGCTGCCCGGAATCCATCACAGCCTTGGCGCGACGACCGAGTTCGGTGCCGTCCTTGACGTGCGCGCGCAGCAGATCGCCGGTCGAAATTTGCGGGATGCCGTGACGCTCGATGAGGCGCTGCGACTGGGTTCCCTTGCCGGATCCCGGCGCACCGAGGAAAACGATTCTCATGACGGGCGCACAGTACCGCCCCGTACCCCCGAGGTCAAACCGTACGCTATGCTCGCGCCCATGAAAAAGCAGCCTCGAACCGCGCAAAAACCCCGCAACGCGTTTTATGCCCAATCGGGCGGCGTGACGGCAGTCATCAATGCCTCGGCCGCCGGCGTAATCGAAACCGCCGGCAAATATCCGCGCAAGATCGGCAAAGTGCTCGCAGGCCGTCACGGCATCGTCGGCGCGCTCGAGGAGGACTTGATCGACGTCTCGCGCGAGAGCCGCGCGACGATCGCCGGGCTGCGCTACACGCCGGCCGGCGCGTTCGGCTCGGCGCGCTTCAAGCTCAAGGGTCTCGAGCAGAACAAAGCCGAATACGAACGGCTCATCGAAGTGTTCGCCGCGCACGACATCGGCTATTTCTTTTACAACGGCGGCAACGACTCGATGGACACGGCGCATAAGGTGTCGCAAATCGGCGCGCACCTCGGCTACCCCATCACCTGCATCGGCGTCCCGAAGACGGTCGACAACGATCTGCCCTATACCGATTGCTGCCCGGGCTTCGGCTCGGTCGCCAAATACGTTGCGATCTCGACCTTAGAAGCGTCGCTAGACGTTGCTTCGATGGCACGCACGTCGACCAAAGTATTCGTCATGGAGGTGATGGGGCGACACGCCGGCTGGATCGCCGCAGCCGCCGGGCTCGCGGGCAAAGGCCGCGACGCGCCGCCGCACATCATCCTCTTCCCCGAGATCGCCTTCGATCGCGCGAAATTTTTGGCACGCGTCAAAGAAGTCGTCGAACGCGTCGGCTATTGCGTGATTGTCGTCTCGGAAGGCGCGCACTACGCCGACGGGACGTTTTTGGCTGACGCCGGCACGAAAGATGCCTTCGGCCACACGCAATTGGGCGGTGTCGGGCCGGTGGTCGCGAACATGATCCGCGAGGCGCACGGCTACAAATATCACTGGGCGGTGGCCGACTATCTGCAACGCGCGGCACGCCACATCGCCTCTAAAGTCGACGTCGATCAAGCGTACGCCATGGGCAAGGCGGCAGTGGAACTCGCAGTGCGGGGTCGAAACGCGATGATGCCCACCGTGGTGCGCAAATCGTCGCGCCCCTATCGCTGGACGGTCGGCGCCGTGGAACTCGCCAAAGTGGCCAACGTCGAGAAGAAGTTGCCGCGCGATTTCATCACACCCGACGGCTTCGGGATCACCCCCAAAGCGCGTTGGTATCTCTCGCCGTTGATCGGCGGCGGCGATCCACCGCCGTACGTCGAAGGCTTACCGGCTTACGTGCGCATCAAAGGCGTGGCGGTACGCAAAAAATTGCCGCCGTTCAAAACTAAAAAATGAGCGCGATCGCGCGCGGCCGTCAGAGAGCCGCACCAGCGTTCGGCCCGAGCATCCGCGCGCGTACAAGCGGAATCGGTGGTCCGCCGTAAGATAAAAATTCGTCGTGGAAAGCCTTCCAGGCTTTTTCACCGCCGCGGGTCGCCGTCCAATCGGCGCGCAGTTTGCGGATCATCAACTTGCCGAGCGTGTAGTTGAGGTACGCCGGATCGTAGGTGCCGCGCGCCGCTTGCTGCCGCGCCGAACCCGGGCTCTGCAAGCCCTGTTCGCGGAACATGCGTTCGCACTCCGCAAGCGACATACCGCGCGTATGCATACCGATCGCACACAGCAAGCGCACGCTACGCAGCAATGCTTCGTTGATCTGGCCGATTTGCGCCGCCGGATCGCCACCGCCTAAACCTTTCTCCAGCATCAACTCTTCGGCGTAGTGCGCCCAACCTTCGGCGTAAGCGTAGCCGACGAATAATTTGCCGATCTGCGATTTGGCGCGATTCGCGTGCAAGAACTGCAGGAAATGCCCCGGCCACACTTCGTGCGCCGAGGTGAACAGCAACATTTGTTTGCCAGGCACGTAACTCGACTGCTCGGCTTTCGGCCAGCTCGGGTCGGGCGGCGCGATGTAGTAGACCGACGGCAAATTTTTCTCGTACGGCCCAGGAATTTGGATGAAGGCAAAATTTTGTCGATTGAACGGTGGTGCTTCGTCGACCTCGGCAACTTCCGGACCCGGAATCGTCACCACGTCGTGATCGACGATGAACTTGCGCAGCCCGGCCAGCTGCGCGCGAGCGCCGGCGACTGCACCGCCCGCCGGCTTGTCGCGATACACCCGATCATTACAGTCTTCGATCGACGCCCCCGGCGCGTAACGCCCGCAGGCCTTGCGTAAATCGGCGAGGTTACGCTCGAGATCTTCGCGCCCCGCGCGCTCGACCGCCTCGATCGGCAAGTCGACGCGCTCGGTCATACGCAGCATCAAAGAAAACTTCTCGGCGCCGAGCGGTTGCGGCGCGATGGCGCGCGACTCGTTCGCCGCCAAATGCTCGGCGAGACCCTGCATCGCCTGCGCCGCAGGCTCGATCGCCGCCGCTAGACGCTGCTTCAATTGCGGATCGCGCACGCCCGCGAATGCTTGCGGCACGTCTTTACGATAAAAGTCGGCGAGTCCGCCGAAACCCGCGACGCCGAGCTTCACGAACGTAGTCGGCAACACCTCGGGCAGGTTAGCGCGGATCACCGGCGCGGCAGCTGCAACGCCCTCGGCGTATTTGATGAATGCCGCCGCTCGCACCTCGATCGAGGCGTAGGGACGCGTGACGTACACGCTCGGATCGAGTGCGTCGTTCAAATAAAAAGCGGGATTGGTGAACGGCGTGCGAGCCTGCTCCAACCAAAATAAATCGTTGTCGATGCGGGCCAACAAATAGTCGCGCTCGAAACGTTGCTCGACGTTGAGCGCGCCGTCGGCATACGCCGCCGCGCGATCACGAAACGCGTGCAACTCGGCGACCGTTTTCGCGATGCCCGCCGCGCTCCAGTCGGGGAATACGCCGTCGTACTCGTGCCGGCCCTGCCCGACCGCGAACGCAGGATTGGCTTTGAAATAAGCCGCCACGAACTCGTCGACGAACGCCGACCAAGTAGCCTGCGCGGGCGCCGTCGCGGGTGTCGGCGCAGGCGCTGCGGCTCGCTGGCACCCCGCCAGCGACAGCGTCATTCCGAGGAACAACGAACAACCGATCTTTGCGAATTGGTTCATCATCGATCTCCCGCTCGCCGCGACCCCGACTAGGCGGGTACCGAACGAGTCTAACCCATCGCATCCGCCGCGCCGCCACCGGCCGGCGCGGGCGGCGGGTGTGCTATATTTCCGCGCCTTTTTTACGGCCTGTCCTCAGGGGGAATCAGTCGAATGGACGCCAATCTCTGGCTTTGGATCGCAATCGGTGCGGGCGTGCTCGCAGTTCTTTACGGCGCCGTTTCGGCCGCCTCCATCAACGCCCTGCCGGCTGGCAACGCCCGCATGCAGGAAATCGCCGCAGCCGTGCAGGCTGGCGCGAAGGCCTACCTATCCCGTCAGTACAACACCATCGCGCTGGTCGGCGTCGTGCTGTTCGTGCTGCTCGGCGTCGCCCTCAATTGGGAAACCGCGGGCGGCTTCGCAGTTGGTGCGATCCTCTCCGGTGCCGCGGGCTTCATCGGCATGAACGTGTCGGTGCGTGCGAACGTGCGTACGGCCGAAGCCGCAAACAACGGCCTCAACGCCGCGCTGCAGGTCGCGTTCAAAGGCGGCGCGATCACCGGTATGTTGGTGGTCGGCCTCGGCCTGCTTGGCGTCGCGGGCTACTACCTCGCGATGAGCCAAACCATCGGTTCGGAGCCGGCACTGCATTCCCTCGTCGGTCTCGCCTTCGGCGGCTCTTTGATCTCCATCTTCGCGCGACTCGGCGGCGGCATCTTCACCAAAGGTGCGGACGTCGGTGCCGATCTCGTCGGCAAGGTTGAAGCGGGAATTCCGGAAGACGATCCGCGTAACCCCGCCGTGATCGCCGACAACGTCGGTGACAACGTCGGCGACTGCGCCGGCATGGCCGCCGACTTGTTTGAAACCTATGCGGTGACGCTGGTGGCGACCATGTTGCTGGGTGGACTTTTGATGAAGGGCGCCGGTGATTCGGCCGTCATCTATCCGCTTGCACTCGGCGCTGCCTCGATCGTCGCGTCGATCGTCGGCACCTTCTTCGTGAAGGTCAGCGACGGCGGCAAGATCATGAACGCGCTTTACAAGGGTGTGATCGTTTCGGGCGTGATTTCCGCGATCTCGTTTTGGTTCATCACCCAAGCGCTGGTGCCGGGCGAGTTCGCCGGCATGTTCGGCTGCACCTTGATCGGCCTCGCGCTCACCGCGGCGATGATCATCATCACCGAGTACTACACCGCGACCGAATACAGCCCCGTGCAAAAAGTGGCCGAGGCCTCCCAAACGGGCCACGCGACCAACATGATCGCCGGACTCGGCGTATCGATGAAGTCGACTGCGTTGCCCGTGATCGCCGTGTGTTTGGCGATCTGGGGTGCGTTTTCACTCGAAGGGCTCTATGGCATCGCAATCGCTGCGACCGCCATGTTGTCGCTCACCGGCATGATCGTCGCACTCGACGCTTATGGGCCGATCACCGACAACGCCGGTGGCATCGCCGAGATGTCGGGCCTCGACAAGAAGGTCCGCAACATCACCGATCCGCTGGACGCCGTCGGCAATACGACCAAAGCCGTCACCAAAGGCTATGCGATCGGTTCGGCAGGCCTCGCGGCGCTCGTGCTGTTCGCCGATTACACCCACAACCTCGAAGCGGCCGGCAAACTGCAAGAGTTCTCGTTATCGGATCCGGCGGTGATCATCGGCCTGTTCATCGGCGGTCTCGTGCCGTATCTGTTCGCCGCGATGGCGATGGAGGCGGTCGGTCGCGCAGCGGGCTCGGTGGTGACGGAAGTGCGTCGCCAGTTCCGCGAGATCAAAGGCATCATGGAAGGTACGGCGAAGCCGGACTACTCCAAGGCCGTCGATCTTTTAACGAAGGCGGCGATCAAAGAAATGGTCGTGCCGTCGTTGTTGCCGATCCTCGTGCCGGTCGTGATCGCATTCGGCATGAACGCGATGATGGGTCCGGGCGCCGGAATCAAAGCGCTCGGTGGTCTGCTCATCGGTACCATCGTGACCGGTCTGTTCGTCGCGATCTCGATGTGCACCGGCGGCGGCGCTTGGGACAACGCCAAGAAGTACATCGAGGAAGGTCACTTCGGCGGCAAGGGCTCGGACGCCCACAAGGCGGCGGTCACCGGTGACACCGTCGGTGACCCGTACAAAGACACCGCGGGCCCGGCGATCAACCCGTTGATCAAGATCATCAATATCGTCGCACTGCTGCTCGTGCCGCTGCTCTGACGCAGACGCGACCTCGCAACGCGAAAAAGCCCCGGCGACCCCGGGGCTTTTTCGTTAGCTCGCCTTCGTTACGTCGCCAGCACTGCGGGCGGTGCTCGTTGTCAATCTTTGCAGCGGCGGCGCCGCGCGCTAGATTGGGCTTATCGACCGTTTCGGAGTTCCCTGTGAAGCAACTTATCCGCGCCACGCTGCTGGTGCTCACCACCCTCGTCGCCCCGATCACCGCAGTGGCTGCACCGGAGAAGGTCGCAGCCGCCGAAGGCATCACCGAGTACCGTCTCGCCAACGGCCTGCGCGTGCTGCTGTTCCCGGATGCTTCGAAACCGACCGCGACCGTCAACATCACCTACCTCGTCGGCTCGCGACACGAAGGCTACGGCGAGAGCGGCATGGCGCACCTGCTCGAACACCTAGCGTTCAAAGGCACGCCGCGGCACCCAAACATTCCGCAAGAACTCACCGCGCACGGCGCACGACCGAACGGCACCACTTGGTTCGATCGTACGAACTACTTCGAAACCTTCGCTGCCACCGACGAGAACTTGCGATGGGCGCTCGATCTTGAAGCCGATCGCATGGTCAATTCCTTCATCGCCGAGAAGGATCTGCGCAGCGAATTCTCGGTCGTGCGCAACGAGTTCGAATCGGGCGAAAACAATCCGGGTCGAGTATTGCTCGAGCGCGTGATGTCGACCGCATATCTTTGGCACAACTACGGTAAGTCGACCATCGGTTCACGCGAAGACATCGAGCGCGTTCCGATCGAGAGCCTGCGCGCCTTCTACAAAAAATATTATCAGCCCGATAACGCGGTGCTCACCGTCGCCGGCAAATTCGACGAATCCAAGACGCTCGCGTGGATTCAGGAATTCTTCGGTCCGATCCCGAAACCGACGCGCGTGCTGCAACCGACCTACACGGTCGAGCCCACTCAAGATGGCGAGCGTCACGTCACGCTGCGTCGCGTCGGCGACGTGCAAGTGACGGCCGCGGGCTATCACATTCCCTCCGGCAACCATCCCGACTACGCCGCGGTCGAGATTCTCTCCGAGGTTTTGACGGCTGAACCGTCGGGTCGTCTCTACAAAGCCTTGGTCGAAACTCGCAAAGCGAGTGGTGTCGGCGGTATCGCATTCGAACTGCGCGATCCGGGCTACACCTATTTCGCAGCAGAAGTTTTGAAGGACAAACCGGTCGCCGAAGCGACCACGGCCATGCTCGCAGTGTTCGATACGCTCGCCAAAAATCCGATCACGGACGAGGAAGTGCAGCGCGCTAAGAACACCATTCTCAAAAATTTCGAACTCACCTACGCCAACAGCGAACGCGTCGGACTCGGTCTGTCCGAATACATCGCCAAAGGCGACTGGCGCCTATGGCTGTGGTCGCGCGATCAGACCGAGAAGGTCACGGCCGCCGACGTGAACCGCGTCGCCGCTCTATATTTCAAGCCCTCGAATCGAACCACCGGTCTCTTCGTACCGGAAGCGACACCCGATCGCGCGGCGATTCCGCAAGCGCCAGAACCGTCGGTCACGCTCAAAGATTTCAAAGGCAAGCAAGCATTGAAACAGGCGGAGGTGTTCGACCCGTCGCCGACCAACATCGCCGTGCGCTCGCGTAGCGAGACACTGCCGGGCGGCGCACGCTACACCTTCCTGACCAAGTCGACGCGCGGCAACACCGTGAACGTGGTGATCACGCTCAACATTGGCAGTCTCGAGTCTTTGCGCGGCAAAGCAACCGTCGCCGATCTAACGGCTGCGATGCTACGACGGGGCACGGCGAATCGCAGCTTCCAGCAAATCAACGACGAGCTCGACCGTCTCAAAGCACAACTCAATATCGGCGGCGGCGGACAAGTCGTGAACGTTTCGCTGCAAACGGTGCGCGAGAATCTGGTGCCGGCACTCGAGATCGTCGCCGATTTGCTGCGGGCGCCGAACTTCCCCGAAGCCGAATTCACGAAACTGCGTGACGAACTGCTCGCCAACATCGAGCAGGCGCGCAGTGATCCGCAGGCACTGGCCGCACTCGCGTTGCGCTCGACGCTCGACCCGTATCCGGCGGAGGATTTCCGTCACGTGCTGAACTTCGACGAACGCAGCGCGGCGATCAAAGCCGTGAAGAGTGCCGAGCTACGCGCCTTCCACGCCGACTTCTACAACGCTGCGAAGGCGAACGTCGCGGTGGTCGGCGACTTCGACGAAACGGCGACACGCGCCGCACTCGGCGCGATGTTGGCCGATTGGAAATCTAAGGTGGTGTTCGTGCGCGCCACGGAGCAACACTTCGACGTGCCGGCGGTGACCCGCAAAATCGAGACCCCGGACAAGGCGAACGCGGTGATGCTCGCCGGCAGCAATCTCGCGCTGCGCGACGACGACGCCGACTATCCGGCGCTCGTGATGGCGAATTACATGTTCGGCGGCGGATTTTTGAACTCGCGGCTTGCGGTGCGCATCCGCCAAAAAGACGGACTCAGCTACGGTGTCGCCTCGCAGTTGAATGCGAGTTCGCTCGACAAGGCTGGTGGTTTCGGCGCCTTCGCGATCTACAACCCGGGTAATTCGGCCAAACTCGTCGCCGCCTATCGCGAGGAAGTCGCCCGCATGCTGGCGAGCGGCTTCACCGACGAAGAGTTACGCGATGCACGCAGCGGTTGGCTGCAGAGTCGCAACGTGACGCGCTCGCAAGATCGCAGTCTCGCTTCGCGCTTGTCCGGACTGCTCTACCTCGGTCGCACGATCGAGTGGGATGCGGAACTCGAACGCAAAGTGGCAGGTCTCAAGATTGCCGACGTGAATGCGGCGGTACAACGCTGGATCAAACCCGACTCGATCACCATCGTCGAGGCGGGCGACTTCGCAAGCAAAGGGAGCAACGTGAAATGAATCGCACTTCGACGAATCGCAACGCATTGATCATCGCGGCGGTCGGCACGCTCGTTGGCCTCGGCGTCGCGCAGGCCATGGGCGCCAAAGAGGGCATGGAAAAATGCTACGGCGTTGCGAAAGCCGGTAAGAACGATTGCGCGGCCAATGGCCACTCCTGCGCCGCGCAAGCGAAAGCCGACGGCGACAAGAACGAATGGATCGCCGTGCCTAAGGGAACTTGCGAGAAGCTCGTCGGCGGCAGCCTGACCCCCGGCGGTTGAGCGGGTCGCGTCCGGCGGGCTGGAATTGTGACGCGCCGCGCGCGACCGGCATCGGTCTGCGCGGCGCGCATCATCGCGACTGGCTCGAAGGTCGCGGCCGCGCCGGCTGGCTAGAGGCACACGCCGAAAACTACTTCGCGGCCGGCGGCGCACTGCCTGCGATCCTCGACCGATTGCGTTGTGACCGACCGCTCGCACTACACGGCGTAGGTCTTTCTTTGGGCGGCATCGATCCGCTAGCCCCCTCGCATCTAACAGCCTGGCGCCGGCTCGTCGACCGTCACGATCCGTGCGTGATCTCGGAACATCTTTGTTGGGGCGCGAACTCCGGCGTGCACTTCAACGACTTGCTGCCACTGCCCTACACCGAAGAATCGTTACGGCACGTCGCCGAACGCATCACTCAATTCCAAGATGCCGTCGGCCGTCGCGTGCTGATCGAAAACGTCTCGAGTTACGTACGCTTCGCCGAATCGACGCTCACCGAGTGGGAATTCTTAGCCGAGCTAGTGACACTGACCGACTGCGGGCTGCTGCTCGACGTGAACAACGTCTACGTGAACGCGATCAACCATCACTTCGAAGCCTGCGATTTTTTGAACGCCTTGCCGAGCGCGGCGATCGGCGAAATTCATCTCGCAGGACATGCACGCACCACCGTCGAAGGCGCGACGCTCTGCATCGACACGCACGACCGCGAGATCTGCGCGGACGTGTGGGCGCTCTACGCACATGCCGTGCGCCGGCACGGCCGCAAGCCAACCTTGATCGAGTGGGACGCAGCACTACCGTCGCTCGCGACGCTAGAAGCCGAAGCGGCGCGCGCCGACGCGATCGCATACGGCATCGAAAGAGCGACGCATGACTGAACTCGCCGCCACCCAACACGCTTTCGCCGCCGAATTGCTCGCGACGACGCGGCCCGCAGGCGGCATGGGTGTTTACCACGACAATCACCGCGCGAATGTTCGGCAGGCACTCGAACTCGCTTACCCCGCACTGCGACGCTTGGTCGGCGCGCAATATTTTGCCCAACTCGTGGCGCAGTACCGCGTAGGCACACCGTCCCGCAGTGGCGATCTGCACCACGCGGGCGCGGGGTTCGCGCCCTTCGTGCATGCGCATTTTTCGACACCCGACGCTGCAGCGCGCTACGCGTGTTTAGGTGATGTCGCCGCACTCGAGTGGGCCTGGCAAGAAGTCTTCGTGGCCGAGGACGCTCCGACGCTCGAACCGAACGCGCTGGCGTCGATCGCCGAGTCGTCTTGGCCGGCGCTGCGTTTCCGCTTGCATCCGGCCTGCCGACTCGTCGGTTCGCGCTACCCGATCCACGCGCTCTGGATCGCCAATCGCGACGCGGCAGGCGACGCCGCGGTCGATCTCGACGCCGGAGCCGAATACGTATTTTTGACACGCCCTCAGCACGAGATTTTGGTGCGTCGCATCACATCGGCGGCCTTCGAGTTTCTGCGTGCACTACAAGCACGGACCACGCTCGCCGAGGCCACCGAACGCGCATGCGCGGTCGACTCGACGTTCGACCTGCTCGCGACGCTCGTCGACACGTTTCGCGCAGGGGCGATCACCCAGTGCGCGACCGAGCTCGCGCCACTTGGCAGCGCGGCGCAAAACACGTAATTTCGCGCCCGCCGGCTCGCGGCCCACACATTCCACGGAAGCGCCATGTCGTTCGAAACCGTTCGCCAGCAGATGATCCAGCAACAACTGCGTACCTGGGACGTACTCGATACCGCGGTGCTCGAAATCTTCGACCGGCTGCCGCGCGAAACCTTCGTGCCGCCGAACTATGCCGACGTGGCCTATGCCGACACGCAGATCCCGCTCGGTTCGGGCAACTTCATGCTGACGCCGAAAATCGCCGGGCGCATCCTGCAAGCGGTGCGGCCGCGCGCGGGTGAGCGCGTGCTCGAGATCGGCACGGGCTCCGGCTATCTGACCGCCGCCCTCGCCGCGAACGGTAGCGACGTGCGCTCGCTCGAACGGCGCGCCGATTTGGCGACGCGTGCAGCGGCCACGCTCGCGGCACTTTCGATCGGTAATGCTCGAATCGAACATCGTGATGCGTACTCGCCCGAAGCACTGGGCAGCGGTGTACACGACGTCATCGTGTTGACGGCTTCTTTGCCTTGCGACGACGAACGCTTCGAGCGACAACTCGCGATCGGTGGTCGCTTGTTTGCGGTCGTCGGTCGTGCGCCGGTGATGACCGCGATGCTCGTCGAACGCATCGGCGAGCGCGATTTTCGTCGCACGGAATTATTCGAAACCCAACTCGAGCCGTTGGTCGGCGCCAATGGCCCAGCTGGCTTCGAGTTTTGATGCGCGGTGCGCAGGATCGTCCCATGGTCAATGAAATCACCGTCGAAGAATTAAAGGCCCAGCTGGACGCCGGAAAACCGCCGCGCATCCTCGATGTGCGCGAAGCATGGGAACTCGACCTCTGCAAACTCGAGCCGATCGTGCACATTCCGCTCGGCCAATTGCCCGAGCGCTGCACGGAACTCGATGCGAACGAGCCACTGCTCGTGATGTGCCGCTCGGGCGGTCGCAGCATGCAAGCCGCTCAGTTCCTCGCCCAGCGCGGATTTCGGTCAGTGACCAATCTCGCGGGTGGAATTCTCGCTTGGGCGGAACGCATCGACCGCTCGATACGTCCATACTGATACCTTCGGCGCAGCATCCCGGTTGGACGCTGCCGGACCCCAACTGTTATAGTTATATATAACACCTGACTCGAGGTTCCCCATGAAGCGCGCGCTCGTGCTGTCGCTCGGTTGTCTTCTGAGCCAACGATCCGCAGATCCGCGAGGCCGACGCGAATCGTCGCGCGGCGCGCGAGGCGAAGCCGCAGGCTTGGGCGGCCGTGCTGCCGCAGATCACCGGCTCCGCCGCCCGCACCCGCACCGATCAGACCTCGGTCGGACAGACCGCGCAAGAACTCGAGCAACCGACCGGCTCCGGCAACCGCGTCGTCCTCAACTTCATCTCCTCGAACGAAACCAAGCCGAAGGCCGATCGTTGGAGTCTCGACCTGCGGCAGTCGGTGTTTTCGTGGGCGAACTGGGTCGCGCTGTTCAAAGCCGACCGCCAGATTGCGCAAGCCGAGGCCGACTATCAATCGTCCGAACAACAATTGATCACGCGCGTGGCCGACGCCTACTTCAACGTGCTCGCCGCCAAAGATAACGTCGACTCGCAAAGTTCGGCCTTCGCGGCAATCTCCCGCCAACTCGAACAAGCCGAAAAGCGTTTCGAGGTCGGTTTGATCGCCATCACCGACGTACAAGAAGCGAAAGCGGCACGCGACAGCTCGGCCGCTGCGGTAATCGTCGCCAAGCGCACCCTCGCGACCGCCGAAGAGGCCTTACGGGAAATCACCGGCGACAGCTACCAAGCACTCGCCAAACCCGGCGATTCTTTGCCGTTGCGCGCACCAGAGCCCGCCGACGAAAACAAATGGATTGAGCAAGCGATGGAACAAAACCTCGCGCTGATCTCGAGCCGACTCGCAGCCGACATCGCACGCGACAATTTGCGCGCTTCGTTCGGCGGTCATCTGCCGACGGTCGATCTGACTGCGACCAAGAGCAATAACGATCAGAAGGGACCGATCTACTTTTCCAGCGGAAATGTCGGTAAATCCGCGAGCAACGTCGACACCAAAGTGTACGCCCTGCAAGTCACGATGCCGATCTTCAGCGGTGGCGCAGCGCAGTCGCGCGTGCGGCAAAGCGAATATCAATGGCAGGCGGCGCGGGAGCGACTCACGCGCACGACTCGTCAGACCGAGCGAGCGGCACGTGACGCCTATCTCGGCGTGATGAGCGACATGTCGCGCGTCAAGGCACTCGCGCAGGCACTCGAATCGAGCCGTACCGCGCTCAAGGCTACCGAAGCCGGTTACGAGGTCGGCACTCGCACGGCCGTCGAAGTGCTCGACTCACGGCGCACGCTCGCGCAAGCGGAAACCAACTATTCCCGCAGCCGCTACGACTATATTTTGAGCGTGCTCAAGTTGCGCCTCGCCTCGGGCGTGCTCGATCGCAAGTTGCTCGAAGAAGTGAACGGCTGGCTCACCGAGTCGGCGAAGTTGCGCTGAGCAACGGGCCGAGCAGCGCGATCAGCCGCTCGAGCGTGCCGCGGTTTCGATCCACCACTGCGATGCCTTTCGCGCCGCGGCGCGCGCGCTCGTCGGGGTCGTGAGCCAAGGTGAGCAGCGCGCGCTGCAAAGTTTCACCGTCGTCGACACACGCGACCGCACCTTCGGCAACCAGCGCCGCTGCGATGTCCTCCGCATTGAACACGTGCGGCCCGGTCAAGGTTGCGATACCGAGCGCCGCCGGCTCGAGCAGATTGTGACCACCGATGGGTACTAGGCTGCCACCCACGAACGCGACGTCGGCTGCGGCGTAATAGAGCGACAACTCGCCGAGCGTATCGAGCAGTAACACATCGGTCGCAGCGTCGGCGTATTCGCCGGCCGAACGACGCGCGATACGCAGCCCCTGCGCGCGCAAACGCTGCGCGACGGTGTCGAAGCGCGGTGGATGGCGCGGCGCGAGCACCAACAACGCGTCGACGCCCGCCGCGCGCAACAAGGCGTGGGCCCGCAGCACTTGCTGCTCCTCGCCATCGTGCGTGCTACCCGCCACCCAAACGAAGCGCTGCGTCGCCGCATGCTGCGCGCGCAACGCCGCACCGCGCTCGCGATGATCAGCCGCGACGTGCAAATCGAATTTGACGTTACCGATCACGTGCGTGCGCGCCGGGTTGGCACCGATCGAACGGAAGCGCTCGGCATCGGCAGCGCTTTGCGCCGCGATCACGATGCCGTTGGCGAGCGTCTTGCGGAACAAGCTGGCGAGTAATCGATAGCGACCGACCGAGCGCGGCGAGATACGCGCGCTCGCGAGCACTAGGGGCACCCCGCGCCGACCGCATTCGTCGTAAAGATTCGGCCAAAGTTCGGTTTCGAGGATCACCGCGAGCCGCGGTTGCACGCGGTCGAAAAAGCGTCGCACGCTGCCGGTGAGATCGTAGGGCACGAAACGAACGTCGACGTCGCCGGCGAACAACGCGCGCGCACGCGCCGCGCCGGTCGGCGTCACGGTGGTCAACGTCAGCGGTATTTCGGGATACCGACGGCGTAATTCTTTGACGAGCTCGGATGCAGCCTGCACCTCACCCACCGACACCGCATGCACCCAAATCGACGGGGCCGCGCTACGCGCACCGAAACCGAAACGTTGTGCGAAGTTCGCGCGATAGCTGTTATCGCGCAGGCTGCGAATCGCGAGCGTCACACAGGCGACCGGCACCAACAAAAGTACGACGATTTGGTAGAGCAGACGGATCATGCTGGTCTTGGTGTCGCGTCGCGATAGCCGGCGAGCAAGGCCGCCCACAGCGTTTCGTTGAAGCGCGGCGTCGACAAAGCGTCGCAGATCTTCAAGATCGAGCGCCGCAGGCGCACCAAATTGGCATCACACCACAGGCCGCGCGCCTGCACCGCACCGCGATCGAAGTCGATCAAATACACGGTGCCTTCCGCGTCGAACAAGACGTTGTGCGCGTTGAGATCGGCATGTCTGACGCCTGCGGCATGGAACTGCGCGATCGTGCGACCGACGGCGAGCCAATCACGCACTTCGAGGTCGCCGGCGACGAGTCGCATCGCGAGCGTCCGCGCCGAATCGATACGTCGCGTGACGAGATCACCGCGACCGATCAAACCGTTACGGACGAGGCGCACCGCAACCGGTGGCGCCACCGGCAGACCGAGACGCCAAAGAAAGTGTGTGAGCAAAAATTCGCGTACCGGTCGAGCGGCATGTTCGCCGAGACAAAGATATCGATCGCCGAGCAAACGCGCGACTAGACCGCCGCGACGACAATGGCGCAGAGCGTACTCGCCACCGTCGACGCGAAAGAATAGCGTGGCGCCGCGGCCGCGCGCGGCACCGCTGACGGCGCCTTGCTTCTGCCAATGCCGCGGCTCGAACCAAGCGGGCGTCAAATTGCCGGCGAGGAACGGGTCATATAGCATCACGGCCGACCCGTTTTCGACCCGCAACACCCCGGGCGCGGGCTTCCGCCAGTCGCTACGCATCGTCGCCCTCACGCCGGACCGCCCCATGTTGCCGAAGACGCCACCCGATCACGTTTGCCTGCTGCGGCTCTCGGCGATCGGCGACACCTGCCACGTCGTGCCGTTGTTGCGCACCCTGCAAAACGCGTGGCCCGACACCAAATTCACTTGGGTCATCGGTCACGTCGAAGCGCGCCTGATGAGCCTCGTGCCCGGCGTCGAGTTTATCACCGTCGACAAACGCGCCGGTCTCGGGGGCCTGATCGCGCTGCGCCGTCGGCTCGCGGGCCGACGCTTCGACCTACTGTTGCATCTACAAAGCTCGCTACGCGCTAGCATGGTCGCGAGCGTGATTCCCGCGCGTATCAAACTCGGCTTCGATCGGCCGCGCTCGCGCGAGCTGCAATGGCTGTTCACCAACGCGCGCATCGCCACCGGTGGTCGCGAGCACGTGCTCGACGGTTTCCGTGGCTTCGCGCGTGCGCTCGGCGTCGAGGATTTCCGCTTGCAGTGGGATCTGCCCTTACCCGCCGCCGCGCTCGACTACGCCGCGCAACTGATTCCCGAAACACCGGGCAGCTCGCCGGGAACGCTGGTGATCAGCGCCTGCTCGAGCCACGCACGCCGTAACTGGCTACCCGAGCGCTACGCCGCGGTCGCGGCACACGCCGTGCGCGCACACAGCATGCGGGTCATTTTGGCCGGTGGTCCGGCGCGCATCGAGCGTGACATGGCTGATGCGATCGCGCGCCACGCCGGTGTGCCGCTCGTCGATCAAGTCGGCAAAGACACGCTACCGCAATTATTGGCCCTACTCGCGCGGGCACGCGCACTGCTCGCACCGGACACGGGCCCGGTGCACATGGCGACGATGGTCGGCACACCGGTGATCGGACTTTATGCGGCGACCAACCCCGCACGCAGCGGACCTTATCTTTCGCGCGCGTGGTGCATCGATGCCTATCCGCGCGCTGCCGCGCACTACGCCGACTCGACGCCGGAGCGTTTACCCTGGACGACTAAACTCGAACGGCCCGAGGTCATGTCGCTCATCGAAACGTCCGAGGTGTGCGCGAAACTCGATGCCTTGCAAAGCGCCACTTGTTAGCATGCCGACCATGAAAGACATTCTTGTACCGATCTCCCCGGGCGAACTGCTCGACAAAATCACCATCCTGCGCATCAAAGCCGCGCGCATGACCGATCCGGTCAAAGTCGCGAACGTGCGCTTGGAACTCGATCTGCTCGAGAAAACCTGGCGCGACAGCGGTGCGGCGATACCCGAACTGGCCGCCGACGAAGCAGAACTGCAACGTGTCAACGAATCTTTGTGGGTGATCGAGGACGACATCCGCGACAAAGAACGCGCCCGAGAATTCGACGCCCGCTTCGTCGAACTCGCGCGCGCCGTCTACGTCACGAACGACGAACGCGCAGCGATAAAGAAACGCATCAATGTCGCGCTCGGCTCACGCATCGTCGAAGAAAAATCGTACCAGTCGTATAAGCCAGCCTGACGCCGGCGCCGCCGCCCGCCTCAGCGCTGCAGACGAAACTCGGCACTACAGTAGGGGCATTTCGCCCAGCCGGTTTTTTCGACCGGCAAATACACGCGCGGGTGCGAATTCCACAATTGCATTTGTGGCATCGGACACGACAGCGGCAAATCTTCGCTCGTGACCACGTATTCGTTTTGCGCGTTCGGCTGGATGAGCGGGGCGGATTTCATGCGCGTGATTATACCGCGTCGCCGAATGCCGCATCCCAAAGCGCCGTCACGCGCGCGCGCTCGGCGGCAAATTCCGACTGATCGAGTACGGTCGGTTCGTCGCGCAAGGAGCGTCGGTGGCCCCGAGCGCGATAGCGGCGATAGGCATCGACCAATACGTCGACGGTCGCTTGCGGCACGAGGTCGCCCGAAGCCAAAGTCTCGAGTTGGCGGATGGTGTCCGAATACAACGCGACGGCCGGATACCGCTCGGCGTGCCGCAACGCCCAATATTGGGCGAGAAATTCGATGTCAGCGATACCGCCGCGGTCTTGTTTGAGGTCGAACAGTCCGGGCTGCGCGCGCGACAGCTCACGTCGCATACGTTCGCGCATGTCGCGCACCTCGGTGCGCAGCGTGTCGCGTCGCACGTACCGCTCGAGCGTATGCATACGCAGCGCCTCGAAACGCGCGCGTAATTCGGGGGCGCCCGCGACGGCGCGCGCATGCAGCAGGGCTTGATGCTCCCACGTCCACGCCTCCTCGCGTTGGTAGGACCCGAAGGCGTCGATCTGCGTGATCAACATGCCGCCCTTGCCGCTCGGCCGTAGCCGCACGTCGACTTCATAGAGTCGACCTGCCGCCGAATGCACGGTGAGGATATGCACGATACGTTGTGCGAGCCGCACGAAAAATATTTGATTGTCGATCGGTCGCTCGCCGGAGGTCTCTTGACCGTCGCCCGCCGAGTCGTGCAAAAAAACCAAATCGAGATCGGAACCGTAGCCGAGTTCGATACCGCCGAGCTTGCCGTAACCGATCGCGCAGATGCGCACCTCGCGCGGTAGCCCATCGGTCTCGCGGCAATGTGGTGTGCCAAATTGCGCGGTCATCTGTCGCCATGCTTGGCGCATCGCCTGTTCGACGACGAGTTCGGCGATGTCGGTCAAGCGGTCCGACACGCGCATCAACGGCAACTGACCGGAGAGATCGCAGATCGCGACGCGAAACATCGCTGCTCGCTTGAATTGCGCGAGCGCCTCGACGGCCCGCTCCGGATCAGCGACGTCGACCCGTGCGAGTCGATCGTCGAGATCCGCCGTCAATTCGCGACGCGTCGGCGGTGCCGCGAGCGTGCGCTCGTCGAGCAGTTCGTCGAGCAACAACGGATGCGCGGCCAGCTGCGCGACCAAAAAGTCGCCGCCACGGCACACGGCGACGAAACGCTGTAATGCCGCCGGATTTTCGTACAGCAAGGCGAAATACGCCGAGCGCGGGCCGATGGCCTCGAGCACACGCAACATACGACGCACCATCACCAGTGCGTCATCTTCAAGTCCGAGAGCGGCGAGCAGCTGCGGCAGCAACTTTTGCAGACGGCGCAAAGATTGCGCATCGAGTCGGCGCACGAGCGCACTGCTGCGAAAATCGAGCAACAACTGTGCGAGCTCGCGATTACCGCCGACCTCGACTGCGTTCAAACCCGCCGCCGACAACGACGTGGCGAGTGCCTCGCGATCGAGTGATTCGTCCCACACGCAAGCGAAGCCGATCGCGCTCGAATCCGTCTGACCGGCAGTCGCCGGCGCGCCCTCGCCGCGTTCGTCGACCGGCGAGAACACCAAAGCCTGGAATTCACGTTGCACGCGCTGCAGATGCCGCTCGGTGGTGTGCATCAATGCATCCCAACCTCGTTCGCCCATCGCACGCGCGAGCCGCGCCCGTGCGTGCGGATCCTCGGGCAAGGTATGCGTCTGTTCGTCGCGCAGCATCTGCAAGCGATTCTCGAGCGTGCGCAAGAATCGATAGGAGTCGCCGAGCGCTTCGACCACCTGCGGAGTCAACAGCCGACCGCGACCGAGTAACGGTAAGACCTCGAGCAGCCGCGGATTCTGCAACCGTCGGTCCTGGCCACCGCGAATCAATTGCAGTGCCTGCACGACGAATTCGATCTCTCGAATGCCACCGCGACCCAGTTTCACGTGGCCGACGAGATCGCGCCGCGCCACCTGTTTTTCGATCAACGCCTTCATCTCGCGCAAACTTTCGAACACACCGAAGTCGAGATAGCGCCGATACACGAATGGCCGGACGGCCTCGTCGTAAAGCGCAGCGTAAGCCTCGGCACCAGTGATGGCGCGCGCCTTCACCCACGCATAACGCTCCCAATCGCGGCCGTGCTGCAGCAGATAATCTTCGAACGCCGAGAAGCCGCAGGCGAGCGGACCGGAATCACCGAACGGTCGCAAACGCATGTCGACGCGAAACACGAAGCCGTCGACCGTCGGGGCCGACAATAAACGCAACAAAGCTTGGCCGTAGCGCACGAAGTATTCATCGTGGCTGATCGGTGCGGCATGCACCGTCTCGCCATAGCCCGGGAATAAAAACACGAGATCGATGTCGGAGGAAAAATTGAGTTCACCGCCGCCGAGCTTGCCCATGCCGACGACCACCAGCGGCATCGGCGTGCCGTCCGCGTACTCGGGCATGCCGTAACGCGCGGCGAGCGCGTGCTCGGTGTGCCGACAGGCATAGCGAATCGCATCGTCGGCGAACGCCGAAAGATCGGCGAGCGTCTCCTCGACTGTTGCGTGTCCGGCGAGATCACGCCAAGCGATGCGCACCATCTCGCGACGCCGCCAGCGACGCAACCAAGCTTGCCAAACCGATTCCGGCTCTTGCACGTCCGGCATGGATTGCGCGGGCCAACACGCCCGACCGCCGTCGCTGCGCAAGTTTTTGAGTGCTGCGCCGTCGGCGAGGTCTTGCCATAGCGTTGCATCGCGGGCGAACGATTCGCCGACGAACTCGCTGCAAGCGCACACGTGCGCCGCTTCTGCCGCCCACTCCGGCGGAAAATCCTCGACCTGCATGACGCCCCGCAGACTGCCACACGCCCCGCAGCATGGCGAGTCAAAAAAAGAGCCCCGCACGACGGCGGGGCTGCAGTTGTGCACCGACCTCAGGAGGGGGGAGTGGTCGACGCACGGCGCCAGACTACGAGCTGCCCCGCGCCCGGTCTGTACGCATTCGTACGGAGGATCGTCTATGGAGCGACCGGCACACGCGCCGGCCAAGCGGCCTCTTGCACGGCCGCTGCCTGCAACAAGCGATCCTCGGCGAACGGCCGACCGACGAGCTGCGCAGCGATCGGCAGCCCGTTGCCGTCCTGCCCGACCGGCACCGCGAGCGCCGGTAACCCCAAAAAATTGAACGGTGCGGTACAGCGCACGAGTTTGGCGAGCAGCTCCCACATCCGCGCCCCGCCACCGACGTCCGTCTCGTCGCGCCGTGGCACTTCGATCGGTAGCAACGGTGTCAACAACACGTCGCAGCGCGCGAAGACGCTGGTTACGAATTGCTGCAACAACGGCGCACGCAGTTGCAAGGCCTCGAAATAAATGGGCGCCGGGATCGCGAGCCCGGTGCTCGCCCGCACGCGCACTTGCGGTGTGTAGCGTTCGGCGTGTTCGCGCAACCACGGCGCATGCAAGCCCGTCGCTTCCGAATAAACGATCGCCCGGCTCAATTCGGCGAGCGGCGCCACCGGCGGCAACTCGATCTCGCCACACACTGCGCCGGCGTCCTCGAACACGCGACGCGCATGCAGCAGCGCGTCGCCGACCGCTCGACTGTCGGCAGCAAAGAATTCCGTCCGTGGTATACCGATGCGCAAGCCGCGCACACCCCGCGTCGTCGCAGCGAGATAATCGGGTGGCGTACGCCGTGAACTTTGACGATCGTCGTCATCGTGACCCGCGACGATCTGAAGCACGATCGCAAGGTCGCGTACGCTGCGTGCGATAGGGCCGAGTACGTCGATCGACGGTGTGAGCGGCATGCTGCCGGTGCGTGGCAAAAGTCCGTAAGTCGGCTTGAGACCGACGCAGCCGTTCGCAGCCGCCGGTATTCGCACCGAGCCGCCGGTGTCCGAGCCGATGCTCGCGTACACCGCACCGAGCGCGACCGCGGCACCCGAACCGCTCGATGAGCCGCCGGCGATGAACGCCGGATCGTGCGCATTGCGGCAATCGCCGAAGGCGGCGTTGTGACCAGTCGCGCCGAGCGCGAACTCCGCCATCGCGAGTGCGCCGATGTCGAGCGCGCCCGCTTGCGCAAGTCGTTCGAGCACGACCGCACGCGCCGCAGGCGCATGATCGGCTCGCACCCGCGAACCGTAACGCACCACTTTCCCTGCGCGCGCGAACATATCTTTGTGAGCGAGTGGCACACCGTGTAACGGACCGAGCGCGCGACCGGCTGCGCGTGCCGCATCCGCTGCAGCCGCAGCGGCGAGTGCCGGTTCATGTTCGATGACGAGAAAACAATTGCTGCGCTGCTGCGCACGATCGGCGCGCGCGAGTGCCGCACGCGTCACTTCTAGGCTGCTGAATTCGCCGCAACGCAAACCGGCGGCGACCCGTTCGAGCGACAAGCTCGCGAGGTCAGTCACGGCGCATCGTCCGCGAGTCGCTCGAGCGCTGCGAGATGGTCGGTGTCGTGATCGAACGGCACGACGCCGTTCGTCGCCACGATCGTGAGACCCTCGCGCACGGCCGCCACTGCATTGGCGGCACCCGCCGCAATCCGCGCGGCCATCGCCGCGTCATCGACCGGCACGCCGGTGATGCGTGCGAGTTCCATGACCGCAGCTGCAGAAAGCGGCGCGACGTTCGAATCGGGGGCCCGTACCATGGTAAGGATTTTAACCGCAGCCGCTGTAAGCTCACGGGATGAAATTCTCTGACACACGCGCCGACGTGATCGTCGTCGGCGCCGGTCTCTCCGGCCTCGAAAGCGCTCTGACGCTGGAGGAAAATGGCCTCCGCGTCACGCTGCTCGAAGGTCGCCAGCGCGTCGGTGGTCGGCTCTATTCGCTGGATTTACCGGGCAATCCGGAGGTTGGCGGCAACACCGTCAGTACCGCTTACGGCCGCATCCTCGCGGCGGCGAAAAAATACGGCGCCACACTCGACGATGTCGCGCCGCGCTACGACGCCTACCCCGATACGCAGGAGTTCTACCTCGGTGGCGAACGCATTCCGATCGCCGATTGGCCGGAGCATCCGCGCAACCCGTTCACCGGTACCGACAAAAAATTATTACCCGGTGCGTGGGCGCGCTCGATCGTGCGTCGCCACGCGCCCTTTCCCGATCTCGAAAATTGGCACGACCCGCGCCATGCCGAGTTCGACGTTTCGGTGTACGACTTCTTGCGCGCACGCGGCGCGAGCGATGCACAAATCGCACTCGGCTACGAGACCAACATTCCGTACGGTGTCACCGCACACGACGTTTCGCTGTTGCAACTCGCATTCGTCGATCATTGGTCGAACATCAATCGGCGCGCCGCCGGTGCGAACGATCGCTTCATCGGCATGTTCCGCGGCGGCAATCAAAATTTACCGCGTGCAATGGCACGCCGACTGCGTGGTGATCTTTTGTTCGGACGACGGGTCGTCGCGATCGCGCAGCAAGCGGATGGTATGCGTGTCGTCTGCGCCGACGGCTCGCAGCACGTCGCGCGCGCGGTGATTTGTTCCGTGCCGTTTCCGGTACTGCGCAACGTCGCGATCGATCCGTTACCACCGGTGGCGCAATGGCGCGCGATCCAAACGCTCGGCGCAAAACCGATCACGCAGTTCCACATCGTGCCGAAGCGGGAATTTTGGCGCGAGGACGGTCTTTCGCCGGCGCTGTGGTCCGACGGCATCGTCGGTTCGGTGCTCGTCAATCGCGATCCGAACGATGCGCGTAAAGTCACGACGCTCACCGTCTGGTGCAGCGGACAAACAGCGCGCTACGTCGATCGATACTCGAAAGCCGAGGCCGCACGGTTAATCGTCGACGAGTACGTACGCTTGCGCCCAGCGGCACGCGGCGCGCTAGAAGTCGCCGCCGTACATTCTTGGGAGCAAGACCCGTTCGCCGGCGGCACGTGGGCGATCTTCAAGCCTGGACAAGTGCGCGACTTCGCGCACGTGCTCGCCCAGCCGCACGGTCGCCTATTCTTTTGTGGTGAACACACCGCGATCGGCGCGCGCGGCATGGAAGCGGCGATGGAGTCCGCCGAACGTGCGTCGCTCGAAGTGCTCTCCACGCTAGGTTGATGCGCCGAGGCCGACCGCAAAGACTTAGCGAAAGTGCGGGATCACTTCCGTTGCATATAACCGCGCCTGCTCCACCATCGCCGCCTGGCGCGCACCGTGCGGGTGTGCAACTGGTGAGCCGCCGAGTTGATAAACGTGATCGAGGCCCATGTCGAGCAACTCTTGCAGTCGCTGGCGACATTTGGCCGGCGGCCCACAAATCGAAAACCAATCGACGAATTCGTCCGGCACCGCTTGCAGGTGACTGCCCGATTCCTGCGCATGGTGCTTCATGTCGTAGCCGGACTGCATGTGTGCGGCGAGCGATTTCAACTGCGGCGGCAAATGATCGAGCGGTGCATCTTTCATGCCCGCGAAGTGCGCGACCATACCGGAGATCATGCGGCCGAGATTGATCGCACGTTGCTCGTCCGGATCGCACACCAAATTCACGTAGGCTCCGATCGACAAGCTATCGCGTGAACGACCCGTCTCGCGCAAACGCTCGAGCGCGACGTCCATCGCCCAACGAATACGCTCGGGCGCGCTACCGACGGCGAAACTCACGCGGTCGCCGACGTCGACCGCCATTCGTATGGTTTGCGGGCCGGTCGCTGCGACGTCCACCACGACCGGCGGTGGTTGCAAGGAATCGAACCACCGCAAGCGCGACGGCGTGCCATCGCGATCGATGGTCTCGCCGCGCGTATACGCCTGCAAGCGCTGCACGAAAGTCTTCAATTGCGCGGTCGTGCCGTTGCGGATGCCGATGTGCGCGGCCGAAGAATCACCACGACCGATGCCGCAGATCACGCGACCGTTCGACTCGGCCTGCAACGTCGCCAGCGCGCAGGCCGTCACGGCGACATCGCGCGTGACGGGGTTCGTGACCCCGGTGCCGAGTTTCAGACGCGTGGTGGTTTGCGCCGCGAGCGCCAATTGCGAAAACGGATCGGGACTCAAATTCTGCGTGTCCGGACTCAATAAGACGTCGAAGCCCAACTGTTCGATGTCGCGCGCGAGGGGTGCGGTGTAGCCCGGCGAGGCCTCCATGACGATCCCGAATTCGACCACGCTCATTCCCCTGTCAAATGTCCGGTGCGCAGTCTAACGATTTGCCCCGGAACGGGTTAGCATTCGGGTATCGAGTTTTCACCGCCGAGGAGCGCCTGCATGAAACGTCTCACGTCCCTCTTCGTCTGCGCCTGGCTCGCATTGGCCGTGCTCGTCGCACCGACGACCGCACGAGCCGACGAATATATGGACACCATTACGATGTTCCGTAATGCGGGACAAAGTGCGGGCTTTTTCGATCACAGCTATGGCTATGCGGTCTTTCCGACCATCGGCAAGGGTGGTCTCGGCATCGGCGGCGCGCACGGCAAAGGTCGCGTCTACGAGCAGGGTCGATACATCGGCAATGTCACGATGACCCAAGTCAGTCTCGGCTTTCAGGCCGGCGGACAAGCCTTCAGCCAAATCGTGTTCTTGCAGGACAAGCGTGCCTTCGACGAATTCACCTCTGGTGAATTCGCCTTCGGCGCCGGCGTCGGTGCCGTCGCGATCACCTCGGCAGCCAACGCCACGGCGTCGACCACCGGCGCCAGTGCCACGGCGAGCGGCGGCAAGAACGATGCGACCACGGCCGGCGAATTTTACAAAGGCGTCGCCGTGTTCACGATCGCCAAAGGCGGCTTGATGTACGAAGTCACGGTCGCCGGTCAAAAGTTCGATTTCAAAAAAATCCGTAGTAAATAATTTCAATCGGGGGTCACATGCGCACATCAACTTTCGCGGCACTCGCCGCCGCTACGCTGTTGCCGATCACGTCGGCCATCGCTGCACCGGTCATCGCCTGCAAAGGTGACGAGACGAACCTGCAGACCTACCTCAAAATTCACAAAGTACTGTTCATGGACCGCGACGCGACGCGGGTCGAAGAGTTCTACGCACCGGAAGTGATCTCGCACAACAGCGATGCGGGCGGCGCCGGCGTCATGCGGGTCAAATCGTCGCAAATGGCGGCGATGTGGGCATCTTCGAAGAAGAACAACCCCGAGCGCGTGCTCGACGACGATCTGATTCTCTGTGCCGACGACTATGTGATCGTCCGCACCACCCTCAAAAGTCTCGATACGACCGGTGTCGCCGGAAATCCGCCGACCGGCAAACCGTTCGCCGTAACCGCGACCGACATCTACCGCTTCGAAAACGGCAAGGTCGTCGAGCGCTGGGGCAATTCGGACGTCGCTGGCATCTACATGCAACTCGGCTTCAAGGTCGTGCCGAAATGACCGACGAGCGCCGATCCGCCTGGGTCGGCATCCTCGCCTTCAGTCTGTTCGCTTGGACGGTCAGCAATCTCGACCAGTCGCTATTCGGCTATGCGATTCCGGGCATCATCGGTGAGTTCGGCATCGGGCTCGATCGCATCGGGCTGATTCTCTCGATCGGCTTCATCGTCTCGGCGGTGATGGTCGTGTTCGCAGGATTAGCGGCCGATACTTGGGGGCGTCGTTGGACGCTCGCGATCTTACTCGCCTCCTCGGCGCTCTTCGTCGGTATGCACGGCTTCGTCAACGACGCGAACCAGCTCACCGTCGCGCGCGCGATCGCGTTCGGACTCTCGGCAGGCCTCGCGCCGATCACCGCGGCCTACGTCGCCGAGTCCGCGCCCGCGCGGCATCGCGGAATGTGGATGGGTGTGCTGCAATGCGGCTATCCACTCGGCTGGTTTTTGGCGGCGATGATCGCCGCACCGCTCCTAGAAACGAGTGGTTGGCGCGCGATTTTTTACGTCGGCTTCGCGGTCGTGCCGCTCGCGTTTTTGATTGCGTGGCGTCTACCCGAAAGCAGCCGCTTCACGGACGTCGCCGCCGCGCGCACCGGCGCCGCACCTGCGCTCGACTTCAAACTATTGAACGAAATGTTCGCCGGGCGCTTTCGACGTCGTTCGTTGGCCTCGGTGCTGCTGTTCTTCACCTTCGGTTGTGCGTACGCGGGTACGGCGTTTTTCTTTCCGACCTATTTCATGTCGGTGCGCGGCTATTCGCAATCGGAGGCGGCACAACTCGTCGGACTCTCGAACGGTATCGCGATCGCCGGCTACCTCGCCGCCGCCTGGGTCGGCGAATATCGCCTGACACGCCGCGACACTTTTGCATTGTGGTGCCTGCTCGGCGCGATCGCACTGGTCGCGCTCGTGTGGCTGCCGACGGCGCGCTGGCAAGATCTCACCTTGTTCGCACTGACCGGCGCGTTCTTTTACGGTAGTAACGCCGTCGTCGGCACGCTGCTCACGGAACTCTATCCGACCCGTATGCGCACCACGGCCTACGCGGTCTGCGGGTCGGCGCCGTTGACGCTGGGATTCGCGCTGTTTCCCGCCATCGTGCCGCAGTTCGTGGCAAGCGTCGGCTGGCAGTGGACGTTCTCGGTGTTGATCTCGCCGCTGCTACTGATCGCCTCGGCGGCCGCGCTCGCGCTGCCGAAGTTACAGTCGGGTCAGGACGTCGACGCCGAATAATCCTCGCGCGGCTCGACGTGCGAACTGTCGGGCCCGAGTGGCTCGGCGCCGGTCGGTCGTTCGATGAAACGTCGCACGCTGCCGCGCTCACCGCTGATCAACGACCGCAAGCGCTCCCGTACGCCCGCATCGGCGAGCGTCGGCCGCGTCTGACGACGCAGATAATCGATCCACGTCGGACTCTCGAATTGCTCGATCCATTGCTCGGGTCGGTCGATGTCTTGAGCGACCGACCAATTGAACGCACCGTCACGCCGCCGGATGCGGCCGAGTTCGTTGACCACCGCGATGAACTCCCGCGCGTGCTGCTCGGGCACCGTGTATTCGATGTGCACCGAAATCGGCCCCGATGCCGGGTGTAGCGGATATTTGGGCTCGGCGACCTCGCCGACGACGTGCGGATCGAGCGCCCCCACGCTGGCGACGCGCACGCGCACCCAATGCGCGACCGCGAACGCCACCAGACAGGCGACTGCCGCAAAACCCAGGGCCTCGCGCACCCCGAACACGCTCGCGCATCGACCCCAAATCCATGCGCCGACCGCCATGCCTGCAAAGGCGAAAGTTTGGTAGGTCGCCAGCGTGCGCCCCATCACCCAACGCGGCGAGGACATCTGCACGGCGATGTTGAAATTCGCGAGCCCCATGGTCCACATCGCCCCGGCGATCACGTGTGCGAGAAAGGTCGTGATCGCCCACGGACTCAGCGCGATCGCCGTCAAAGAAATCGCCGCGACCAGCACCACGCCGCGCAACAAGCGATCGACCGGAAATCTTTGTCGTAACGCACCGCTTGAGAGCGCACCGCACATCGCACCGACACCGAAGCCACCAAGCAACAAACCGAAGGTTTGCGCCGTGCCACCCAACAGATCGCGCGCGACCACCGGCATCAGGGCGTTGACCGCCGAAAACGGCACGGTGAACATCACGCAGCGCAAATAGATCGCGAGCAGATCGGGTGACAGGCGCACGTAGCGCACACCGGCGAGTATCGCCGTACCGAGCGATTCGGGTGGCAACGCCGATTTGGTGCGCGGCGGCTTCCACCACAGCAGCGTCGCGAGCATGCCGAGATAGGAAATCGCGTTGATCACGAACGCCATCACCGCGCCGAGCGCTGCGACGATCACGCCACCGATCGCAGGGCCCACGCTGCGCGCGAGGTTGAAGCCCATCGCATTCGCCATGATCGCCGCCGGCACCTGCGCCCGCGGCACTTGATCGCCGATCGACGATTGCCACGCCGGCGCGAACGACGCCGATCCGCAGCCGAGTATGAACGTCATGCCGAGCAACAACAGCGGTGTGGTGACGCCGAACCAGGTGAGCCCGGCGAGTATTACCGAGGCCACGAACATCACCGATTGCGACACCAACATGAGCAGCCGACGATCATTGGTGTCGGCGAGCGCACCAGCGACGATCGAGAGAAAGAAGAACGGCAACGTTCCCGCGGTCTGCACCAGCGCGACGCTCTCCGCCGAATGTTCGATGGTGGCCATCAGCCACGATGCGCCGACCGACTGGATCAAACTGCCGAAGGACGAGACCAAGGTCGCCCACCAAAATAGGGCGAAGACGCGGTGCTCGAACGGCGCGAGCGTGGATGAGCGCCAGCGCGCGAAGCGTGAGGAAGGCTCTTGGGACATCGTGACGGCGCGACTCTAGCACGGGCGAAGATCGCGGATCATCCCAAACGACGATCGTTACAATCCACGCACAATCTATCCTCGCAAACTCGATCGGCAGAATTTCGAACAGAGGTCATCATGCTCAACCGCGGAGCGTTCACCCTGCGTTGCAAGCAACCCGTCGTCGATTGGCTCGACACTGCCTTTCCGATCCCGCGTGAGCGCGCGGTGACGCTTCAGGAGGCCAATCGAGAGTTGACCGTGTATCTCGTCAGCGACGCCACCGTCGAATCTCCGGCTGCGTTTCGTCGTTGGCTGAAGCGCAATTACAAAGCTTTGTTCGAGACCGAACTGCACTCCGTGGTCGTCGATCTCGTCGGCACGGCGATTCACGACGACGACTTTTGACGCGAGCAAAAAAAAGGTCGCCATCGTGAGATGGCGACCCTAGATTAAACGCGACAGGCTCGTGAGCCTGTCACCGAGACTTCGCGATCAGTTCTTGAAGTCGTACGCGACGCCGAGCTTGACGTAGCGCGGACCGCTGTACGACAGCACCGTGCCGTAGGTGCTGCGCAGACCGGTGCCCGAGTTGTAACGCTCTTCGATCGATTCTGCGACTTGGCGATTGAAGATGTTGAACACGTCGATCTTGAACTTCATGCCCGGCAGAGCCTTGGGCTTGTAGGTCAAGTTGATATCGGTGGTGAAGGTCGACGGCAACTTGCCCCGCGAGCCGCGCGGTGACGGCTGGCCGGCGCAGAAGAAGTACGCCGAGCCATAGCCCGAGTACGTCGTGACCGGACCACCCGCGACGTACGGCGCATCGCTGGGCGTCGCCACCGGCGCGTTACCGATGCAATTCTTCGGTCGGCCCGTGGCGAAGATCGTGTTACCACCGATGCCGAACTCCTCGGTCACCTGGTAGTAACCGAAGGCCTTCAGTTGGTGCGTGCGGTCGTTCGGCAGCAGGCCGTCGGCATTCACCGAGAACTCGGGGAAGTCGAACGCCTGCGTGGTCGCGACGTCACCTTGGCCGATGTCGGAGAGCAATTGACCTTCCGCGTTACCGTTGTTACGCGACAAGGTGTAGTTGATCTTCGCCCACCATTTGCCGTCGAAGGCATGCTCGAGTCCCAAGTCGAGCGCCGTATAGAGACGCTTGACCGGCGGAATGCCGAGGTCTGCGGCCGACAAGTAGATCGTCTCGAGCTTGCCGTCACCGTTCATATCGAGCGTGAAGGTGTTACCCATACCCGGGTTGAACAACGCGCAGTTATAGCCTTCGTAGTTGGCCGTGTTGATCTTGTTGCGCGCCGCCCATGCGAGGAACGGACGGTCGTCACAGTGATCGTCGAGCGCCGTTTTGAGCGAGCGATAGGTCAGCTTCGCGCTGCCCTTCCAACCCTCGACGAGTTGCTGCTCCATGCCGACGCTGAACTCGTCTTGGTAGTTACCCTTCATGTTCGAGGCAGCCACCGTTTTCGGATCTTTGGCCTGACCGTATTCGTTGTTCGACGAATAGAGTGGTCCCAGCGCCGTCGTGCCGGTCGGTGCACCGGTCTTCGGGTCGATGCCGGTGTAGGCATAGGCCGTGCGGGCGTTGTACGACGAACCCGCACCACGCACCGCCACGTTGGTCGGCAACGGTACGTGGTAACGACCGGCGCTCGCCTTGAACACCTGTGTAGCGTCGCTGTTGCGATCCCAGATGACCGAGAAACGCGGCGCGATCTGTTTGTTGAGTTTGATGTACGACAACTTGTCGCCGTTCTGGTTGTCGAACGCTTCGTTGCGCAGACCCAAGATCATCAACACGTCTTTGTTGATCTGCCATTGATCTTCGACGTAGGCCGCTTGTTGCTTGACGCGCGGCGTCGACGCGGCCGAGAAACGGCTGCTCTCGACGTAATAGCCCTGCTGTGCGATCGCGTTACCCGCAACCGAACCCGGTCCCTTGGCACCCGGATAGACCGGATCGTTGGGATTGGTCGCTTTCAAATACGTCCACACGACGCCACCGGCGGTCGACGTGCCGGCCAAAGAATTGATGACGTTGGCGTCGATACCGGCGCGCAGCTTGTGCTGTTCGTTCACCTTCCACTCGATGTCGAAGCGGCCGCCCTTGTTCTCGTCGAACGCGCCCGGCGTCAACAAGTTACCGGTGGTGCCCTGCGGCGCGGTGTAGGTGAGGCCCGGCGCCTGGCCGTTGGTGAAGCCCACCTGCGGCAAGGTCGGGTCGTAACCGTCCGGCGATTGCGCGTGCGCGGTGTAAGTCTTGCCGACCAACGCCGTCACTGTCAAAGAATCGGTCACGTAACCCGTATATTTTAGGATGTCGACCTTCGCGCCCTGCTGTGAGGCCACCGGAGTCGGCCCCCAGTTGACGTAGCTCACGCCGCCCTTCTGCACGTTGGTACGCTCGAGGGTGGCATAGTTGAAGCCGAAGTACTTGCGCGTGTCTTCCGTCTTATCGTCGATGCGCGTGTACTCGAGCGTATTGCTGTCGTTAATCTGCCAATCGAGCTTGACCATGTAACGCGGCACCTTGACGTCGATTTCTTGGAACGACGTCGCCTGCGTGGCCGCGCTGATCGTGTAGGTCGGCGACGAATTGGTGTTGCGCACCGCATCGCGCGAAGTCTTGGTCTGCTCGAGAGCGGCGAAGAAGAACAACTTGTCTTGGATGATCGGACCGCCCGCATAAGCGCGCAGCGTGTGACGCTCTTGGGTGTTACCCGCAGCGTAATACTGCAACTTGCCGTCGAAGGCCACGCCGCCGCTCGTCACGCCGGTGTTGCCGTAGTAGATGTTGCGTTCTTTGGAGCGCAAATCTTTGAGTTCGAACTCGGCCGAAACGCCAGCTTCCCATTGATTGGTGCCGCGCTTGGTGATGAGGTTGACCACACCACCGGTGGAGCGGCCGAATTCGGCACCGTATCCGCCGGTCAAAACTTGCGCCTGACCGATCGCGTTGAAGGGCAGCTGCGAGAAGCCCACTTGGGTGAGCAGCGTCGTCACCGGGAAACCGTTGATGTAGTACGCGTTCTCGGAGGCGCTCGCACCACCGAAGCTCGGCGCGTTACCACCGCCATAGCGGCTATCGCCCTTGGTCGTATTCGGGGCCAATTGAATGACCGCGCCCAGATTGTTGGCGACCGGCAGGCGTTGCAGGTCGGCGGAGGTGAACACCGCCGCAGCCGTCGCGGACTTGATGTCGATGCGGGCGGCGCGATTGCCGACCACGACCACCGTCTGCAAGCCGGTGAGATCGACTTCCACGCCCTCGCTCAGTCGCACTTCGACGCCATCTTGCTTGGTGACGACCGAGCCTTTGCGGATCAAAGAAACCGTGTAGGTGCCGGTCGGCACCGAGGTGATGTTGAAGCGACCGCTGGCATCGGTTTTGACCGAACGCTTGAAACCGGTGCTCGAACTCTCGATCAGCACCTCGTCACCGGCCGTGGCCTGGGTGGTGCCGAAAATCGTACCGACGGTGTTCGACTGCGCAAGGGCGGTCGGGACCATCAGGGCGGACGCAGTTGCCGCGAGCACGACCGCAACGGCCCGTGCGACGAACGGATTTCGATTCATGATTTTTTGCTCCCCGGGGCGAGTTATTCGCTTTATTTCGAGTCGGCACCATAGCCAAAAACCCGCCGCCCGTCTATTTAGGCTAACCCTAACCCAACATAGTTGCCGCCAGTCGGATTAGGCCAAAAGAGCAAAAAAAGAGGCCCGACGTCGCCGCCGGGCCTCTGGTCGACCATCTAGGTCTGGCAACGCTCGCGCGTTACATGCCCATGTCGCCCATGCCACCCGGAGCCGGGTGCACGTGGTCGTGATCGTCCTTCGGGGCTTCGGCGATCATCACTTCGGTCGTCAGCAACAGGCCGGCGACCGACGCTGCATTCTGCAGCGCGAGGCGCGTGACCTTCGCCGGATCGAGGATGCCGAAGTCGAGCATGTCGCCGTAGGTGCCTTTGGCGGCGTTGTAGCCGTAAGCACCCTTGCCGCTCTTGACCTCGTTGAGGACCACGGCCGCATCTTCGCCAGCGTTCTCGACGATCTGACGCAGCGGCTCTTCGATGGCCCGCGCGAGGATGCGAACGCCGACCGTCTGGTCTTCATTCGCACCTTCGAGCTTATCGAGCGCCTTGTGCGCACGGATCAGTGCGACGCCGCCGCCCGGGACCACGCCCTCTTCGACCGCCGCACGTGTCGCGTGCAACGCATCTTCGACGCGCGCCTTCTTTTCCTTCATCTCGATCTCGGTGGCTGCACCGACCTTGATGACCGCGACACCGCCGGAGAGCTTCGCGACGCGCTCCTGCAGCTTTTCTTTGTCGTAGTCGCTGGTGGCTTCTTCGATCTGCTGACGGATCGACTCGACGCGACCTTTGATGTCGCTCGCCTTGCCGGCCCCGTCGATGATCGTGCTGTTTTCTTTCTCGACGACGACCTTCTTGGCTTCGCCGAGATCGTTGAGGCTCGCCTTCTCGAGTTGCAGGCCGACCTCGTCCGAGATCACCGTGCCGCCCGTGAGGACCGCGATGTCTTGCAACATGGCCTTGCGACGATCACCGAAGCCCGGCGCCTTCACGGCGACGACCTTGAGGATGCCGCGGATGTTGTTCACGACCAGCGTCGCGAGCGCTTCGCCTTCGACGTCTTCGGCGATCACCAGCAACGGACGGCCTGCCTTCGCGACACCTTCGAGCACCGGCAACATTTCGCGGATGTTCGAGATCTTCTTGTCGACGAGCAGGATGTACGGCTTGTCGAGTTCCGCCGTTTGGTTGGCCTGCT
>RGUL01000151.1 GCA_010027845.1 Gammaproteobacteria bacterium
GCGTCATCACTCAGGCAAGGGCCGAGTACAAGCGTGTGACCGGCGAAGACTACGAACCCTGGCCGGAGGTACCCGATGACGACCTACGAAGACGTACGACGCGCTGACCTCGCCGACTCCGACGCGATGGCAAGGGGTACCGCGCTATCCTGCACGCATGCCAGAAGACTATTCAGGACAGGATCTGCGCGGTCGTGACTTCTCGGGGCAGGACCTGATCGGTGCAAACCTGATCGGTGCCGACCTGTCCCGTGCCGACCTGCGCGGTGCAGACCTGACCGGTGCCGACCTGCGCGGTGCAGACCTGACCGGTGCCGACCTGACCCGTGCCAACCTGTCAGGTGCAATCCTGCTCGGTGCCATCCGTCGCCCCGGCATCAGTAAAGCCGACATGAGGGGTGTCAAGGGTCTGGACACGGTCACGGGACTGGTCGACTAGGGGCACCCCCGGGATGGACGCAATTGCCACCGGCGCCACGCCCGTCGCCTTGGCAACCTCGTCGACCGCCCTGGCGTACTCAGCATGGCGAGTTGCCGTTCTTGGCTCAATATCTGATAACGACGGAGAAAAAGGTACAGGATTTCGGACACTATGTCCGTTACCCTGTACCATTTCTGTTTCTTGCGCAGCAAAGACCTTTGCCGCTGGCCCGCGTGATGCAAGCGACGCTTTGGCAATGTCAACGCTTGACCTATCGGGTGGATGCGTAACCACGTTGCATCGCTCGCATCTGATCGACCGGACCCCAGCGACGACGAGCTCGCGACCCCGATGAGTCACCAAGACATTGCCATCGGCCAGGTACCGCGCGATGACCCGTCGGCATCCCCGGCGCCGGATCAGGACGCATCCCCAAGACGGGATATACACAAACAAATAATACTATTACACATAGATACAATCACTTATCTGTAAGTGACTACCGAAAAACCCGAGTAGTTGCGAGACAGGCGCGCCGACGATTGAGGCTGATGCGTACCGATGGAGCGCCAACAGATAGGGGGACCGCTTCCGAACGGTTCCGTTTAGTCACATAATCGTCACCGTTCGCCGGGACCCGCCCTGCCGGGTCACAAGCCAGCCCGCGCTAGCTGGTGCCGACCTGACCGGTGCCAGCCTGTCCGGTGCCAGCCTGTCCTTTGCCGACCTGACCGATGCCAATCTGTCCGGTGCCAAACTGTCCGGTGCCAAACTGACCTTTGCCACCCTGCGTGGTGCCGACCTGATCGACGCCGACCTGATCGACGCCAACCTGATCGACGCCAACCTGATCGGTGCCAACCTGATCGGTGCCAACCTGATCGGTGCCAACCTGATCGGTGCCAACCTGTCCCGTGCCAACCTGACCAATGCCGACTTCGCGGATGCCAATCTGACCGATGCGTTCCGACGCGCCGGCATCAGTCGCGCCGACATGGACGGTGTCAAGGGTCTGGACACCGTCACCGGGCTGATCGACTAGGGGTACCCCGGAAGTCTGGCGGTCGGTGACGACCCGTACCCCGACCACCGGCACGCACGCGTCGCCTGGTTATCGCGATGAGGTCGAAGCCCGGAGCCGTCAAAATCGGCCCTGGATTCCGCAGGGACCGCGGAAAAGGCCGATTCCCGGGGCCGTTTCGCAACTCGACCCAAACATGACAGTGTCAGTGCGCACGATCTCGCTGTCGAAATCGTGG
>RGUL01000152.1 GCA_010027845.1 Gammaproteobacteria bacterium
GCATCTTCGATGATCGCGATCGCGAGGCGATCTTTCACCGAGTGCAAGGGATTGAAGAACTCGCACTTCACGTACATCGTCACGTGAGCGGGCGCGAGACGGTTGATGCGCACCACGGGTGTATGGCCGATGGTGCCTAAGATGCTGTCGTGGATCATGGGCGGGAGAATAGGTCGTGCCCCGCGACGACGATCGCCAGTGATCGGCATGACGCGATAACCTTTCGTTATATGGGCGAACGGCTACAGAAGGTGTTGGCGGCGGCGGGTCTCGGCTCGCGGCGCAGCATCGAGGATTGGATTCGTGCCGGACGGATCACCGTCAACGGGCGCACGGCCGTGCTCGGCGATCGGGTGCTCGACGGCGATCAAGTTGCGCTCGACGGTCGGGCGGTGCCGATCACGACGGCGGCTGCGACGTCGCGGGTCGTCATCGGCTACCACAAGCCGGTGGGTGAGGTGACGACGCGCAGTGACCCGCAAGGTCGGCCCACGGTGTTCGACCGTTTGCCGCCGCCGCCTTCGGGCCGCTGGATCGTGGTCGGTCGCCTCGACGTCAACACCACCGGATTGCTGCTCTTCACCAACGACGGCGAGTTGGCGCATCGTTTGATGCACCCGTCCTCGGAAATCGAGCGCGAATATCTGGTTCGGGTGCGGGGGCAGCCGGATGCGGCGACCCTCGAACGGCTGCGCAACGGCGTTTTGCTGGAGGACGGGCCGGCGCGCTTCGACCGGCTCATGCCCGAGGGCGCTTCGGACGGTCACGCCTGGTTCCGGGTCGTGCTGCACGAGGGCCGAAATCGTGAGGTTCGGCGCATTTGGAGTGCGGTTGGCCATGAGGTCAGCCGATTGACCCGGCTGCGGTACGGTGCGGTCGAGTTGCCCCCGGATTTACGCGCCGGCGAGGCGCGAACCCTGCCGCCGGCGCTGGTCAGCGTACTCGATGCCCTAGCGCCGTCCACCTAGCGGCCAAAATAAGTGGGTCGGCACCCTGCGATCGGCTGCCGTTTGTCATTGACACCCCGAGCCCCGGAAATCAGAATACGCGGCTCGTTTCACGCGGAGGGGTACCCAAGCGGCCAACGGGAGCAGACTGTAAATCTGCCGGCTCACGCCTTCGTAGGTTCGAATCCTACCCCCTCCACCAGTTGAGCGGGAACGGCGCATGAGGCGGCAGTTGTGGCGGATCCTGCGGGCTCACCCAGGCAAAGACGAAAGCGGGTGTAGTTCAATGGTAGAACCTCAGCCTTCCAAGCTGATGACGTGGGTTCGATTCCCACTACCCGCTCCAGGTTTCGGCTCACGTAGCTCAGTTGGTAGAGCACGTCCTTGGTAAGGACGAGGTCACCGGTTCAATCCCGGTCGTGAGCTCCAGGTAGATGGTGTCGAGAAAATTTTTGATCGAAGGTTTCAGGAGATAGAGACGTGTCCAAGGAAAAATTCGAACGCAGCAAGCCGCACGTGAACGTTGGGACGATTGGTCACGTTGACCACGGCAAGACGACGTTGACGGCGGCGTTGACGAAGGTGATGGCCGAGACGTACGGGGGCGAGTTCAAGGCGTACGATCAGATTGACAAGGCGCCTGAAGAGAAGGCGCGCGGCATCACGATTTCGACGGCGCACGTGGAGTACCAGTCGAAGGAGCGTCACTACGCGCACGTGGATTG
>RGUL01000153.1 GCA_010027845.1 Gammaproteobacteria bacterium
ATGGTGATCTTCCGTGAGAACACCGAAGACATCTACGCCGGCATCGAATTCGAACAGGGCACCGAAGACAACAAAAAATTCCTCGAACTCTTCAAAGCCAACTTCCCGAAGGCTTACGCGAAGATTCGCTTCCCAAACACCTCGGGCATCGGCATCAAGCCGGTCTCTAGCGAAGGCACCGAGCGTTTGTTCCGTGCGGCCGTGGAATACGCGATCGCCAACAAGCGTAAGAGCGTGACCATCGTCCACAAGGGCAACATTCAAAAGTTCACCGAAGGCGCCTTCCGGAACTGGTCGTACGCGCTCGCCGAACGCGAGTTCCCCGGCCAAACCTACGGTTGGGAGCAGTGGGAACGCACCAAAGCGGCCGAAGGCGAGAAAGCCGCCAACGCCGAAATGGATGCCGCCAAGAAAGCCGGCAAGATCATCATCAAAGATGCGATCGCCGACATCACGCTGCAGCAGGTGTTGACGCGTCCGGACGAATTCGACGTACTTGCAACCTGTAACCTCAACGGCGACTACCTCTCCGATGCGCTCGCGGCGCAGGTGGGCGGCATCGGCATCGCGCCGGGCGCCAACATCAACTACGTCACGGGTCACGCCGTATTCGAAGCGACCCACGGCACGGCACCGAAGTACGCCAACCTCGACAAGGTGAACCCGGGCTCGGTGATCCTGTCGGGCGAAATGATGCTGCGTTATATGGGCTGGACCGAAGCAGCCGACGCCGTCATCACCGCGATGGATCGCACGATCGGTCAAAAGACCGTGACCTACGACTTCGCGCGCTTGATGGAAGGCGCAACCGAAGTGAAATGCAGCGAGTTCGGCGACGCGCTCATTCGCAATCTCTGACGAGCGACCGTGGTGACCGCCGACGCTGTCGTTGAACAGGGCGCTCGGCGGATCGCCGCGGCTTTCGCCGACTACAACGCGGAATTCCGCGAAATCACCCGACGTGCCAGCGCGCGTTTCGAAGCGCGCGACTGGCATGGCAACCAGCAAGATGCGGTCGAACGCATCGAACTCTACGATCGCTGGGTCGATCGCACCGTCGCCGAGATGCGTCGCCTGCTCGGCGAGCGCGCGCTCGATCGTGATCTTTGGCATGCGATCCGCGATCGCTACGCCGACGATGTTGCCGGCCTCGTCGATGCGGCGTTCGATCGAACGTTTTTCAGCTCCGTCTCGCGCCGCCTGTGGGGCACGGTGGGCGTCGCTGCCGATATCGAATTCGCCGCCGACGACCCAATACTCGGACATCTGTATTCTCCGGATCTCGATTCGCGGGAGAGAGGCTAGCGGCGCACCCTTTACCGCCCCTTAAACCCGCGTCCCCGCGACACGACGTCATCCACGGCGAAAAGACATGGCAGCCAAGCCCGAGGACTATGCCCGCGTCTACGCGGCCTTCACCGCTCCGGTCTCCCGCTTCGACTGCGGGCGCAAATGCGCGCCCCACAACGAGGGGATCCCGGTCTGCTGCACCGCCGACCATGCGGTGCCCATCGTCGACAAGTCGGAATACGAGCTCCTGAAGTCGCGCACCGACCTCTGGCGCGACTACGTGCCCAAGGATTCCGCGG
>RGUL01000154.1 GCA_010027845.1 Gammaproteobacteria bacterium
GCTCGGCAGCGGCAGAGGATTCGTAGCCCGCGACGCGCGGCATCATCGCCGCCGGAATGTCGGCGATACTAACTTCGGCGCCCGGCCACAACACCGTTAGGCGTTCGACGAAGTTCAACAATTCGCGCACGTTGCCGGGCCAAGTATGCGCGCACAACCAGCGCTGCAAATCGGGCGCCGCGCGTACGGGTTTTTGTGCATCACCCGCGCATTGCCGTGCGAAATGCTCGAATAAAACCGGCACATCGTCACCGCGCTCGCGTAGCGCCGGCACGTGCAACGGCACGACGTTCAGACGATAAAAAAGATCGGCGCGGAATGATCCCGCGCTCACTGCGTCTTCCAAATGACGGTGCGTCGCCGCGACCACGCGCACGTTGACCTTGCGCGCATGATCGTCACCGACGCGATCGATCGTGGCGTCTTCCAAATGACGGTGCGTCGCCGCGACCACGCGCACGTTGACCTTGCGCGCATGATCGTCACCGACGCGATCGATCGTGCGCTCTTGCAACACGCGCAACAGCTTCACCTGCATCTCGAGACGCATATCGCCGATTTCGTCGAGGAACAGCGTTCCGGCATCGGCCATTTCGAAGCGGCCGCGCCGATCGCTCACGGCACCGGTGAACGCACCTTTGGTGTGACCGAAGAGCTCGCTCTCCAAAAGTTCGGCAGGGATCGCGCCGCAGTTCACCGGCACGAAATTTTGGCGCGCACGCGCCGAGAGGCGATGGATCGCTTGCGCGACGAGCTCCTTACCGGTGCCCGACTCGCCCAAGATCAAGACGGTGCTGTCGCTCGCGGCCACCCGCTTGACGAGGGCGCGCAGCGCCCGCATGGCCGCCGACTCCCCGACCAGCAGGCCGAGCGCCGTCGCGGCGACCGTCGTATCAACCTTGGACAAGCTCCCCCTCCCCGAGACCGAGCCCGTAAGCCTAGCCTATCAAAGGCCAGGCGGCGCGGCCGGAGGGTTGGGTTGGTTCGGTTGGGGTTACGAACGGACCACGAACATCCGACGGTTGACCTGACCGGCCGCCGACGGGCTGATCGCCGCCCACGCCTCGCGAACTTGGCCGAGCAGGTCCTGGCAGTCCGCCAAGTCCTTGGCCGAAGCCGAGGCACCCGAGCGCATGAGCTTACGGGTTAAAAATTGATAAAAATCATTGAGATGCGTAGCGACCGAACCACCTTGTTCGAGGTCCAGCGTCTCGCGCAAGCCGGCGATGATGGTCATCGCCCGGGAGACCGCCGTGTTCACCGCCTTGTGCTCTGCGCGCTCGGCATGCACCACCGCGAGCTTGATCGCGTCGATGGCGCCGTCGTACATCATGATCACGAGCTGCCGCTTGTCCGAGTCTTCGCAGCGCGCGTCGACTTCGGCGTTTCGATAGGCTTTCAAGGCATAGGATGACATGGTCGATACTCCAAACGTGGTGCCGTTCGGAGGTTCAGTCGACCCCAGTCGCGCCTTCTTTAGCGCAACGAAGTTGTCGATAGGATAAACGGTGGGGGCGTGCACACCCCCAC
>RGUL01000155.1 GCA_010027845.1 Gammaproteobacteria bacterium
TAGTCGCCTTGAGTTTCTCGTACTCGAGCTTCTCGTGCGTCGTCAGGAAGCACGTGCGCACGTCCGTCACCCACACCACGACGTCGCACTCGGCCGCCCCGACGATTTCGGTCCTCTCGGTCATATCGGTCCTCTCGGTCATATCGGTCCTCCCGGCCTCGCGGAGTGGAAGTGTGCGGACATCACGAGCGACGACGGAGTCGCCTTGTGCGTCGTCGACCTCCCTGGCGTGGCGGACGCGGAGAACACCGGCACCGAGAGCAACTTCACCGAGATGACGCTAAAATGGGCGGCCGAGTGCGACGTCGTGGTGTGGGTGACGGACGTGCGCACGTGCTTCCTGACGACGCACGAGAAGCTCGAGTACGAGAAACTCAAGGCGACTACTATGCGCGACGTCGCGCAGCGCGAGGGAAGGCTCTTCCAGTTCTGCGTCGTGCTCACCAAGTGCGACGTTGAGGTCACGAAAACGGGCTCCGCGGGCGCATCGGCCTCGGCGGCCTCGACGGGCGCATCGGCACAGCGCGCAAAGGGGGCGCTTTCGGCCCTTTACCGCGCGCCGCAGATCAAGAAGGGCGAGATCGTCTCGGAGCACGAGGAGACCACGGTGTACGACTGCATCTTGCGCGCGAAGCGCATGTTTCCCGACGACCACATGATTCCGTTCAACGCCTTCGGCAGGATCCTCACGCGCAACGACGCGTCGGAAACTCTGAAGGCGCTCGCGGCCAGGCTCGCGCCGGGCGCGGGAAAGCACAACATCCAGCTCGATATGAAGTGGGCGACGGAGGACCTGCACGAGAGGCGCCAGGCGCAGATGCTCCGCTCGATCTTGTGGCACTTGGGACCGACCGAAGCGGAATACAATGAGGACAAAGTCGACGCGATGAAGGCCCACTTGGACGAGGACTCGACGGCGGCGCTGGTTTTGGCCGTTCTCGGCGTCAAGGACTCGGTACATCCCAAGGAGTGGCACCGTGCGATCGTCGAAGCCATCGAGCCATATGCCAATGCGCGTGATACGCACGATGGCCACCACAAACTAAACGCACGCGCACTAGGGGTCTTGCAGCACGCACCGGCCGCCGCGGCGAAGTACGAGCGCGACATACGCGCGCGCTACGAATCGAGCGCCGATTCGCGCAAGGCCGACTTCGTCACGGACATGTTTTGCCTTTGCGGCCCTTCGTGCATCGTGACCACGCGGATGTACCTGCTCCTTCCGTTCGGCGCAAGCCTCCGCTTGGTGCCTCCGCGCGCGATGAGCTCAGTACAACACGGCGCGCTGTTCGAGCTGGACGTGCAGTACTCCAAAAACCGCGCGATCAGCGCCAAAAAGTCGTGGGTCGAGAAAGTGCGCGCGGCGCGCGTGAGCCTATGGGGAACCGACGCCGAGAGCGACGTGTGCGTCGACACGGCCATCGCGCTCACCGCGTCCGAAGTCCTGTGCTCCGTCCTCGCGCGGATCGACTGAGGCTAGACTTAGGATCGTAGGATCGT
>RGUL01000156.1 GCA_010027845.1 Gammaproteobacteria bacterium
GCTTCCATCCAACGCGTGGATCGATGTCACTGTCAGTGAAGGACGGTGGTTTGCCACCGGACTCCGTCGTTCAAGACCACGACGTGATCCTCGACGAGTCCAAACGGGCGGTCGAGCGCCATCACGATCGCTCGCACGGCGCGATGGTGAGGATTGCGCTTGCTCCGTGCAGTCCTTTCAGCGTGACCAAGCAATTGATGATCGACTCGGCACGCCTGGCCGAGGAACTCGACGTTCGCCTGCACACACACTTTGCAGAGAACGCCGAAGACGATGACTTTTCGCTTGCCACCTTCGGATGTCGTCCGACTGACTATCTCGAAGAGACGGGATGGTGCACAGATCGTGCATGGGTCGCGCACTGCGTGATGCCGAATGCGGATGAAGTGCAGCGACTCGGTCGCGCACGTATCGGCGTCGCCCATTGTCCGAGCAGCAACCTCATCTTGTCTTCGGGAATCGCGCCCGTCGTAGATCTCCGCGCCGCGGGCGTCCACGTGGGTTTGGGTGTGGATGGTTCGTCGTCTGCTGATTCGGCGTCGATGTGGCTGGAAGCCCGCCAGGCGATGCTGCTCGCCAAGCTTCGCAATGGCGCCGATCAGGGCACTGCGCGAATGGCCCTCGAGGTTGCGACGCGTGGCGGCGCCGGATGTCTTGGTCGAATCGGCGAGATGGACATCGCCGTGTGGTCGCTCACTGGTCCGTTGTTTGCCGGCGCAATCGCGGACCCGATCGAGGCGTGGCTGCGTTGTGGGCCAACCGCGGCCCACCACACCATCGTGCACGGCAAGCCGGTGGTGCGCAACGGCCAGTTGGTGAGCACTCGCGTGGAGGAGATGCTCTCGACTCATCGTAAGGTCGCTGCGAAAATGCAGTCGGTGGCGACCGGTCGCTGATGCTGCGTCACGCAGTCGTCACATTTCTTGCGATCTTCTTCGCTGAATTGCCTGACAAGACGATGTTTGCGACGTTGTTGTTGTCGACGCGGTTCAAGCGCAAGCTTCCGGTGTGGATCGGCGTTAGCTCAGGTTATGGACTGCATGTCGTCATCGCCGTCCTCCTTGGATCCGCACTCTCCAACCTTCCCGAACGACCGATTCACCTTGCGATCGGTGCGTTGTTCACCGTTGGTGGGATCATCACCTGGCGCTCAGGTGTAGACGATGACGACGATGTGCGCGAAACTGCGACGGCCCGCACGTTCATGAGTATCGCCTGGACCGCTGCGAGCGTGATTGCCGTCGCAGAGTTTGCTGATCTCACGCAGCTCGCAACCGCAGGATTCGCTGCGCGCTTTTCAGACCCCGTTGGAGTCGGCCTCGGTGCATTCCTCGCTCTGTCGAGTGTTTCCGGATGCGCAGTGTTGCTGGGATCGTGGTTGCAGCGCGTCGTGCCGCTACGGCTGATTCAGAAGGTTGCAGCGGTGTTGTTCTTGACGATCGGCATCGTGACGATCGTCGGCGCGATCA
>RGUL01000157.1 GCA_010027845.1 Gammaproteobacteria bacterium
CTCGAGTTACACCTCGTCCATGGCGTTGTGTATCAGTCTCGCCGTGCGCGACATGGGCATGACGACGGCAGAAGCCCTGTGGTCGGCCACAGCCGGTGGCGCGCGCGCCCTTCGTCGCACCGACGTGGGGAGACTCGTGGTCGGTGCTCGGGCAGACTTTGTTGAGTTGGATGCCCCGAACTATGTGCACCTCGCGTACCGCCCGGGCGTACCGCTCACTCGGCGGGTGTGGAAGCACGGCGTCGCCGTTGCGCAAACCACAGGATGAGCACGACGACCGCCGGCCACACGCCCTCGATGTCAGCCGCGAGACGTTCCCACACACCCACTGCGGGCTGACTCGCACTCGCCCACACGCCGAGGAACGTGAAACAGAACACCGCGATGAAGAGCGTGCTGGCAATTGCACCCCACGGGCGAAACAAAAAAGGCAGTGATTTGTCGACGCGCATGCCAAGTGCCGGCCAAATCGCGAGCAAAACAAAGCCGAGCATCGCCGCAAATCGATGTGCCGTCGAGGTGCTCGCGACCGTGGGAAGTGGAAAGGCGGCAACCAACTCGGTGCAGATTCCCGCCGCAAACAACACGACGCGACCCGGCACGCCGATACCCGGCGTGAAGCTCGCCGTGAGCATGTGACAGGCCCCGGTCAGCACAAACGCAATCGTGACGAAAATGCGCGTGGGGGCATCCCCGGCCGCTAACTCACTAATGGTCTGTCGCACCGGATCAAATCCCGGCGTCATCAACTCGGCAACAAAGGTGGAGCCCCCAAAAATGACTATCGCACTCAGCGACGACGCGAGAGCTACGGGAGTCACCCACGGGTAGCGCTGTTTTGACAACGCGGACGTTGACGGAGTCATCGTGATGCCACCCCGGCGACGGCTTCGAGCACGCACAGTGCACCGAGTCGAACGGTGCGCTCGTCGGGCGCATCGATCGCGGCATCAATTTCGGCGATGTCGATGGACACCACTCGGCGATCGGAGGCGGCTACGCGTGCCGCCCGGCGCAGATCACGAGCACTCAACCCACCCGGAACGCTCGCCGGACACGCCGGCGCCACGGCCCGGTCACACACATCGACGTCCAGATCGACGTGAATAGGTCCCCCGCCGTGCCCGGCAATGTCGAGCGCCTCGCTCATGATGTCCGCCATATCACGTCGCTCACATTCGTCTCGATGAATGATGGTAATCCCCCAATCACGAGCACGTTGCACGTAAGCGGCCGAATTTGCGAAATCTGCGATGCCGATCTGCACGACATGAGTCGGATTAAGACCCGCCTCGACGAGTCGGCGCACCGGTGAACCGTTTGAAACACCGTCGCGCAGATCGAAGTGCGCGTCGAGGGTGATCAAACCCGCCGTCTCTCGCTGGTCACCCCACGCACCACACGCCGTCGCGAACGTGAGTGAGTTGTCTCCCCCGAGTG
>RGUL01000158.1 GCA_010027845.1 Gammaproteobacteria bacterium
AGATCGACTGCGGCTTCGGTGTGACCGGCGCGCTTCAGCACACCACCTTCGCGGGCACGCAACGGAAAGATGTGTCCGGGACGGGCGAACGCTGAGTGCGTCACGGTTGGGTCGGCGAGCGCACGCAACGTCGCGGCGCGATCGGCAGCGGAGATCCCGGTCGTGGTTCCCTCGAGGAGGTCGACCGACACCGTGAAGGCGGTGCGATGGCTCTCGGTGTTGTGGTCGACCATGAGTGGCAGGCGCAGGTCGTCGCAGCGTTCACCGGTGAGCGGGGCGACCACGACTCCGGAGGTGTGGCGCACGATGAAGGCGATCTTTTCGGGTGTGGCGAATTGGGCCGCCATGATCAGGTCGCCTTCGTTTTCGCGGTCTTCGTCATCGACCATGACCACCATTTCGCCACGGCCGATCGCCGCGACGACGTCTTCAATCGGTGCCATCTCGGTTTGATTCTTTCGTGTCATTGCATCGCCTTTGCTCGTCGGGGGTTGAAGATGATTTCAAGGTCGTCGCCATATGGCGTGACGCTCACGATGTCGCCACGGTGAACGTCTGCGGCAGTCGCGTCACCAGAGCCAGCGAGCATTCCGGGGGAGTCGGAGCCTCCAGCGATGACGCCGGCCAGGTGAACGATGTATTCGTCAATGAGACCTGCATTTTCAAAGCTCGTGACGACGCTCGGACCACCTTCGACCAAGAGTTGCAGCACGCCTTCGCTACCGAGTCGATCGAGGAGCGGCTCGAGATCGCCCGACCACTCGAGGCACGGCTGGATCTTTGCGGTCACGGGGGCCGAGCCGAGCACGACCCGACGCGGTGATGGTCCGTCAACCAGGCGCGTCGTCAGCTCAGGATCATCTGCGCGCACGGTTCCCGCTCCGACGAGGATTGCATCGCTTTCGGCCCGAAGTTCGTGCACGCGAGTGCGTGCGGGGAGCCCAGTCAGCCACCGTTCGCTCGGTGACGGTGAAGTGACGCGACCATCGATCGTCGTCGCCATCTTCACGACGACGTAGGGACGACCAGTGATGCGGTGGTGGACGTACGCACGGAGTTGATGTGCGACAGCAGACTCACAAACGCCGACCGTGACGTCGATTCCTGCCGCGCGAAGTCGTGTGATGCCGGCGCCGCGAACCTTGTCGTCAGGGTCTTCGACGCCGACGACGACTCGGGAGATCCCAGCCGCGATGATCGCCTCGGTGCATGGCCCGGTGCGTCCCGTGTGATTGCACGGCTCGAGCGTGCAGTACAGCGTCGCTCCCTGTGCTTTCTCGCCGGCGAGACGGAGCGCGACGACCTCTGCATGCGGACCACCGGGTTCTGCCGTTGCACCTTCGAAGGTCTCTCCACTCGTGGCGACGACGACTGCGCCGACCCACGGGTTGGGTCGTGAACGCAAACGAGCGAGGCGGGCGACATCGAGTGCCCTGCGCA
>RGUL01000159.1 GCA_010027845.1 Gammaproteobacteria bacterium
GTTGTTCCTGTAGCTCCTGTGGTTCCTGTAGCTCCAGTTGCTCCTGTTGTTCCTGTAGCTCCTGTGGTTCCTGTAGCTCCAGTTGCTCCAGTTGCTCCTGTAGCTCCTGTTTCTCCTGTAGCTCCAGTTGCCCCTGTTACACCAGTTGCTCCAGTTGCTCCAGTTACCCCAGTTGCTCCTGTTACACCAGTTGCTCCTGTAACTCCCGTTGCTCCTGTACCCCCTGTTACACCTGTGGCGCCTGTACCCCCTGTAACTCCTGTTACCCCAGTTGCTCCAGTAGCTCCAGTTACTCCAGTAGCTCCAGTTGCTCCAGTTACCCCAGTTGCTCCTGTAGTACCAGTTTCACCAGTAGGTCCAGTAGATCCAGTAGCCCCAGTTGCCCCAGTTGCTCCAGTTACCCCAGTTACTCCAGTAGCTCCAGTTGCTCCTGTTTCTCCAGTTGCTCCAGTTACCCCAGTTACTCCAGTTGCCCCAGTTGCTCCTGTACCCCCTGTTACACCTGTGGCGCCTGTAACTCCCGTTTCTCCAGTTGCTCCTGTAACACCTGTTACACCAGTTGCTCCAGTAACTCCAGTTGCTCCAGTAACTCCAGTTGCTCCTGTAACACCTGTTACACCAGTTGCTCCAGTACCCCCTGTTTCACCTGTGGCGCCAGTTGCTCCTGTATAGCCTGTAGCTCCAGTCGCGCCAACTGGGCCATCTATACCATCTAAATTCACGTTATATACCGCAGCACTAGAAAATGTCCCTTGTATATTTGTAATATTACCAATGGTTATAGCTCCAGTAGCGGTCGTGTATGAACTCACAGTACCTTCAAATCTCTTTGTTACATCGGTTGAATTGATTACCACCACGGAATTTCCAGAAATGTAAGCTAATCCAGTTGTCACAGTCAGATTAACTGAACCACCCACTGTAGGTGATATAGTTGTAGAAGTTGAGGCGGTCAAGAATTTATCACCAGGGATGCCAGTAGCTCCTGTGACTCCTGTAGCTCCTGTAGCTCCTGTATCACCCGTGTAGCCTGTATAACCCGTTTCACCAGTGGCTCCTGTATCACCTGTGTAACCCGTGTAGCCTGTATAACCAGTAGATCCTGTATTACCTGTGGCTCCCGTGTAGCCAGTAGCTCCTGTGACTCCTGTAGCTCCTGTAGCTCCTGTAGCTCCTGTATCACCCGTGTAGCCTGTATAACCCGTTTCACCAGTGGCCCCTGTATTACCTGTGGCTCCCGTGTAGCCAGTAGCACCAGTAGCACCTGTGTAACCCGTTTCACCAGTGGCCCCTGTATCACCTGTGTAACCAGTATAGCCAGTGGCTCCTGTATCACCTGTGTAACCAGTTGCTCCAGTGGCCCCTGTAGCTCCTGTGTAACCAGTTGCTCCAGTGGCCCCTGTAGCTCCTGTGTAACC
>RGUL01000160.1 GCA_010027845.1 Gammaproteobacteria bacterium
CTCCGGCGTGATCGCCATCGCGCATGGCAGCGCAGAAGCGAACGTCGCAGCCTTGATCGACGATGAAGTCGGTTACGAAAAAATGAGCGGCTTGCCGTTGATGAGTGCGGTGCCGGTGACGGTTCGACCCGTCACGAGCCGACCCAGCACGGCATACAAAAGTTAGAGGCGCTCGCGGCGCAAGCGGATACCCGCTTTTTCTCGATCCCAGGTATCGCTGGTGATGCCTTGATCACGAAACACCACTTTGCGTGGCTTGTTGGTTTCGGTTTTCGGAATTTCGTCGACCAAGCGCACGAAGCGCGGAATCATGAAATAAGCCAATGAGGATCCCAGGGCACTGATCAATGCAACCGGGTCGAACGCCACACCAATTTTGGGTTTAATCACGGCCAGCACATCCTGCTCGGCTACTTCGTTGGCCACGCCGACCACGACGACCTCGTCGACACCCGCATATTGACGGATCGCATTCTCGACCTCAAATGACGAAATATTTTCGCCACGACGTCGAATCGTATCTTTTATGCGATCGACGAAATAATAGTTGCCGTCGGCGTCCGCCCGAAACAAATCGCCCGTATGGAACCACCCGTTACGCCATGCAGTCGCAGTCGCCTCCGGCAGTCCATCGTACCCAGCGTTCATATTCCAAGGCAGCGCACTGCGTACGATGAGTTCGCCGGAACTGCCTACCGGAACCTCAAGATCATGTTCATCGACGAGCCGACATTCGATACCCGTTCGCGGTCGACCGCAACTTCCGTTCGGCGGCGGGTTCATGCCGGTCATCAACGGCGTCGAGACCTCAGTCATGTTGAAGCCCGTCAAATATTGAAAGCCGAATCGTTTCGCAAAGGCGATCGTTTCTTCGTTGACGGGGAACATCGTGATGTACTTGAGCGGATTATCCGGATCGCTCGGACTAGGAGGCGTCTTGGCGAGAAATGCCGCCATGACACCGATGAGACCCGACGTCGTCGAGCAGTTGCCCTCGCGGATTTGATCCCAAAATTTCGTGGCGCTGAAACCGTCGACGAGGTAGAAACTGCCGCTGCGCACCAGTGCGCAAGTGATCGAGCTAGTACCACCGACATGGAACATCGGCAAATTGATCAGCATCGATTCACCTTCACCCATATAGCCGTAGTTGACGACCGCAGTGGTGTAACCCTGCAGGTACGGCGATAACACGCCTTTCGAATGGCCGGTCGTGCCCGAGGTGTAGATGATGCTTTGAATGTCGTAGTGATGGATGTCCGCGGAGTCGTCGAAGGTGTCACCGTGCGCTTCGAGCTCTGCGAAGTCGGTGATGATTGTTTTGAGATGCGCCAGTGCGAGCCCGTCGAGCCGTTCGATCAGCGCTGCGTGCGCGATCATGACTTCACCGCGGGCCGCGTTGATCACGTGC
>RGUL01000017.1 GCA_010027845.1 Gammaproteobacteria bacterium
CAAGGCCACTCGGACCGCCGTCATCACACGGTCGGTCTCTTCGTCAGTGAGGGTGCGATCTTTTTCCTGCAAAATCAAGCCTAACCCAACGCTTTTTCTGCTTGATTCGATGCCGGATCCGCGGTAGACGTCGAACGCGACGAGCTCGCGCAAACTGGCACCGGCAGCTGCGTGTACGCAGTCTCGCAACGCGGCGAACTCGATCGATTCGTCGACGACCATCGCCAAATCGCGCCGCACCTGCGGGAACCGCGACACTTCGCTAAAAGTCGGGCGACGCACTGCGAACGCCGCGGCGTAATCGATCTCGAAGACCACCACGCCGCCGTTGAGCTCGAGCGCACGCGACACGTTCGGGTGCAACTCGCCAATCAGTCCGATTCGAACGCCAGCCCGCAAAATCTCCGCGCTGCGCCCCGGGTGCAGGCATTGCGGGTCGGACGGCACGCGGAATTCGAAACGCTCGCCGGCGAGCGACAACAGCGCTTCGAGATCGGCGCGAACATCGTAAAAATCGAGCGCCGCACGCGCCTCACCCCATTGCTCGGGATGGCGAGTGCCGCTCGCCAGACCGGCGATGCGATCGCTCTCGGGCGCGCCGACCGGGAATACCACACCGTGCTCGAAAAGGCGCACGCGCGTTTGCTGCCGACGCTGATTTTCTTGCAACGCGCGAATCAAACCCGGCCACAACGAGACGCGCATGACGGCCAGATCGCTCGCAATCGGATTGACGACGCGATGGACGGCCACACCGGGAAACAAAGTTTCCTGCAGTGCCGAATCGACGAACGCGAAATGCACGCCCTCGTTCCAACCGCGCGCCGCGAGCGTATCGAGCACACGCTGCTCCTCGATGAGCGCCGACGGGCGCGCGACGATCGGTTGCGCTGCTGTCGCCACGGTGACCGGCGCCGCGTCGTAGCCGGCAATGCGCGCCACCTCTTCGATGAGATCGCGTTCGATTGCGATGTCGAAACGATGCGACGGCGGCATGACGGAAATGACGTCGGCGGCGATCGCGCACGACATGCCGAGACTCGTGAGGATGCGCGCCACTTCGGACGAAGAAATTTCGTAGCCCAGCACGCGTCGCAGCTGCGAGGCACGCAACGCCACCGCCGCGAGGGGGCGCAGCGGTCCGCTCTGGGTCGTATGCACGGCACCGGCTCTGCCGCCGGCGATCTGCAACAACAACTGGGTCGCGCGCTCGATGGCGCGCGCGCCGACGTGCGGATCGACCCCGCGCTCGAATCTTTGACTGGCATCGGTCACTAAACCGTACCGCCGGCCGCGTCCGACAATCGCACGCGGTGCGAACCACGCGACCTCGAAGAGCACGCGGCGAGTCTGCGGCGTGACGGAGGTGCGCATGCCACCCATCACACCGGCCATCGCGACCGCACCGGCCTCATCGGCGATGGCGAGCACGTCCGGGCCGAGCTCGACGGTGCGTCCGTCGAGGAGTTCGCAGGGTTCGCCCGCTCGCGCGTGACGGACGGTGATGTTGCCTTGCAATCGATCGAGATCGTACGCGTGCATCGGCTGGCCAAGTTCGAGCACGATGTAGTTCGTGACATCGACCACCGGGCTGATGCTGCGCTGCCCTGCGCGCCGCAACCGCTCGCGCATCCACAGCGGTGTCGGTCGCGTGTTGTCGATATCGACGACCACGCGCGCGTGAAATTGCGGGCAAGCGTCCGGCATCGCCAAAGTCACGCGTGCGCGCGAACCGAAAGCCGCGTCGACGGAGTCGTCGATTGCGACGTCGCTCGTCTCGGCGCCCGACGGCTTTCGCAGCGGTGCGCCGGTGATCGCCGCCACTTCGCGCGCGACCCCGAGCACCGACATCGCATCGCCACGATTCGGGGTGATCGCGATTTCTAGTACCGACTCGTCGAGCCCGAGCACGCGGCGCAGGTCGGCACCTAGCGGTGCATCCTGCGGCAACTCGACAATGCCCTCGGATACCTCGGCGAGTCCTAATTCTTTGGCTGAGCACAACATGCCCGCCGATTCGACACCGCGCAGTTTGGCGGCTTTGATCGTCAGCTCACCGGGCAGCAGCGCGCCGACGGTCGCGAGTGCAGTGCGCAAACCGGCGCGGGCATTCGATGCGCCGCAGACGATTTGCAGCGGTGCGCCGGTACCGATCGACACCTGACAGACCTGCAGCTTATCGGCTTGCGGATGCCGCTCGGCCGAGACGATCTCGGCAACGACGACGCCGGAGAACGGCGGCGCTGCGGCCGCCAAAGATTCGAGCTCGAAGCCCGCCATGCTGAGTCGATCACCGAGTTCACGAGGCGCGATCGCCACCTCCACGAACTCGCGCAACCAATCGAGCGCGATCTTCATGCGGCACCGAACTGGCGCAGGAACCGCAGATCACTTTCGAAGAACAAACGCAGATCGTTGACGCCGTCGCGCAGCATCGCGAGCCGCTCAATCCCCATGCCGAAGGCGTAGCCGGTCCAACGCTCGGCATCGACGCCGGCCGCGGTGAACACGTTCGGATGCACCATGCCGCAACCACCGACTTCGATCCAACCGGTGTGTTTGCACACTCGGCAACCGGCGCCGTCGCAAAACACGCAGGACATGTCGACTTCAGCGGACGGCTCGGTGAACGGAAAATAGGACGGGCGCAAACGCGTCCGCAAATCTTTTTCGAAAAATGCTCGCAGGAAACCCTGCAAGGTCGCTTTCAAATTCGCGAAGCTGACGTTCTCGTCGACCACCAGCCCCTCGACCTGATGGAACATCGGTGAGTGGGTCATGTCGTGATCGCAGCGATAGACGCGACCCGGCATGATCATCGCGAGCGGCAGCCGACCTTTGCGCAATTCGCGAATCTGCACTGGTGAGGTGTGGGTGCGCAGCAGCCGACCGTCGGCGAAATAGAACGTGTCGTGCATCGCACGCGCCGGATGGTCGGACGGAATGTTCAGCGCCTCGAAGTTGTGAAAGTCGTCTTCGATCTCGGGCCCAGTCGCGACTTCGAAGCCCGAGTTTCTGAAAATCGTCTCGATGCGCAGCCGCGTACGCGTGACCGGATGGATCGAACCGCGCGGCTCGCCACGTCCCGGCAGCGTGACGTCGATACGACCCGCCAAAAGTTCGGCGGCGATCGCCGCATCGGCCAGTCGCGCTTCGGCAGCTTCGATCGCCGCCTGCACGCGCTCCTTGGCAACGTTGATTTTTGCGCCCGCAGCGGGACGATCGGCCGCAGGCAACGCACCGAGGGATTTCAATTGCTCAGTGAGCAAGCCCTTCTTGCCGAGCCAGCGCACGCGCACCTCGTCGAGCGCGGCGAGCGTCGTGCTCGCCGCGACTTCGTCGAGGGCCTGCTGCGTGAGGGTCGCGAGATCGCCCACGACCAAGCCTTAGGCGATGCCGAGGGCTGCCTTGACCTTGGTCGCGAGCGCGCCAAACGCCGCCGCATCGTGCACCGCGATGTCCGCGAGCATTTTGCGATCGATGTCGATCTGCGCGAGCTTGAGGCCGTTGATCATGCGGCTGTACGAGAGACCGAAGCCTCGCGCGGCCGCGTTGATGCGTTGGATCCATAGCGCACGGAAGTCACGCTTCTTCAAGCGACGACCTTTGTACGCGTACTGCCCGGCTTTGATGACGGCTTGCTTAGCCGTGCGGTAGACCTTGCGACGGGCGTTGTAATAGCCCTTCGCCTTGCCGAGAACTTTCTTGTGACGGCGCCCAGCGGTGACGCCACGTTTCACTCTTGCCATGTTCGTTTACCTCGGTGTGTGGCGTTAGGCGTGCGGCAGCAATTGGTCGAGACGACCGACATCGCTCTCGTGCACGAGGCTCGAACCGCCCGAGCGCAATTGACGCTTGGTCTTACGCGGCTTGTGGCCGAGGTTGTGACGGCGGCCGGCGGAATAGGACTTGTAGCCCTTCGCCGTTTTGCGAAAACGCTTCGCTGCCGCCCGATTAGTTTTCAACTTGGGCATTTCATCGACTCCTTTTTTTGGCCCCGATCACAAGGTTCTGACGAACCCGCTCTCGGGCGGGACCGCGTTCGACTTGCGCCGCGCGCGGACCACTTGTTGCACGACCCTAAGGTCGCGTTACTTCTTCTTCGGCGATAACACCATCACCATTTGCCGGCCTTCCATCAGCGGGTTTTGTTCGACCGACGCTTGTGTCGCGAGGTCTCCCACCAACCGATCGAGCAACCGGCGACCGATTTCTTGGTGCGCCATTTCTCGGCCACGGAACCGCAAGGTCACCTTGGCCTTGTCACCTTCGGCCAGGAAGCGGATGAGATTACGCAATTTGACTTGGTAATCCGCCTCTTCCGTACCGGGGCGAAACTTAACTTCTTTGACTTGCTGCTGCTTCTGCTTCTTCTGCGCCGACTGCGTTTTCTTCTTCTGTTCGAAGAGGAACTTGCCGAAGTCCATGATGCGCACCACCGGCGGCTCAGCCATCGGCGACACTTCGACGAGATCGAGTTCGCTACTTTGAGCGAGCTGCAGGGCGTCGAAGCGGGTCATGATTCCGGCTTGCGAGCCGTCTGCGGCAATCACGCGCACTTGCGGTGCCGTGATGTCGTCGTTGCGCCGGATGCGCTTTGTTGCAGTCGAGATACGTCAATCCTCCAAAGTTCGGCGCCCACGGCTATCGAGCTCGACGCGCAGCCGCTCGACGAAAGTCTGCGGAGACATCTGGCCCAGATCCTTGCCGCTGCGGGTACGCACGGACAGAAGCTGCGCTGCTACTTCCTTGTCGCCTGCCACCAACATGTAGGGCACGCGCTGCAGCGTATGTTCGCGAATCTTAAAGCCGATTTTCTCGTTGCGCAAGTCGGTTTCGACCCGAACCCCATGATTTTTAAGGAATTGGGCCGTCTCGCGCAGATAAGCGTCTTGCCGATCGGTGATGTTCATCAGCACCACTTGAGTCGGGGCGAGCCAGGTCGGCAGCTTGCCGGCGTGGTGCTCGATCAGGATGCCGAGGAAACGCTCCAGCGAGCCGAAGATCGCCCGATGCAACATGACCGGGGTTTGCCGCTGACTGTGCTCGTCGATGTAATGCGCACCCAAGCGACCCGGCAGATTCAGATCGACCTGCAGCGTGCCGCACTGCCAGTCCCGACCGATCGCATCGCGCAGCACGAACTCGAGCTTGGGACCGTAAAACGCGCCCTCACCGGGGTTGAGCGAATAGTCGATGCCCGCCTCGCGTGCCGCTTCCTGAAGTGCCGATTCGGCTTTGTCCCAAATGTCGTCCGACCCAACACGCTTCGGCGGGCGATCGGAGAACTTGATGCGTAGGTCGTCGAAACCGAAGTCGCGATAGATCTCGAGGATCAGTTTGGTGACCGCAACCGACTCGGCGGTGATCTGCTCGGGGCTGACGAAGATGTGCGCATCGTCCTGCGTGAACGCGCGCACGCGCATCAACCCGTGCAAGGCGCCGGAGGGCTCGTAACGGTGCACTTTGCCGAACTCCGCATATCGCAACGGCAAGTCGCGGTAACTGCGCAGCCCTTGCTTGAAGATCTGCACGTGACCCGGGCAGTTCATCGGCTTGATCGCGTAGACGCGCTCGTCGGGCGTCTGCGTCGTGAACATGTTTTCGCCAAATTTTTCCCAGTGACCAGAAGCCTCCCACAGGCTGCGGTCCATGAGTTGGGGCCGTTCACTTCTTGGAAGCCGGCGTCGCGCTGCTTATCGCGCATGTAGGCGATCAAAGATTGGAACACCGTCCAACCCTTCGGGTGCCAGAACACCGCGCCGGGCGCCTCTTCCTGCATGTGAAACAGATCGAGCTCGCGACCGATACGGCGGTGGTCGCGCTTCTCGGCTTCCTCGAGCCGATGTAAATAATCTTTGAGGTCCTTTTCGTTCGACCAAGCCGTGCCGTAGATGCGTTGCAGCATCTCGTTGCGCGAATCGCCGCGCCAATACGCGCCTGCGACCTTCATCAATTTGAATACTTTGAGTTTGCCCGTCGACGGCACGTGCGGCCCCCGACAGAGGTCGACCCACTCGCCTTGGCCGTAGAGACTGATCGGCTCGTTCGAGGGAATGCTGGCGATGATCTCGGCTTTGTAATGCTCGCCGAGATTTTTGAAGAAAGTTACGGCTTCGTCGCGCGGCATCTCGCGCCGCGACACGGCGAGATTCGCCTGCGACAACTCCGTCATCTTCGCTTCGATGGCCGCGAGGTCTTCAGGCGTGAACGGCCGCTTGTACGCGAAGTCGTAGTAAAAGCCGTCCTCGATCACCGGACCGATCGTGACCTGCGCATCGGGGAACAACGACTGCACCGCTTGCGCGAGCAGGTGTGCGGTCGAGTGGCGAAGGACCTCGAGCGCGTCGGGGTGCTTGTCGGTGACGATTTCGAGCGCCGCATCGTCGGCGAGGCGGAAGCTGGTATCGACCAACCGGCCACCAACTTTGCCTGCGAGCGCCGCCTTGGCGAGACCCGCACCGATGGCATTTCATCGACTCTGAATTGGTAGGCGCGAGTGGGATCGAACCACCGACCACCACCATGTCAAGGTGGTGCTCTACCACTGAGCTACGCGCCTGCAGAAAGGTCGCGAACGATACCCGAGAGTCCGCGTAGCGGCAACTTTCGCAGGCGTTTTGCCGACAATACGGCGAGCGCATTGGCCACCGCGGGCGCCAACGGCGGCACCGCCGGCTCGCCGACACCACCGGGGGGCGCCGTGCTCGGCAGAATATGGGTTTCGACCCGCGGCGCCTCAAAGAGTCGCAGCACTGGATAGTCGTCGAAATTCGCAACCTGCGGCGCCCCCGCGGCGAACGGCACCTCGCCGTCGAGGGCGGCGGTCAACCCGAACACCACCCCGCCCTCCGTTTGCTGCGCGATCAGGCCGGGGTGGATCGGCGTGCCGCAGTCGATTGCGACCACCACCCGATGCACGCGCGGCCGACCCTCCGGGCCGATCGACACCTCGGCGACCTCCGCGACCACGCTGCCGAAGGAGGCGACCAGCGCGATCCCGCGCGCGACCGGCGCCCCGTCGGGGGCGGGTGCGAGTGCCGTGCCCCACCCCGCTGCCTCGGCAGCCTTCCGCAACACGGCAAGATGCCGCGGTCGATTTGTGAGGTGGCGGGCGCGAAACTCGACCGGGTCGACGCCCGCGAGCGCGGCGAGTTCGTCGACGAAAGTCTCGACGAAGAAACCTTGATAGGAGTGACCGACCGAACGCCAATAACCGACCGGCACGGGCAAATCGACGTTGCGATGCGCGACACGCAGTTGCGGGATTTCGTAGGCGACGTCGTACGCGCCCTCGACGGTAGTTTTATCGGGCCCGCCCAGCGGCAGACCAAAAGTTCGCTGCATCGCTTGCACGGTGATCGATTGCCCGGCGGAGCGGCCATGCCACGCGACGATGCGTCCCTGCGCATCGACACGCGCCTGCAACCGCGCACGAATCGCCGGTCGATAGAAGTCTTGTCGCAGATCATCCTCGCGACGCCATTGCACTTGCACGGCCCGGTTGGGTAACTCGCGAGCGATCGCCGCCGCTTGCACGACGAAATCGTGATCGAGACGACGCCCGAAGGCACCGCCGATCGGCGTTTGCTCGAAACGCACTTGCTCGAGTTTCAAACCGAGCTGCTTCGCGACAGCTGCACAGGCGGCATCCGGAATTTGCACGCCGGCGACGACCCGTGCCGCATCGCCGGTATAGTGAATCAAGCACGATGGTGGTTCGAGCGCCGCGTGCGCGAGATAGGGCACCGAATATTCCGCCGACAGCGTGCGCTCGCCGCTGCGAGCGTCGGTCGCCAAAACTTTGCGCGCATCGCCGTCGTTGCGATAGCCGAATCCATCGTCCGCATCGCTCAGACCCGTCTGCAACGCGCGCTCGATCGTGCGCTCGTCGAATGCGCCGGCGGGTCCGACCTGCCAATCGACCTGCAGCACCTCGCGCCCGCGCAACGCGGCATGGCGGGTCGCCGCGATCACGACCACCGCAGCCGCTGCGCCACCGGTTGCCGGGATCGCGAACACGCGTTCGACCCCTTTGATGGCGGTCGCGCGCGCCGCATCGATCTTCTGCGGCGTCGCATCGCGTTGCGGGGCGAATTCGAGCGTCGCGTAGCACATGCCGGGCTCACGAAAATCGGCGGCAAACCGCGCGCTGCCGTCGACCTTGGACGGCGTATCGAGACGCATCGGCGAGCGGCCGAGTAAATTTCTTTGGGCGGGCGTTTTGAGACGCTCTGCCGCGGCGCTCATGCCTCGCGGCACGAGCTCGTCCGGGTTGCGACCGCGCAGCGCGGCGATCAACTCGCCGAAACGCAATCGTCCGTGGGTCGCGTGGACGACAGCACCCCGCTCGACCGAGCACGCCGCCGCGTCGACCTGCCAACGCTCGGCGGCGAGCCCGAGCATCACGGCGCGCGTATAGGCACCCGCTTCGCGCAGCGGCATCCAAAGATCAGCGAGACTGCTCGATCCGCCGGTGATCATCACGCCGATGTGCCGCACGACTTTGTCGGTCAGATGCACGGCGGCGCGCCGACCGACACCACGATCGTCCGGTTGGAACGGCAAGCCCGCCGAAGCGACCGCGAGGTTGTTGTAGACCGAATCGAAGGGCGCAAATTCGATACGCACGCGCGCCCAATCGGCATCGAGCTCTTCGGCGACCAGCATCGCGAGGCCGGTCTGCGCGCCTTGTCCCATCTCGACGCGGGGCATGATCACCGTCACGGTGTCGTCGGCATCGATTTTCAGCCAAGCGTTCGGCGCACGTGGGCTGGGCGGTGCTGCCGGTCGGTCAACGACAGCGCCGACGCCCGCCAACAAGATCGTGCGACGTTTCATCCGGCGCGCGTCGTCGGCAAGCCGAATGCGCCGCGCTTCATGCGTTCGATTTCGTCGCGTAAGCGGGCGGCTTCTTCGAATTCGAGATTACGCGCGTGCTTGAACATCTCGGCCTCGAGTTGTTTGATGCGGCGGAGTGCTTGCTCGGGTGCGAGCGCGACCGCTGCCTCGCCGCTGGCCGATTTTTTCGCACCCCGCGAATCGGGTGCTTTACGCCCTTTGCCGCGCGCCGCCGCGATCGCACCGGCGAGGGTCGCCGGACCTTCGGCGCGCGCACCTTCCATCACGTCGGTCACCGCCTTGACGATGCCGCGGGGGACGATGCCGTGCACGCGATTGAACTCGAGTTGTTTTTGGCGACGGCGATCGGTCTCGGCCATGGCGCGCTGCATCGAGCCGGTGATCTTATCGGCGTACAAAATCGCTCGGCCGTGCAAATTACGTGCTGCACGACCGATGGTCTGAATCAAAGAATTCTCGCTGCGCAAGAAACCCTCTTTGTCGGCATCGAGGATCGCGACCAGTGCGACCTCGGGCATGTCGAGACCTTCGCGTAACAGATTGATGCCGACCAGCACGTCGAATACGCCGAGCCGCAGATCACGGATGATTTCGCTGCGCTCGACGGTTTCGATATCGGAGTGCAAATAGCGCACCTTCACACCGTGCTCGTCCAAATATTCGGTCAAATCTTCCGACATGCGCTTGGTCAGCGTGGTGATGAGCACCCGCTCTTTACGTTCGACACAGCGCTGAATCTCCGACAACACGTCGTCGACCTGCGTGCGCACCGGGCGCACTTCGACTTCTGGATCGACGAGCCCGGTCGGTCGCGCCACTTGCTCGACGATCGCCGAGGCGTGACGTGCCTCGTAAGGCCCGGGCGTCGCCGAGACGAAGATCATCTGCGGCGCCAAAGTCTCCCACTCTTCGAACCGCAGTGGGCGGTTGTCGAGCGCCGAAGGCAGACGAAACCCGTACTCGACCAAGGTCTCTTTGCGCGAGCGATCGCCTTTGTACATCGCACCGAGCTGCGGCAGCGTCTGGTGACTCTCGTCGACGATCAGCAGCGCGTTGTCGGGCAAGTAATCATAGAGACACGGCGGCGGCTCACCGGGTTCGCGACCCGACAGATACCGCGAATAATTTTCGATGCCGGCGCAATAGCCGACTTCTTTCATCATCTCCATGTCGAACATGGTGCGCTGCTCGAGTCGCTGCGCTTCGACCAACTTGTCGGCGGCGCGCAGTTCGGCGAGCCGCAGTCGCAGCTCTTCGCGGATTTTGTCGATCGCGCCGAGTAGTCGGTCTTTGGGGGTGACGAAGTGCGTACCCGGATAGACGGTGTAGCGCGGCACGCGCCGCAAGATTTCCCCCGTCAAAGGATCGAAAGTCGCGAGCGACTCGATGGTTTCGTCGAACAGTTCCAGGCGCAGCGCTTCGCGCTCGGATTCGGCCGGAAAAATGTCGATCACGTCACCCCGCACGCGATAGGTGCCTTGGGTCAGATCAATCTCGTTGCGGGTGTATTGCATATCGGCCAGCCGCCGCAGCAATTTGCGCTGGTCGAGAATCTCGCCACGCACGAGATGCAACACCATCGCGAGATAAGTTTGTGGATCACCGAGACCGTAGATCGATGACACGGTCGCGACGATGATCGCGTCCTTGCGCTCGAGTAAGGCTTTGGTCGCCGACAGACGCATCTGCTCGATGTGCTCGTTGATGGACGCGTCTTTTTCGATGTAGGTGTCGCTCGAGGGTACGTAAGCCTCGGGCTGGTAGTAGTCGTAATACGAGACGAAATACTCAACCGCATTGTTCGGGAAGAACTCGCGGAACTCGCCGTAGAGCTGCGCGGCGAGCGTTTTGTTGTGTGCGAGAACCAACGTCGGCCGTTGCACCTGTTGGATGACGTTGGCGATCGTGTAAGTTTTGCCACTGCCCGTGACACCGAGCAGCGTCTGATGCGCAAGGCCCTGCTGCAAACCGTCGACCAACGCCGCGATCGCCGCCGGCTGGTCACCGGCGGGCGCATAGTCGGACTCGAGTCGAAACGTCGCCTCGGTCGCGGCAGTCGGATCGGCAGCACTCATGGGATGGCTTAATATAGCGGTCCCCGCGTTCAACCGCTCGAAACTTCGGTATTTCAGTGTCCCAACCCATCGCGCGACGCGTGCAGCGCGTCAAACCCTCGCCCACCATGGCTGCCACGGCACGCGCTGCGCGACTACGCGCCGAGGGGCGCGACATCATTAGCTTGACCGCCGGCGAGCCCGACTTCGACACGCCGACGCACGTCGCGGATGCCGGTGTGGCGGCGATCCGCAACGGTCAGACGCGCTACACCGACGTCGGTGGCACTGCCATGCTCAAAGACGCGATCATCGCGAAGTTCGCGCGCGATAACGGCCTCACTTACGAGCGCGCGCAAATTTTGGTGTCCTGCGGCGCCAAACAAACGCTGTTCAATCTTTGTATGGCGGTGCTCGACCCGGAAGACGAGGCCGTGATCCCAGCGCCCTATTGGGTGAGCTATCCCGATATGGTGATGCTCGCCGATGCGCATCCGGTGATCCTGCGCACCGATGCCGAGCAAGGCTACAAGATCACCCCGCATCAACTCGAGACCGCCATCACTCCGAAGACGCGATTGCTCTTGCTGAACTCGCCCAGCAATCCGACCGGCGCCGCGTACACCCGTGCCGAACTCGCCGCGCTCGGCGAAGTGCTGCTCGCGCATCCACGAGTGCTGATCGGCACCGACGACATGTACGAACACATTTGGTGGGCGCCCGAGCCGTTTTCGACCATCGCGCAAGTGGTCCCGGGTCTTTACGAGCGCACCATCACCATCAACGGCGTTTCCAAAAGTCACGCCATGACCGGCTGGCGTATCGGCTATTGCGGCGGACCTAAAGCGATCATCGCCGCGATGGCGACCATCCAAGGCCAGAGCACCTCAAATCCTTCGAGCATCTCGCAGCATGCGGCGATGGTCGCGTTGAGCGGCGATCAAAGCTGCGTCGCGACCATGAACGCTGCGTATCAATCACGACACGATTTTTTGGTCGCCGGACTCGCCGCACTACCCGGCGTGCGCTGTCGGCCAGGCGAAGGCACGTTCTATGCGTTCGCCGATATCGGCGGTGCGATGCAGACCCTCGGCTTCCACGACGACGTCGCATTTTGCGACGCGTTGCTCGAGCGTGTCGGTGTCGCGGTCGTGCCCGGCAGCGGCTTCGGCGCGCCCGGCCACATGCGCCTCTCGTTCGCGACCGACATGCACTCGCTCGAGCGTGCCCTCGGGCGACTACGTGAGTTTCTCAGCGCCGCTTGACGGACCGGGGCGCTTTACAGACAATGCGCGGCCTTCGCTGAAGGCCTCCCGTTCCCCGGTAGCTCAGTCGGTAGAGCGTCGGACTGTTAATCCGCAGGTCCCTGGTTCGAGTCCAGGCCGGGGAGCCACCCTTTAGACTCTCTTCGAACTGCGGCCGTTCAGAAATGCGGCTTATCCGGCTCCGCATTGAAGCGCTTGACCGCTTCGTTGATGATCGTGCGTGCACGCGCTGCGTCGCCCCAGCCGGTGATCTTCACCCACTTGCCCGCCTCGAGATCTTTGTAGTGCGTGAAGAAATGGCCGATGCGATCGCGCCAGTTCTTCGACACCTGCTCGATCGAGTGTACGTTGGCGTAGCCGTCGAATACTTTGTCGACCGGCACCGCCAGGATCTTCTCATCCGAACCGGCCTCGTCTTGCATTTCGAGTACGCCGACGGGCCGCACGCGAATCACGGAACCGGGCACGAGCGGCAGCGGCAGGATCACCAGCACGTCGGCGGGATCGCCATCCCCACATAGCGTGTGGGGGATGTAGCCGTAATTGCAGGGGTAACGCATCGGCGTCGACAGGATTCGATCGACGAAGATCGCACCGGTCGCCTTGTCGACCTCGTATTTGACCGGGTCGGCATCCTTCGGGATTTCGATGATGACGTTGACTTCCGCGGGCACGTCCCTGCCCGTCGACACTAAATCGAGGCCCATCCGTGTTCCTCCTATGGTTGATTCAAACCGCGCGCGAAATCAGTTCCTTCATGATTTCGTTGGTGCCGCCGTAGATGCGCTGTACCCGCGAGTCGGCGAACATCCGGCACACTAGATATTCGTTCATGTAGCCATAGCCACCGTGTAACTGCACGCACTCGTCGAGCACTTGTTGCTGCGCATCGGTAACCCAATATTTTGCCATCGATGCAGTTTCATTATCGAGTTTCCCGACCATCAACTTTTGAATGCAATCGTCGACGAACACGCGCGCCACGCGGGTGACCGTCGCTGCTTCGGCAAGTTTGAAGCGAATGTGCTGCATTTGGCCGATCACTTGCCCGAACGCCTTGCGCTCTTTGACGTATTGCGACGTCGCTGCAACGGCACCTTCCATCGCGCCGACACCGCACAAAGCGATGACGAGACGCTCGTAAGGCAGATCGCCCATCAATTGATACATGCCCTGGCCTTCTTCGCTGCCGAGCAGGCAGTCGGCCGGCACGCGTACGTCCTCGAAGAACAACTCGGCCGTGTCCTGCGCCGGCATGCCCATCTTGTCGAGCACGCGACCGACGCGATACCCGGGCAAATTCTCGGTCTCGACCATGATCAAAGAAAGGCCGCGCTTGCGCTCGTTCGGATCGGTTCGAGTCACGAGCATCAACAACGAGGCCTGACCACCGTTGGTGATGAAGATCTTCGAGCCGTTGATGCGATAGTGATCGCCTTCGCGCACCGCGCGGGTGCGAATGCCTTGCAAGTCGGAACCCGCGCCGGGCTCGGTCATCGCGATCGCGCCGATCAATTCGCCCTTCGCCATGCGCGGCAACCACCGCCGCTTTTGTTCCTCCGAGCCGTAGTTCCAGACGTAGTGTGCGCACATGCTATGCACGCCCTGACCGAAACCGGAAATCGCACGCCGCGACAATTCTTCGTACAACACGGCTTCGTGGCGAAAATCGCCACCGCCACAACCATATTCGGCCGGCAAATCGAGACACAGCAAGCCCATCTCACCCGCCTTGCGCCAAATTTCTTTGCCGACGCCGTGTTGCGCGCGCCACTTGGCGTCGTTGGGCACCATCTCGGTCTCGACGAAACGCGCGACGTTCTCGCGGAAGAGTCGCAGATCGTCGTCCATCCAAGGTGATTCGTAGGGAAGCATGTAATCTCCGCAAGGCGCTCGATCAGCGTCGCTTAGCAGCCGATCGCGCCGCGCCGTTGGTCTTGGTGGCGTTGATGATTTTTTTGAGATGCGCACGAAACGGTCGACCGAGTTCCGGATGCGCGAGCGCGTAGGCAACCGTCGCTTCGAGATACCCTAACTTGTTACCGCAATCGTAGCGCTCGCCTCGAAACCGATAAGCGTATACGGGTTCCTCGACGAGCAAACGAGCGATGCCATCGGTCAATTGAATTTCTCCGCCGGCACCGCGACCGATCCGCGCGAGATGCTCGAAAATGCGCGGCGAAAGTAGATAGCGACCGACCACGGCGAGATTGGATGGCGCGACCGCCGGCTTCGGCTTCTCGACGATGCTTTCGATGCGTAGCGTATCGCCGCTGCCGCTCGTCGCGACGATGCCGTACTTGTCGGTGTCGCTGCGCGGCACGGTTTCGCAACCGATGATGCTCGCTTGCTTGGTCGTAAATACACGCCCCATTTGCGCGAGCACGGCCTCTTCGGCGGCGATCAAGTCGTCGGCGAGGTGCACGAAGAACGGTTGATCGCCGACCGCTGGCGCTGCGCACAACACGGCATGACCGAGCCCGAGCGGTGCCGGCTGACGGATGTAGATGCAGGTGGCGTAAGACGGCAGCACACCACGCAGCTGCTTCAAAAGTTCGGACTTGCCCTGCGACTGCAGCATGTTCTCGAGTTCACGATCGGAGTCGAAGTGATCTTCGATCGCACGCTTCGAAGCGCCGGTGATGAACACCAAGCGCCGCGCGCCAGCCTCTAGGGCCTCCTCGACGGCGTATTGGATCAGTGGCTTGTCGACCACCGGCAGCATTTCCTTGGGGCTCGCCTTGGTGGCAGGCAGAAAACGCGTGCCACGACCCGCGACGGGAAAAACGGCCGTTTCGATGGGATGCCGGCGGGACATCCCCGAATGTTAAACGAAACGGCCGCGAGCCGTGTGCGGACGAACCCGCGCGGTCTAACGTGTGCGCGGCGATGGCGGTGCGGACGGCGGGGCGCCGCTGATGCGCAACCGCGCGCGATTCAGTTCGATGGTGCGTTGGCCGATGCCCTTCACGAGCGCGAGATCGTCGATGCTGCGGAACGGGCCGTTTTTGGTGCGGTAGTCGACGATCGCGCGCGCCTTGGCCGGGCCGATGCCGACGAGGTCGCGCGCCAGGGTCGTCACATCGGCGCTGTTGAGGTTCACGATGGTCGTCTGCGAAATCGCTGAGGATGCTGCGGCCGCAGGCGGTGCAGCGGTGGCGAACGGCGCACCGAGCAACGCCATCAAAGAGACCAGAAGGGGCAAGGACATGATGACCTCCGACGGGCAAAGACAGCGACAGGCTGCGGTCGGAAGATTAGGCGCCGCACGGACTGCACGGCAGAGTCTGAAAAGGGTGCGTTAACCCGGGAATTCGGATCTCGAGTGATCGCTCAACCGCGATGGTCGTCAATCGCGAATCGGATGAATGATGCTCTCGTTGACCCGCTCGCGCAGATCTTTACCCGGTTTGAAGTGCGGTACGTATTTACCGGCGAGCGCGACGGCTTCGCCCGTTTTGGGATTGCGACCCTGTCGCGGCGGACGGAAATGCAAAGAAAAACTACCGAAGCCGCGAATCTCGATGCGCTCTCCGGCAGCGAGGGCGTCACTCATGATTTCGAGCATTTGCTTCAGCGCAAGCTCGACATCCTTCGCCGGCAGATGCTTCTGCTTGGCGGTGATGAGTTCGATGAGTTCGGATTTGGTCATACCCTGCCCCTCGACACGCCGCGCCTCCGTCTGCCGGAGGCGCGGCGCCCGAAAGATCAACCCTTATCGGCGTCCGAGCGAATCTGCGCTTTGAGCAGTTCGCCGAGGCTGGTGCCGGCCGAGGAACCGCCCTGCTCGGTGCGGTAGCTCTGCACGGCTTCAGCTTCTTCCGAAACTTCCTTGGCCTTGATCGACAAAGAAATCGAGCGCGTCTTGCGATCGACACCCATGAACTTCGCGTCGATCTCGTCGCCCACTTTGAGGAACTGACGCGCATCTTCGACGCGGTCACGGCCGAGTTCGGAGGCGCGCAACTGACCCTCGATGCCGTTGCCGAGGTCGATGATCGCGCCACGCGCGTCGACTTCTTTAACGACGCCGCGCACCACGCTGCCCTTCGGGTTGTCGGCGATGTAGCCGGCGAACGGATCTTTGGCGAGCTGCTTGATGCCCAAGCTGATGCGCTCACGCTCGGGATCGATCGCGAGCACCATGGCTTCGACCGTCTGGCCTTTCTGGAAGTTACGCACGGCTTCTTCGCCGGCAACGTCCCAAGAAATGTCGGACAAGTGCACGAGGCCGTCGATGTTGCCCGAGAGGCCGATGAAGATGCCGAAGTCGGTGATCGACTTGATCTGACCGGACACCTTGTCGCCGCGATTGTAGTTCTCGGCGAATTCGCGCCACGGGTTCGACGCGCACTGCTTCAAGCCCAAGCTGATGCGGCGACGCTCTTCGTCGCAATCGAGCACCATGACTTCGACTTCCTGACCGGTCTGGACGACCTTCGCCGGATTGACGTTTTTGTTGGTCCAGTCCATCTCGGACACGTGCACCAAACCCTCGACGCCGTCCTCGATTTCGACGAACGCGCCGTAATCGGCGATGTTCGTGACCTTGCCGAACACGCGGGTGTTGGGCGGATAACGGCGAGCGATGTTCTCCCAAGGATCAGCGCCCAATTGTTTGAGGCCGAGACTGACACGCGAACGCTCGCGGTCGAATTTGAGGATGCGCACTTCGACTTCGTCGCCGACTTTGACGACTTCCGACGGGTGCTTGACGCGCTTCCACGCCATATCGGTGATATGCAACAGACCGTCGATGCCGCCGAGATCGACGAACGCACCGTAGTCGGTGAGATTTTTGACCGTGCCGCGCACCACCGAACCTTCTTGCAGGTTGTCGAGCAGTGCGCTGCGCTCGGCCGAGAACTCTTGTTCGACCACCGCACGCCGCGAGACCACGACGTTGTTACGCTTTTGATCGAGCTTGATCACTTTGAATTCGAGCGGCTTGTGCTCGAGGTACGAGGTGTCGCGCACCGGTCGCACATCGACCAGCGAACCGGGCAGAAACGCGCGCACGTGTTCGATTTCGACCGTGAAACCGCCTTTGACGCGGCCGGTGATGATGCCGGTGACGATTTCACCCTTGCCGAATGCGTCTTCGAGACGCGTCCAGGTGCGGGCTCGCTTGGCCTTCTCGCGCGAGAGGCGCGTTTCGCCGGTGCCGTCTTCGACGGAATCGAGGGCCACTTCGACTTCGTCGCCGACCTTGACCTCGACCTCACCGCGCTCGTTCTTGAACTGTTCGACGGGAATGACGGCTTCGGACTTGAGGCCGACGTTGACGATGACCATGTCGGGCGTCACGTCGACGACGAGTCCCGAGAGGATCATGCCGGGACGAATGCGTTGATTCGCCAAGCTTTGTTCGAACAGTTGTGCAAATGATTCGGTCATTTCTTTCACTCGATGCGGCGTACGCGCCGCGCGTTGATCCCGAAGCCCAGGTTCCGTAGGCCAAGGGGGTTGCCATACCAGCCACGCGTCCGTGCGCAGCCGCCCAAAAAAACGATCGAAGGAACTTCGTGAGTCAGCGCCAGAGGGCGCGCGCGCGTCCGAGTTCGATCACCCGTTCGAGCACCGCTTCGACCGTGACCCCGGTCGAATCGACGACGAACGCGTCGGACGCGGGCCGTAGGCGCTCGGCTATCTCCCGCGAAAGGGCGGCAAGACTAGCAGCGGAATCCTTGTCTTTCAACTGGTTATAGCGTCTTTTGGCCCGTTCTTCCGCGCTCGCCGTGAGGAAGATCTTGAGTGCGGCATCCGGAAACACCACCGTCCCCATGTCGCGGCCGTCGGCGATCAGCCCCGGAGCCCGGGCGAAATCACGCTGACGTTGCATCAGCGCGTCGCGGACGGCAGGCCATGCCGCCACCCGTGAAGCACCCTGTCCGGTCGTCTCCGCACGCACCTCGCCGGTCACGTCGCTGCCGTCGAGCAAAATTCGCTCGCCGCCATCGTCCCGGACCGTGAATTCGACCCGCATGACGCTCGCCAGCCCGGCGTGCCCCGCAATATCGTCTTGATCGAGGCGGGCGTGGCGACCGGCAAGCGCGACCACGCGATATAGCGCACCACTATCGAGCAAATGCCAACCCGCTCGTCGCGCCAGCAAACGGCTGATCGTGCCCTTCCCGGAACCCGAAGGCCCATCGACGGCGACGACCGGCACGCTCATGGCGTCGCGGCCTCGGCCTCCACGATCGACAAACCGATCGCATTGGCGAGTGCGGCAAATCCGGGGAACGAGGTCGCGACGTTCGCGACGTCGTCGATCGTGATGGCAGCAGCGGCCCGCAACGAGGCCACCGCAAATGACATTGCGATTCGATGATCACCGTGACTATCGATCGTACCGCCCCGGAACGCTGCGCCGTCGGGACGACCGACGATGCGCATGCCGTCGGGTAACAACTCGTGCTCGACACCGAGTGCGGCGAGACCGGCCGCCATGACGGCCAAGCGATCGCTTTCTTTGACGCGCAACTCTTCGGCGCCGTGCAACACCGAAACGCCATCGGCACTCGCCGCGGCGATGAAAAACACCGGGAACTCGTCGATCGCGATCGGCACCAAATGTCGCGGCACGGCAATACCGCGCAAACGCGCCGGTAGAATCTTCAGATTCGCCACCGGTTCCGGACCCGACTCGTCGACCAGTTCGACGCGGATGTCGGCACCCATGGCGCGCAAGATCTCGAGCAAACCGTTGCGGGTCGGGTTCATACCGACTCGCTCGAGCACGAGCTCACCCTCGCGCGCAATGCTGCCAGCCACCATGAAAAACGCCGCCGAGGAAAAATCGGCAGGCACCGCGACCTGCCCCGCGCGCAAGTTTTGGCCGCCGGGCAAAGAAATCGTCGCGCCCTGGCGCTCGATTCGTACACCGAACCCGCGCAGCATGCGTTCGGTGTGATCGCGAGTGGTCGCCGGTTCGGTGACGCGGGTGACGCCGTCGGCAAACAAACCGGCGAGCAACACCGCGGATTTGACCTGCGCACTCGCCACCGGCATGGCGAAATCGATGCCATGCAATCGCCGGCCGCCGCGGATCCGCACCGGAGGCTTACCATCGGCCGTTTCGATCAGCGCGCCCATCTGCCGCAACGGCCCCGCCGCGCGCTCCATGGGGCGCTTCATCAATGAGGAATCCCCGACTAGGGTCGAGTCGAACTTTTGGCCGGCGAGCAAGCCCATGAACAGCCGCATCGCCGTACCGGCGTTGCCCATGTCGAGCGGTCGATCGACGCCCCGCAAGCCGTGCAGACCGACCCCCTCGACTCGCACCGTGTGCGCCGACGGCCGTTCGATCGTCACGCCCATCGCCCGCAACGCAGCGAGCGTGGCGAGACAGTCTTCGCTGTCGAGAAATCCTTCGACGGTGGTCGTGCCGACTGCGAGCCCACCCAACATCAGGGCACGATGCGACACCGATTTGTCACCCGGTACGCGTAGCGAACCGGCGACACGCGCAGCGGGCGTGACTTGCCAGCGCTTCAAAGCACCGCCTTGGGATACGAGCCGAGCACTCGGCACAGCGATGCGCGGGTTTTGAGTTTCGCAAGCGCTCGCGCGACCGGCGGATCTTCGATGTGTCCTTCGAGATCCATGAAGAATACGTAGTCCCATTTACGGCGTTGCGACGGTCGCGACTCGATACGCGTCAAACTCACTTTATTTTGCGCCAGCGGCTCTAGCAGTCGATAGAGCGCACCCGGCGATTCGGTATGGCCGGTGGACACCAGCAGCGTAGTGCGATCGTTGCCGCTCGGACCGAAGTTGCGGCGACCGACGACCAAGAAGCGCGTCGAATTATCGGGACGATCTTCGATCTCGTTGGCGAGAATTTTGAGCCCGTAGACCTCGGCAGCGGTGACCCCGGCGATCGCCGCGGTGCCGCGTTCGTCGCGCGCGCGGCGCGCCGCCTCGGCGTTACTCGACTCGGGGATGCGTTCGGCATCGGGAAGATTGGCGTTCAGCCACTGCCGGCACTGCGCGAGCGACTGCGGGTGACTGCAAACCCGCTTCACATCGCGCAACGAGCCGACGTTACCCATCAAATTTTGATGGATCCGCAATTCCACTTCACCACAGATGTGCAGCGGCGAATTTAGAAAGCGATCGAGAGTGTGATTGACGCTGCCCTCGGTCGAATTCTCGATCGGTACGACGCCGAAGTCGGCTCGGCCCGCCTCGACCTCGTGGAACACCTCGTCGATCGATGCGAGCGACAACGCCCGCACCGAGTGCCCGAAATGTTTGTGGACGGCCGTTTGCGAGAACGTACCCTCGGGGCCTAAGAAGCCGACCTTGAGCGGCTCTTCCTGCGCCAAACACGCCGACATGATTTCGCGAAACAAGCGGGCGATTTCCTCGTCTCGCAGCCCACCCTTGCCACGCAGCTCGGCATTGCGCTCGAGTGCCAGTCGCAGCACTTCCGCCTCGCGTTCGGGGCGGTAAAAATCGACCAAGTCGCCGGCTTTGCTCTTCGAAATGCCGACCTCGCGCGCAAGTCGCGCGCGCTCGTTCAACAAGGCGTGCAGTTCACGATCGACCCGATCGATCCGGCCCCGTAATCCGCCGAGTTTTTCTTTGCCGCCCTTGCGTTTCGCTGCCATGAGTCGCCTCCGTCAGAGGAGTCTAGCCGACAGAACCCCTTCGATGCCGCGAATCCGCTCGAGTAGCGACTCGGCGACGACCCCTTCGACATCGATTAGCGTGTAAGCGAACTCGCCGCGCGACTTGTTCAGCAGATCGGCGATGTTGATACCCTCGCCCGCTAGCAAGGTTGAAATCTGACCGACCATGTTGGGCACATTGGAGTTGGCGATCGCGATGCGCGCCGCGCCCGCGGTTCGCGGCAACGCTGCGTCGGGAAAATTCACCGAGTGCCGGATGTTGCCGTTTTCCAGATAGTCGCGCAGGGTGTCGGCGACCATCACCGCGCAATTTTCCTCGGCCTCGCCCGTCGATGCGCCGAGGTGCGGCAGCGTGACGACTTTAGGGTGATCTTTGAGCTTGCTCTTCGGGAAATCGCAGATATAGGCATGCAGCTCACCGGCATCGAGTGCGGCGAGCACCGCGGCGTCGTCGACGATGGGCGCACGCGAGAAATTCAAGATCACGCCGTCCTTCGGCATCGACCGTAGCCGCACGGCATTAACGAGGCCGCGCGTCGACTCGACGAGCGGCACGTGCACGCTCACGAACTGCGAGCGTGCGAACAAGTCGTCGAGCGACACCGCTTGTTCGACGCTGGAGGACAACTGCCACGCGCGTTGCACGGTCAATTGCGGATCGAAACCGATCACCCGCATGCCGAGTCGCTCGGCAGCGTTTGCGACCTCGACACCGATCGCCCCAAGCCCGATCACGCCCAACGTCCGACCGGGCAACTCGAAACCGACGAAATTTTTCTTACCCTGCTCGGTCGCCGCGTCGATCGCAGGATCGTCGCCGCTAAGCCCACGCGCGAAATCCCAAGCGAAGCAAATATTTCGTGCCGCCAAAAACAAGCTCGCGATCACCAATTCTTTGACCGCATTGGCATTCGCACCCGGCGCGTTGAACACCGGCACACCGCGCTTCGAGAGCGCCGCAACCGGCACGTTGTTGGTGCCCGCGCCTGCGCGGCCGACCGCGAGCACGCTCACCGGTATTTCCATGGCGTGCATGTCTGCGGAACGGACGAGGATCGCGTGCGGATCAAGCAGCTTCGAGGCGACCTCGAATCGGTCCCGCGGTAAACGTTCTAGACCTTTGAGGCTGATGTTATTCAGCGTCTGAATGCGATAACCCACGCGCCGCCCTCAACCGTGGCGACGCTGGAAATCGCGCATGAAAGCAACCAAAGCCTCGACACCGGCGATGGGCATCGCGTTGTAGATCGATGCACGCATACCGCCGACCGAGCGATGCCCTTCCAAATTCGTGAGGCCCGCGTTGGACGCCTCGGCGACGAAGGTCTTCTCCAACTCGGGGCGCGGGATCGTGAACGGCACGTTCATCCACGAGCGGCAATCGCGCGCCACCGGATTTTTGTAGTAACCGGACTGATCGATGGCATCGTAAAGCAGCGTCGCCTTACGTCGATTGGTTTCACCGATCGCTTCGATGCCACCCTGACCCTTCAACCACTTGAAGATCAGGCCGGCCATGTAGATGCCGAACGTCGGCGGCGTGTTCAACATCGAACCTTCTTTGGCCATCGCCTCGTAGTCCCAAATCGGCGGCGTGCCGGGGCGCGCACGACCGATTAGATCGTCGCGAACGATCACGACACACAGACCCGAGGGCCCGATATTTTTTTGCGCGCCCGCGTAGATCAAACCGAACTTCGATACGTCGATCGGCCGCGACAAGATCGACGACGAAAAATCCGCCACGACCGGCACGTTGCCGCTCGCCGGGATGTACGGGAACTCGACACCGCCGATGGTCTCGTTCGGCGTGTAGTGGAGATAGGCGGCGTTCGCCGGCACCCGCAAGCTCTCGAACGCGGGCACGGTAGAATAGTTGGAGGCGACCTCGTCGGCGATCACCTCGACTTTGCAATGCCGCTTGGCCTCGACGATCGCCTTTTTCGACCACTGCCCCGTGTTGAGGTAGGCGGTCGTCGAATCGGCCGTCGTCACGTTGAGCGGGATCGCCGTGAATTGCCCGGTCGCACCGCCTTGCAGAAACAAAACTTTGTAGTTCGACGGAATACGCATGAGGTCGCGTAAATCGTTCTCGGCGTCTTGGGCGACCGCGACGAACGCTTTGCTGCGATGACTCACTTCCATCACCGACATGCCGCTGCCCTGCCAATCGGTCATCTCGTCCCGGGCTTGCTCGAGGACTGCGAGGGGCAAAGTGGCCGGCCCCGCGGCGAAGTTAAAGACGCGCAAGTGGAATGCCTCGCTGAAGTGTGCTGAATTCTTTGGCGCTGCGGCGTCAGCCGCCGCTGGTCGGGGCGTCGCCGACGGCGGAATCGTCGACCGGTGCATCACTCGACGAATCGAGTGACGCATCGTCTTCTTCCGCGCCCAACGAGCCGACCGCTTCGACGCCCGCCAAACGTTCACCGTCGTCGAGTCGGATCAAGCGGACACCCTGTGTGTTGCGACCGACGATCGAAATTTGTGCGACGGCGGTACGCACCAGCGTGCCGTTCGAGCTGATGAGCATGATTTCGTGGTCGGTGCCGACCTGCAGCGCCGCGACCGTGCGGCCGTTACGCTCGGTGGTTTGCAAAGCGATGACGCCCTGACCACCGCGACCGTGCACCGGAAAGTCTTCGAGCGGCGTGAGCTTGCCGTAGCCGAACTCGGAGGCGGTGAGAATCAGTCCATCGCCGACCACCACCAAAGAAATGACTTCCTGGCCTTCGGCGAGTCGAATGCCGCGCACACCGGTCGCATCGCGACCCATCGGCCGCACCTCTTCCTCAGCGAAGCGGATCGCTTTACCGCCGTTCGAGCAAAGGATGATGTCGCGCTTGCCGTCGGTCAGACCAACACCGACCAAACGATCGCCGTCGCGCAGATCGACGGCGATGATGCCCGACGGTCGCGGCCGCGAGTATGCCGACAAAGGCGTCTTTTTGACGGTGCCGTGGCTGGTCGCCATGAACACGAAGTGCTCGTCGTCGAATTGTTTGATGGGCAAAACGGCGTTGATCCGTTCGCCCTCTTCGAGCGGCATCAAATTCACGAGCGGCTTACCGCGCGCACCACGACCGGCCTGCGGCAACTCGAACACTCGCAACCAATAGACTTTGCCGTGACTCGAGAAACACAACAGCGTGTCGTGGGTGTGGGCGACGAACAACTTTTCGACGAAGTCCTCGTCTTTTACGGCCGTCGCCGCCTTGCCACGACCGCCGCGCCGCTGGGTTTGGTATTCGGTGAGCGGTTGACTCTTGGCGTACCCCGCGTGCGATAGCGTGACGACCACGTCTTGCGGCTCGATCAAATCTTCGGTCGCGAGATCGATGTGATCGCGGTTGATTTCCGTGCGACGTTCGTCGCCGTATTCCTCGCGCACTGCCACGAGTTCCGCGCGCACGACTTCGGTCAGACGTTCCGGGCGCGCCAAAATGTCTGATAGGTCGATGATTTGCGCGAGCAACTCGGCGTATTCCGCGACGATCTTGTCTTGCTCGAGCCCCGTCAGGCGATTGAGGCGCATATCGAGGATCGCCTGCGCCTGCACCTCGCTGAGCCGGTAACCATTCGCTTCGCGCGCGAGCCCGAGCTCGGCGGCGAGATCTTTCGGCCGGGTCGACACGTTGCCGGCCCGCGCCAGCATTTCAGGCACTGCGCCCGCGCCCCACACGCGGGCGAGCAACGCCGCCTTCGCCTCCGGCGGCGTCGGCGAAGCTTTGATGAGTGCGATCACTTCGTCGATGTTGGCGAGCGCGACGGCAAGACCTTCGAGCACGTGGGCACGGTCACGCGCCTTGGCCAAATCGAACACCGTGCGTCGCGTGACCACTTCGCGCCGATGGCGGATGAACGCCTCGAGCATTTCTTTGAGCGACAACAGCCGCGGCTGGCCATCCACCAGCGCGACCATGTTGATGCCGAACACCGTCTCGAGCGGCGTCTGCGCATAGAGGTTGTTGAGCACGACTTCGGCGTTCTCGCCGCGCCGTAACTCGATGACGATGCGCATACCGTCCTTATCGGACTCGTCGCGCAAGCCGTCGTTGGCGATACCCTCGATTTGTTTCTCGCGCACGAGATCGGCGATGCGCTCGATGAGCCGGGCTTTGTTGACTTGATACGGCAGTTCCGTGACGACGATCGCTTGGCGGTCTGCTTTGCCGACGTCCTCGAAATGCGTGCGCGCCCGAATCGATAGTCGGCCACGACCGGTTTTGTAGGCGGTGGCAATTTCTTGGGCGCCGTTGATGATACCGGCGGTCGGAAAATCAGGGCCCGGCACGTGCTGCATCAATCCCGCGAGCGAAATCTCGGGGTCGTCGATCACCGCCAAGCAGGCGTTCACGACCTCGGTCAAATTGTGCGGCGGAATGTTGGTCGCCATACCAACCGCGATTCCGGATGAACCGTTCACGAGCAGATTCGGGATACGCGACGGCATGACCGCCGGTTCCGACAGCGACTCGTCGTAGTTGGGCACGAAATCGACCGTTTCGCGATCGATATCGGCGAGCAGTTCGCCCGCCATGCGCGACATGCGCACTTCGGTGTAACGCATCGCCGCCGGCATGTCGCCATCGACCGAGCCGAAGTTACCTTGGCCGTCGACGAGCAGATAGCGCATCGAGAACGGCTGCGCCATGCGGACGATGGCGTCGTAGACCGCCGAGTCGCCGTGGGGGTTAGGACTGGCGCATCTCGTCTTCGAGGTTGACGGGGAGAATTTCGCGCGCGACGTCGGACATTCGGAGCAGCTGTTTTACGGTCGATTTCGAATGAAAAATAGTACCATAGTCGGACGTGTTTCGCCGGCTTTCCGGCGCCCTTTTCAGGAGCAGTTTCTTGGCCTCCACCACCCCTCTCGACGATGCGGCCGAGATTGCGAAATTCGATGCGTTGTCGCACCGATTTTGGGATCCCGCGGGCGAGTTTCGCCCACTGCATCTGCTAAACCCGGTGCGGGTGGAATTCGTCGCCGCGCGCGCACCACTCACTGGCGTGCGTGCGCTCGACGTCGGCTGCGGCGGCGGACTACTCGCCGAGGCACTTGCGCGCGCCGGCGCGACGGTCGTAGCCGCCGATCTAGCGCCAGGGATGATCGAAGTCGCACGCTTGCATGCCGCGGGCGCAGGACTTTCGATCGACTACCGGCTCGCGAGCGCACGGCAACTCGCCGCGAGCGAGCCGGCCGGTTTCGATGTCGTCACGTGCATGGAGATGCTCGAGCACGTGCCCGAGCCCGCCGCGCTATTCGACTCGTTCGCCAGCCTACTCAAAAGCGGTGGCTCGCTCTTCGTGTCGACGCTGAATCGGAATTTTCGCGCCTTCGTGGTCGCGATCGTCGGCGCCGAATATCTCACGCGCTTCTTGCCCGCTGGCACGCACGAATACGAACGCTTCATCAAACCGTCCGAACTCGCTGCGTTCGCGCGCGCCGCGGGCCTCGAATTGCAGGATCTTGCCGGTCTCGAATTCGACCCGCTCACCGCGCAAGCGCGACTCACGCGCGATCCGCGCGTCAACTACCTCGCGCACTTCCGCAAACCTTAGACGCGCGCATCATGACCCACGACGACTTCGATCCACGCCGCGTCGCCAACACGGCCGACGCACTCGAGGGCCGCGTGATCGCCATCACCGGTGCGACCGGTGGCTATGGCCGTGCGCTCGCACTCGACTGTGCAAGACACGGCGCCGAGGTGATCCTCATCGGCCGTAACGTCAAAAAACTCGAGGCGGTACACGCCGAGATCGTCGCGGCTAAGCGCGGCGACGGATGCGCGACGCCCGAACCGGTGATCGCGCCCCTCGATCTAGAAAAGGCGATCGCCAAAGATTTCGATACGCTCGCGGATGCGATCGCCGCTCGGTTCGGTCGGCTGGACGGTCTGGTACACAATGCTGCGATGCTCGGCGAGGTGTCGCCGATCGCTCACCAAGACGTGCCGACCTGGGTACGCGTGGCCGCGTGGTGTTCATCACCTCAGGGTTGGCTTCGGCCGCCCGCGCCTACTGGGGCGCGTATGCCGTGTCGAAACACGCCTTAGAGGGGTTTGCCGGCGTGCTCGCCGACGAACTCGAAAACACCAACGTCCGAGTCAATACTTTGAATCCGGGCCGAATGCGCACCACGATGCGCCGTGCCGCCTATCCTTCGGAAGACGCAGAGACGCTACCGATGCCGGAAGTTGCCACCGGTGCGTGTATCGCGCTACTCGGCCCCGTCGCCAGCGGCATCACGGGCCGCCGGTTCGACGCGCAGTGACGCGGCCTCTTCGCTCGAAAGCGGGCGAAAGTGGCCGCGATTCAGATCACGCGTCAAAGTGAGTGGCCCGAGGCGCGTCCGCTGCACGCGACTCACAAGGGCTCCATGGCGCTCGAACAAGCGCCGTACGTCCTTGCCGCTCGCGCCGATCGCGATGAGTTGATACCAACGATTAGCGCCTTCGGCCTCGTGCTCCGCACCGACGACGTCCTCGATCTGCACGCGACGTCCGTCGTCGAGCACGCCGCTACGTAACGCGAGCAATTGCGGCTCTGGCAGCTCACCGCGCACGCGCACCAAAAATTCCACCGGCCAGCGGCGTACGCGGCGCTGCAGACGTTCGGCGAGCGCGCCGTCGGTGGTGACGAGTTCGAGCCCACCGTCGATTTGCGGCATTGGCGACACGGCGAGAAAGCGCTTACCGGCGCGACGCGGCAGGCGCTCGAGCAGTCCCTCGCGTAACGCTTCGCCCGGCGAACGATGACAAAGAAACGACGACTGCTCGGCTTTCAGTCGCGAGGCATCCCGTGATCGCCGCACGATACGGCCGTCGATGCGCAATTCGTCGCGCCCCGCGACGCGCATACCGAGTTCGGCGACGACGCCGTTGACCGTGACCCGACCGGCACGAATCCATTCTTCGGCTTCGCGACGCGAGGCCAGCCCCGCCTGCGCCAAAACTTTTTGCAGCCGATCGCCGCTATCGTCGGTCGGCGGGCGCGCTCCGCTACGACGTCGTGCGGTCACGTCGCGCCGACGGTCACCGGTTCGTCACCCGCTCCCTCGAGCAGCGGACCGTCCTCGTCGGTGCTGACCGGAAGATCGAGCTGCGGGTTGAGGTCAGCCATGGATTTCAACTCGGCGAGCGGCGGTAACTCGTCGATGCTGCGCAGCCCGAAGTAATCGAGGAACTCGCGGGTCGTACCGAGCAATTCCGGACGGCCCGGGACGTCGCGGTGACCGACGACACGCACCCAATTACGTTCCATCAAGGTCTTGACGATGTTCGGATTCACGGCGACGCCACGCACGGATTCGATTTCGGCGCGGGTGATCGGCTGTCGATAAGCGATGAGTGCGATGGTCTCGAGCAAGGCACGCGAGTAACGCTGCGGACGCTCGGGCCACAACCGCGACACTTCGCGCGCGAGCGGCGCCCGTACGCTGATGCGCCAGCCGCTCGCTGTCTCCCGTAACTCAATGCCACGACCTTCGTATTCGCTCGCGAGCCCGGCGAGCGCCGCCTTCATCTCGGCGGTCGACGGGCGCGCATCCTCGTCGAAGAGTTGCACGAGTTCGGCCACCGACAACGGCTTGCCCGCTGCCAACATCGCCGCCTCAATCACGTTGCGCAGATGGTTATCGCTCATGCTGATCCTTCGTCGTCCACATCATCGAAACTGGTGTCGTCCACGAACCCGTCGTTGAACGTCACGGATTCATCGGGTGTCTCGACATCCGTGCCGGCGACGAGTCGCAGACCGGAATTGCCGCCACCGGCGCGCACGTGCAGCGACCCGTAAGTCTCGGTCTGCACGAGCTCCAACAATCCCTCGCGCACGAGTTCGAGGATCGCGACGAACGTCACGGTGACGCCCATACGGCCCTCCTCGGGCTTGAATAGACGACCGAACTCGACGAACGCACCGCCGGCGACCGCCGCTAGCACGTCAGTCATGCGCTCACGCACCGATAAGCGCTCACGCTGCACGTGATGGTGCGCAAACATCGCCGAGCGCGCGACGACTTCGCGAAAAGCCAGAATCATTTCTTTGAGCGTGACGTCGGGCAAATTTTCGCGCGGCGCCCGATGGGCGTTCTCGGCGCTGGCGATCCACACGTCGCGATCGAGCCGTGGGATATGGTCGATCGATTCGGCTGCCTGCTTGAAGCGCTCGTACTCCTGCAAACGACGCACGAGATCGGCACGCGGATCGACCTCTTCCGCGCTCGCCTCGCTCGAGCGCGGCAATAACATGCGCGATTTGATCTCGGCGAGCGTCGCTGCCATGACGAGATATTCGCCGGCGAGCTCGAGCTGCATGTCCTGCATAAGCTCGATGTAATTCATGTACTGCTTGGTGATCTCGGCAAGCGGAATGTCGAGAATGTCGAGGTTTTGCCGCCGGATCAGATAGAGCAAAAGATCGAGCGGCCCCTCGAATGCCTCGAGAAACACCTCGAGCGCCTGCGGCGGAATGTAGAGATCGCGCGGCAGTTGCGTGACCGGTTCGCCCTGCACCACCGCAAACGGCATTTCGCCTTGCTGCGGCGCGGTATCGGTAGCGGGGTCGCCGACGAGATGTAGATTTGGGGTGGACATCGTCTCGAGTTCTCCGGCGCGTCAGTCGCCGCGCAGATGCATGGCGCGGCGCACGTCGTCGAGCGTCTCACGCGCGGCATCGCGCGCCTTCTCGGCGCCTTCGTTGAGAATGTTGCGAACGAGCTCGGGACTGTCTTCGTACTCCTGAGCGCGCTTGCGCATCGCAGTCGCGTCATCGACGATCTTGTCGATCAACGGTTTCTTGCATTCGAGACAACCGATCCCGGCACTGCGACAGCCTGCATCCACCCACTGGCGTGTGCTCTCGTCAGAATATACTTCGTGCAGTTGCCGCACCGGGCATTTGCTCGGATCGCCGGCATCGGTGCGTCGAACACGCGCCGGATCGGTCTGCATGGTCTTCAATTTTTTGGCGATCGAGTCGGGCTCTTCGCGCAAACCGATGGTGTTCGCATACGACTTCGACATCTTGCGACCGTCGAGGCCCGGCAGCTTCGGCGTCGGCGTGAGCAGCACTTGCGGCTCCGGTAAGATCGCGACGCTCGTGCCCTCGAGAAAGCCCAACAGGCGATCGCGATCGGCCACGGTGATGCGACTGTTACCCTGCACGAGCGCACGCGCTTTTTCCAGCGCCACCGTGTCCCCGGATTCTTGGAATTTGCGCCGCAGCTCGCGATAGAGCGAACTATTACGACCGCCGAGTTCTTTGACCGCCTTCTCGGCCTTGGCTTCGAACTCGGCCTCGCGACCGAAGAGATGATTGAACCGCCGCGCGACTTCGCGCGTGATTTCGACGTGTGCAACTTGATCTTCGCCGACCGGCACATACTGTGGACGGTAGAGCAAAATATCCGCGGACTGCAGCAAGGGGTAGCCGAGAAAGCCGTAGGTCGCGAGATCTTTTTCTGCGAGCTCCGCTTGTTGATCTTTGTAGGTCGGCACGCGCTCTAGCCACGACAGCGGCGTGACCATCGACAACAACAAGTGCAGTTCGGCGTGTTCAGGGACGTGCGACTGCACGAACATGGTCGCAACGCCCGGGTTGAGTCCCGCGGCCAACCAGTCGATCACCATCTGCTGCGTGTATTCGGGCAGTTTCGAGGTGTCTTCGTAACCGGTGGTCAGCGCGTGCCAGTCGGCGACGAAGAAGAAACACGGGTACTGGTATTGCAACTCGACCCAGTTCCGTAGCGCACCGTGATAGTTACCAAGGTGCAGTTGCCCCGTGGGCCGCATGCCGGAGAGCACGCGACCTGCCTGCTGCGCGGTGCTCAACCTGCCTCTCCGCTCGAACGCTGCATGTCCCCGTCCCTATCCCAGCCCGCGGGCGAAGCAGCCATTATAGCGGCTAGCGCCTGCGCCGCCGACGACTGATCGCTCAAAGCCCGAACGGCGCGACACTGCCGCGCCCAACGCGCACCACCGCCGGCGGCGTGGCCGCCAGGTCGACGACCGTGGTCGGCTCCAAACCGCAAGCGCCGCCATCGAGAATCGCATCGAGCTGCGCGCCCAGTCGACTTTCGATCTCCGCGGCATCATTCAGCGGCAACTCGTCGCCCGGCAACATCAGCGTCGAGCTCATGATTGGCTCACCGAGCTCCTCGAGCAGCATGCGCGGCACCGGATGATCGGGCACGCGGATCCCGATGGTGCGGCGCTTTTCATGCTGCAGTCGTCGCGGCACCTCGCGCGTCGCCTCCAGCAAAAACGTGTACGGGCCGGGTGTGCAGGTCTTCAACAGTCGAAACTGCGGCGTGTCGACACGGGCATATTTGGCGATCTCGGTCAGATCGCGACACACCAGCGTGAAGTGATGGTGACGATCGGCGTCCCGGATGCGGCGAATGCGCTCGAGGGCGTCTTTGTCACCGATGTGACAACCGAGCGCGTAACACGAATCGGTCGGATACGCGATCACGCCACCACCACGCACGATTTCGGCGGCCTGCCGCACGAGACGCTGTTGCGGGTTTTTCGGGTGGAGTTCGAAGCGTTGCACGATACGGCTATCATAGCGCGATGCAGACCCTGCTCGAGTTCGCGCCGCTGATCGCGTTTCTGATCGCTTACCAACTCGCCGACATCTACGTCGCCACGACAACGCTGATGATCGCGATGGTGGCGCTGCTCGGGTTCGATTTCGCGCGTACGCGACGCATCCCGCCGATGCACGGCATCAGCGCAGGACTCGTGTTGTTGTTCGGCAGCGCGACGCTGCTGTTACACGACGAGCGCTTCATCGTCTGGAAGCCGACGGTCTTTTTTTGGGCGCTCGGCGTTGCGTTTTTGGGCAGCATGTTCGTCGGCGAACGAACGCTCGCCGAACGCTTCATGAGCGCCGCTTCGCCGGACGCCTTCGCACGCATCGCAGCGCCCGCGTGGAGTAAGGTCAACGCCGCCTGGGTCGCGTTCTATGCCGCGATGGGCGGTGCGAATCTTTGGGTCGCCTTCAATCTACCGCAAAACATTTGGGTGCAGTTCAAAGTGTTCGGGATCACGCTCGCGACTCTGGTGTTCGTGGTCGCGCAATCGATCTACCTCGTACGCCACCAAACACCGGCACCGGACGAAGCCGCATGATCGAGGCACGATGAGCGAAGGAAGAATCGAACGCTTGCGCACCTGCCTGGAAACCGCGTTGCAACCGACCTGGCTCGAGTTGCACGACGACAGCGCGCTACACGCCGGGCACGCCGGCGCCCGCGAGGGGGGACATTTTCGGGTCGGCATCGCCTCGGAACGATTTAGGGGTCTCGCCCCGCTCGCTAGGCACCGGCTGGTGTACGAGGCCGTTGCGGATTTGATGGGCAAAGACGTTCACGCTCTGTCTATCGACGCCCGCTTGCCGGCATAATGCGTCTTTCCCACAGCAGAGCTGAGACAACCTCATGAAGATTTCGCGTTTCCTGACTTTGGCGGTCGTATTCGTCGCGCTCGCCGCTTGCAAGCCGAAGGGCGCCGGCGCTGCCGACGGCGACGGCAAAGATGCCGGACTGCAACCGGTCGCGGTCGTGAACGGCCAGGCCATCACGCGCGCCACGTTCGATTTTTACGTGCAAGCCGCCACGGGCCAACCGTCCGCCTCGCTCAACGCCGAGCAAAAGCAGCAAGCACTCGATGCGTTGATCCGATTGCAGTTGGTCGCCGCCAAGGCCGAGAAGGACGGTCTGTCGAAGGGTGAAACCGCTGCGGCCATCGAGTTGTCGCGTCTCGATGCGTTACAGCGTGCGGCGACCGAATCCTATCTCAAAGACAAGACGCCGACCGAACAAGAATTGAAGACCGAGTACGACACGCAAGTGGCGCAGATGCCGCGTAACGAGTACCGTGCGCGTCACATCCTGGTGCAAACCAAAGAATTCGCCGATCAGATCCTTGCGCGGCTCGCTAAAGGCGAGAAGTTCGAGGCACTCGCCAAAGATTCGCTCGACTCCTCGCGCGACAAAGGCGGTGATCTCGGTTGGTTCGGCCCGCAGGCGATGGTCAAGCCGTTCGCCGACGCGGTGATGGCGCTCAAAAAGGGCGAAACGACGGCCAAGCCCGTGCAGACGCAGTTCGGATTCCACATCATCCGCCTCGACGACGTGCGCGAAGTCCAACCGCCGCCGTTCGAGCAAGTCAAACCGCAGCTGACGCAAGTCGTGCTGGCGAAGAAATTTCGCGCTTACGGCGACGAACTCGCCAAAGCAGCCAAAGTCGAGAAAAAGTTGCAGTAAGTTTCTGCCGACTACGATCGATCTTGCGGCCGCCGGCTCACCCCGGCGGCCGTTTCGTTTGCAGCACCCGCAGCAGTGCAGCTTCGTCGAGTATGGGCACTCCGAGTTCTTCGGCCTTGCGTAATTTCGAGCCCGCGTCGGCGCCGGCGACCAGATAGCTCGTTTTCTTAGAGACGCTACCGGCTGCTTTGGCGCCGAGCGCTCGCAATGCATCCTCCGCCGCATCGCGCGATAGGGCTTCGAGCGTACCGGTCAGCACGAAGGTCAATCCCGCGAGCGGTTGCTCGCCGACCTCGCGTTTCGCCTCGGCGGGCCAGCGCACACCCGCCTTGCGCAGGCGGTCGAGTTCGTCGCGATTATTTTGATCGGCAAAAAATTCGACCACGCGCGACGCCACGACCGGTCCGACATCCGGGACCTGCTGCACGGTTTCGAGGTCCGCCGCGGCGAGCGCGTCGAGATCACCGAAGTGACGCGCCAGCGCCGCCGCGGTCGACTCACCGACTTCGCGTATCCCGAGCGCGAACAAAAACCGCGGCAAGGTCGTGCTGCGCGCGCGATCGATCGCCGCGCGTAAATTATCGGCCGACTTCTCCCCCATGCGATCGAGCGCCGCAAGCGTCGTCGCATCGAGCGCGAACAAGTCCGAGGGTGCAGCGACCAAATTTGCCTCGACGAGTTGATCGACGATCTTCTCTCCCAGACCCTCGATATCGAGCGCTCGCCGCGAGGCGAAATGTCGTAGCTGTTCTTTGCGCTGTGCGCTACAGCGGTAACCACCCGTACAGCGCGCGACCGCCGCATCCGCATCACGCTCGATCGGCGAACGGCACACCGGACAACACTCCGGTAGTTTCGGTACGCGCGCCCCCGCGGGACGTCGCTCCGGCAGGACGCGCGCGACCTCGGGAATCACGTCGCCGGCACGGCGCACCACTACCGTATCGCCGATATGCACGTCTTTCCGTTCGATCTCGTCCATGTTGTGCAGCGTCGCATTCGACACCGTTACACCACCGACGAACACCGGTTCGAGTCTGGCGACCGGCGTGAGCGCACCCGTTCGACCGACTTGAAATTCGACCTCACGCAGCACAGTGAGCGCTTCGTCCGCCGGAAATTTATGGGCGATCGCCCAGCGCGGTGCGCGCGACACGAAGCCGAGATCGCGCTGCGCGTCGAGATCGTCGACTTTATAGACGACACCGTCGATTTGATAAGGCAGCCGCGCGCGGCGCGCACCGATGTCTCGGTAGTAATCGAGGCAGCCCTCGACGCCCTGCACGACACGCGCCTCCGGACAGACGCGCAAGCCCCAATCGCGCAGCTGCTGCAATATCTCGCTGTGCCGCGACGGCAAGGTGATGCCCTCGACGACGCCGACCGCATAGGCGAACAGCTCGAGTGGACGCGTCGCCGTCACGCGCGGGTCGAGCTGCCGCAAGCTACCGGCCGCAGCATTGCGTGGATTGACGAATACTTTGTCCCCTCGCGCTGCCGCTTCGGCGTTCATGCGCTCGAAACCGGCGATGGGCATGAACACTTCGCCGCGCACCTCGAGCAGTTTCGGCGCCCGACCACGCAACCGCAGCGGCAAGGAGGCGATGGTACGAACGTTAGCCGTGACGTCTTCACCGGTCGTACCGTCACCTCGAGTCGCCGCCCGCACCAGAACACCGTCTTCGAAGGTCACGGAGATCGCAAGGCCATCGAGCTTCGGCTCGGCCGAATAGGCGAATTCGCGTTCGGTTCCGAGGCGTTGCCGCGCGCGTCGATCGAAGTTCAAAACGTCCTCGTCGGCGAACGCGTTGTCGAGCGAGAGCATCGGGATGCGATGCCGCACCTCGGCAAATTCTTCGGCCGGCGCGGCTCCGACGCGTTGCGTCGGTGAGTCGGACGTGACGAGATCGGGGTGTTCTGCCTCTAGTTCGCGCAGCCGCTGCAGCAATCGATCCCACTCGGCATCCGGAATCTCGGGATCGTCGAGCACGTAGTAGCGGTAATTGTGCTGCAGAATCTCACGCCGCAACGCCTCGACTTCACGCTGCGCTTTTACTTTGGAGGGGTTATCTTTGGACGGAGTCGTCACGGGCAACGGCGCAGCGCTCTGCGCTCGTCAGATGCTCTGACTCGCTCGCGCCGCTTCGCGTCGCAACTCGGCGATGCGCGCGTCGGAAAGCGGCGTACCGCGGGCATCAAGCAATTCAGCACGCAGCCGCTGCGAAATTCTTCGTGCGCTGTCGACCATCCGCTCGAAGGTCTCCTCTCCCGCCAAAACTCCGGGCAACACGGCGAACAAGTTCAGTCCAAGATAAAGCTGCGAATCCATGTGCTCGAGATCGAAGCTACCCGGTCGAGTGAGACTCGCGGCCGAGAACACCACCCGCCCGTCGGCGAGCGGTCGATGGAAAATATCGAGTTCACCGTAACGGAAACCCTCGCCGAGCAAGGCCTGCCGCAGGCTGCCGCCGGTCAACTTTTCGCCGTTCTGCCCGACGATGCGCAAACCCACGATGGTGCGACGATCTTCGGGCGGCCACACGAGTTGCAACGGCGGCGCCTCGAGCGCGACGTCGACATCGCGCGTGACGTCGGGGTCGCTCGCGACATCCTGCGCGGCATCGCCGTGGGGTGCATCGTCGACGTCAGTACTGCTGACGATCGGAATTTCGCGACCACCTTCCACGGCCCGCGCCTCTTCGACCCGCACCACGGGAGGTTCGCGTAGCGGCTCGCGAGCCGAAGCCACATCCAAAGATATCGAAGGCTCGACGCGAACACGCGCGGCCGATACCCCCTCGTCCACGCCATCGAGATCGAGCAGCGGATCGGCGATCGGTCCCGTGACGAAATCACGTTCGACGCGGCGTGCCGCCCGACGTTGGTACCACTCCCAGCCGACGAGCGCGGCCACGAGCAACACACCGATGACGAGCAGCGCGAGGCGCAACTCGTTCATGCGTTACCGCCTCCCTGTGCCGCCATCCGCACGGCCTCATCGACGTCGACCGACACGAGCCGCGACACGCCGGGCTCACTCATGGTCACACCGAGTAATTGCGAGGCCAGTTCCATGGTCGATTTATTGTGCGTGATGAAGATGAACTGCACACGCTGCGCCATTTCACGCACGATGTCGCAGAACCGACCGACGTTGTTCTCGTCGAGTGGTGCATCGACTTCGTCGAGCAAGCAGAACGGCGCAGGATTGAGCTCGAAGATTGAAAACACCAACGCGACCGCGGTGAGCGCCTTCTCGCCACCCGACAACTGCGAGATCGTCACGTTACGTTTGCCCGGCGGTCGCGCCATCACCGACACACCCGCCGTCAGCGGATCATCACCGACCAACTCCAAATAGGCATGTCCGCCGCCGAACAATCGCGGGAACTTTTCCTGCAAGCCGGCGTTGATGCGATTGAAGGTATCGTCGAATCGGGTGCGCGTCTCGCGATCGATCTTGAGCATTGCCTCTTCGAGCGTCGCGAGCGCGGAAGTGAGATCTTCGAATTGGCGGTCCAAATATTCTTTGCGCTGCGTGTTTTCCGCCAGTTCATCGATCGCCGCGAGATTGACCTGACCGAGCTTCTCGATGTCGTGACGCACTGCACCGAGATCGGTTTCCCAAGTCTCGATCTGCGCATCGGGTGCGAGGCTCTGCAAGATTTCCTCGAACTCGAATTTTGTCGCAGCGAACTGCTCGGCAATCGACTCGCGGCGTACGCGGGTTTCCTGCGCCGCCAGTCGCGCTTGCTCCATCGACTCGCGCGCTTCGTTGACGGCGCGCTCGGCGAGCTGTCGTCGCTCATCGAGCGTCCGCAACTCCGCGTCGGCCGCCTCGAGCGTGCGGCGGGCTTGCGACAGATCTGCTTCGATTTCGAGTCGGCGGGACAGCATGCCGTTGAGCACGCCCTCGAGTTCCAGAATCGGCGCATCGCCGCCCGACAACTCCATTTCCAACTG
>RGUL01000161.1 GCA_010027845.1 Gammaproteobacteria bacterium
GCATCATGTTTCTAGCGAGTTTTGCATTTCTCGCGATCGGCATCGTCAGTTGGCTCTCGTTTCAGCGACCCGATTCTTCCGCTCGACTATGGATGACGGGGTTCGTGGTGTCCGGCATGGCACCGATTCTGGGTGCTTTGGGTGGTGCGGAAGTCGGCGCCTGGCCTTTCATCAGTAGCAGCGTCGCACTCGCTGTATCGTTCGTTCTATTCGGTCTCGCTTTGCGCGCGTTACAGCGACCGCCGGTGCCGCTACGCGACTATGTGTTGCCCACCTGCATCGCCGCCCTAATTTACGCGCTGTGCTTGGGCTACGCCGTCGATCGCAACTCCGACGTTGCACAGATCGTAATCTTTGCTGCCGGCAACGGACTCGCAGCAGCATGGGCGACTCGTCAAGCGATGCAACTCAATCAAAGGAAGCCGTCGCCTTTCGTCGTTCATTTAATCATCGTCTTCGGTATCCAAACCGTGTTCCTGCTCTTCCGCATACCTCAAGCCGTCTTTGGCGAGCCATCACGGCTTTGGCAGCACGACACGATCAACGAAGTCGTCGTCGCCGTAATTTGTCTGTGCGGCATCATCAAAGCCGTGTCTTATTACGCGCTGCGCTTCGAAGAAATCCGCGAGCAGCTCGAACACGAGACGGGCGTTATCCGCGAGCATTCACAACAACTCGCTCAAAAAAATGCCGAGATCATTTCCGCGCTACATGCCGTCCCGATCGCCTGCGTGGTGACGAGCCCGGCGCTCGAAATCCTGCATGCCAATGCACAGGCGAAGCGCCTGATGGGCGCAGCGAACGTTGACGACGAGCCCGACACCTGCGAGACCGAACGATGTTGCAAGGACGTACCAAAGCTGACCCGTCGCAGACCGACCGAGGCTCGCAAGATTCGAAAAGTTGGTCAACTTGTCGACCATTCGACCTTCTTTGCCCGCTGCAGCGGGGTAGAGGTCGCGTCGTAGCGACACGTTGATGCGGGTGAACACGAACCAGGAAACTGCCGTGACGATGATTCCGAATGCGGCAATCGGTGCGATACGACGAACGTCGGGCAGACACGCGAGAGCCAAGAGCATGACCGCGAGTGCGGGTATCAACGTGAAGCGACCATGCGCGATCACCATGAACGATGACGTCAGTCCGATCAGGCCGGCTGAGGTCCACCGCGGTCGGGCGACGTGTTCGAAAGCGAGCAATGCAACGACGATGAAGGCGAATCGGTTGAGAGTTTCCGACCACGCAAACAATGAGTTCGCTGCGATCGCCGGTGCGATCGAAACGATGATTGCGACCGTACGTGCCGTGCGGCGCGACATTGCCAAGTGACGAAATCCAAGCCGAGCG
>RGUL01000162.1 GCA_010027845.1 Gammaproteobacteria bacterium
TCACCGCCGCGCGTCGCGCGAGCGGAGTTGATGTCGATCGACACCAACGCCTCGGTGTAGTCGATGACGATCGACCCGCCCGACGGCAACTGCACTTTGTGCGCATAAGCCGATTCGATCTGGCTTTCGATTTGATAGCGCGTGAAGAGCGGAATGTCGTCGCTGTACATCTTCAAGCGCCGGCCGCCCTCGGCGGGCATGAAGCGCTGCATGTACTCGGCGGCGATCTGGTGCGCGTTCGGCTCGTCGACCAACACCTCACCGATGTCGTCCGAGAAATAGTCGCGCAGCGCGCGGGTCACCGGATCGCTCTCGCGGTAGACGAGGAACGGAGCGGGGCGCTCGAGCACCGCCTTGACGATCTCGTCCCACTGAACTTTAAGGTTGTCGAGATCCCACTGCAGTTCTTCCATGGCGCGACCGACACCGGCCGTGCGCACGATCGCGCCCATGCCCGAGGGGATCACGAGCGCGTCCATGATCTGCTTCATCTGGTCGCGGTCTTCGCCTTCGATGCGACGGCTGACGCCGCCCGCGCGCGGGTTGTTCGGCATCAGCACCAGGAAGCGCCCGGCCAGCGAGATGAAGGTGGTGAGGGCGGCGCCCTTGTTGCCGCGCTCTTCCTTTTCGACCTGAACGACGATGTCCTGGCCTTCCTGCAGGATCTCGCGCATGTTGATGCGCCCACCGGCAGGCTGCTTCAGGAAGTATTCGCGCGAGATTTCCTTTAGCGGCAGGAAGCCGTGGCGCTCGGCGCCATAATCGATGAAGCAGGCTTCGAGCGACGGCTCGATGCGCGAGATTCTGCCTTTATAGACGTTCGCCTTTTTTTGTTCGCGCGACGGAAGTTCGACGGAAAGGTCGTAAAGCTTCTGGCCGTCAACCAGCGCGACCCGCAGCTCTTCCTGCTGCGTGGCATTCACCAACATTCTTTTCATGGGCCCCTGTGCTCCGGGATGGGGCCGACAATCGTCGAACGCGCGCTGCTGCGTAACGCAGGCGTGCGGGCAGAACCAAGCGGGTGGTGGTGGAGGCGAACTCGTTGACGGGCGTGAGATTCACGGTCTGGGTTCGTTCATCGACCCGTTGGCCAAGTTGCGTCTCGACCCGTGAGGCGGAGGGCGCGTTCGGCCACCGGGCAAAAACCTGCGGTGGTGTCTGTCGTCCGACGGCGCGTCGGGGAGCCTCTGAGGACTCAACGCCGAGCGCGGCGACTATCGGCCGTCGATGGCCTCGTTGCCGAGGACCAACTAACATGCGGCGCCTTCGACCGAAGTGGCATGATCGCCACATCGGCGCGGGGCTCCGCGCTTGCGTCGTT
>RGUL01000163.1 GCA_010027845.1 Gammaproteobacteria bacterium
TGGGATGTGGACGAACGCGACGGCGTCGTCATTCCTGCGCCTCGCACGACGGCTGCATGCTTGGCTGAGATTATGGAGCTCGCCGACAACGGCTCGCGCGGATGCTTTGTCGAGGTCGACCTCGAGATTCCGCACGAGCTTCACGACGCGCTCAACGACTATCCGCCCGCGCCCGAGTCGACGCTCTTTGAGCCGAGCCCGCTCATGGTAAAGATGCGCGCCGACCTCAAGCTGCCGTCATCAAAAGTGCCCAAGCTGATTCCGAATTTACGCAACAAGACCGCGTATGTCGTGCACTTCCGTGCCCTTAAAAAGTACGTCGAACTCGGGTGCGTCGTCACCAAGGTGCACAAGGCGCTCTGGTTCGCGCAGTCGGCCTATATGGCGCCCTACATTCAGTACAACACGCAGCGGCGCGCGGCGGCCACGACGGCGCTCGAAAAGGATATGCTCAAGCTCATGAACAATGCAATCTTTGGCAAGACGTGCGAGAACGTCGAGGGCCGCATGAACGTGCTGCTCAAGACGGACGGTGCCAAGATTGCGCAGTACGCCGCGAAGCCGACCTTTGTCGACATGCACCTCATTGGCGGCGGGCTCGTCGCGATTCACATGCGCATCACGTCCGTGCTCTACAATAAGCCGCTCGCTGTCGGCGTAGCCGTGCTTGATATATCAAAGACCTTCATGTACGCCTTCCACTATGGCGTCGTGCGGCGCCGCTATGGCGACAAGGCGCGCCTCCTCTTTACCGACACGGACAGCCTCACGTACTCGATCGAGACGCCCGACGTGTACAGGGACATGGCCGAGGATTTGACGCACTTTGACACGAGCGACTACCCGCGCGGCCACTTTTGCCAGAGCGACGCCAACAAGAAGGTCGTCTTGAAAATGAAGGACGAGAGCAACGGCGTGCCCATCCGCGCCTTTGCGGGCCTGCGGGCGAAAATGTACTGCTTCCTTCGTGCTGACCGAGGGGCGGACGCGACGGCCAAAGGCATTGCAAAATCAGAGATTGCGCGCCTACAGTGGGCTAATTACGGGGCCGCGCTCTTTGGCGCGACGGCGGACGAGCGCAAGCAGGAGGTCAGCTTTAGCGCGATCCGCTCGAGCAACCACCAGGTGAGCACGCTGCGCCTGCGCAAGACGGGGCTCTGCGCGTACGACGACAAGCGCTTCGTGCTCGACGACAACGTGCGCACGCTCGCGCACGGGCACTGGCGCATTAGGGCGCTGGCTGCTCAGGAAATGAGCGTCGAGGCTTGAGATGAGCTCGCGTCCCTGTGCCCTGAGCCCGCGTCGAGCCAGCCCGAGCGT
>RGUL01000164.1 GCA_010027845.1 Gammaproteobacteria bacterium
GTTGATGCCATCCTCGCACAGTAGGGTTACATTCAAACCATGGATTTCATTGAAACCTTCCACCGGAGGTACTTCTTCATATTCCAACAACAAACCGGTTATGGTAGAGGTTTTCAGCGAAAAATCCGGGTACTTCCAGGTGAAACGAATTAAATCTCCAACACGAAAACCCATAACTTTACCTTACTCTATGATCCCTTAAATTTACACAAAACCTATCAAAAACCATGGTTTTTGTTGCTTTTTTAGGTATTTAGAGCATATTTATTGGTATGGAAAATGAGCAAAAATTCTATGTTTACGTTGATTTCAGAGGTGATGATGGGAAACCATTTTATGTTGGGAAGGGTTCAGAAAAACGTGTGAAAATAGAGAAAAGAAATCCTCTTCACACCAACATTAAAAAGAAACATGGGATCATCCGTGAAGTTGTGTTTGAAACTCACAGTGAACAAGAAGCATTTGAGAAAGAAATTCATCTCATCCAGGAACTTCAAACATACGTTTACTTTGGAAAAGGTGGAGCGAATTTTACCCTTGGAGGAGAAGGTGGTTCAGGATACAAGTTCACTGAAGAACAAAGCGAATCATTAAAGAAGTTGCGGGAGAATCCTGAGTACAGAGAAAAGATGAGTGAATTGCAGAAGAAAACATGGGAGAATCCTGAGCGTAGAGAAAAGATGAAGAAGTTGTGTGAGGATCCTGAACACAGAAAAAAACTAAGTGAATCTAGAAAGAAGGAGTGGGAGAATCCTGAACATAGAGAAAAGATGAGTGAATCTAGAAAGAAGTTGTGGGATGATCCCGTATTCAAAGAAAAGATGAGCGAATCACATAAGAAAATGTGGGAGAATCCTGAGTATAGAGAAAAGATGAGTGAATTAAGCAAGAAGATGTGGGAGGATCCTGAACATAGAGAAAATCTTTCTGAAAAGTTAAAGAAAGCATGGGAGAATCCTGAGCACAAAGAAAAAGTTTCTAAGCGAATCAAAGATCAATCATCATAGCGATCCTGAGTTTCAAAAGAAACAAGGAAAAAAGATGAGAGAGGTTCTTAGTGATCCTGAGATCAGAGAGAAGATCAGTAAAATCACCAAGGAAAAGCTCAGTGATCCGGAGGTTAGAAAAAGATGAGCGAGAATATAAAATTAGGATTAGCAAATCTAACCCCAGAACAAAGAAGCGAGAGAATCAGGTTGGGTTGGGAAACCAGAAGATTGAAAAAACTTCAACAGGAAGTTTGAATCAAATCACCGATCTTCACTGATCACCTTAACGTTACCAACGTAGCTCCAACCAACAACATCACCGCACATCAAC
>RGUL01000165.1 GCA_010027845.1 Gammaproteobacteria bacterium
ATAACGTCGCGGGTAGTGCGCGAGCAGATCCCCGACCGTGACAAGCCCGAACGCTTTTTCTAAACTCGCAGCCGTCTTGCCACCCACAACACCGCTGAGCTTGGCGTCGAGTGGGTCGGTCATGGGTCGAGTCTATTTTCCGGTCGCCCTAGGCTGGAGCCGTGACGCGCATCATCGCCGGGTTTGCCGGCAGTCGAGAACTCGCGGTGCCCAAGTCGGGAACCAGACCGACGAGTGACCGGGTGCGCGAAGCGATCTTCTCCGCTCTCGACGCACGCGACGCCATCATGGATGCCCGTGCACTCGACCTCTACGCCGGCTCGGGTGCGCTCGGCCTCGAGGCGCTCTCACGCGGGGCCCGCTCGGTGGTACTCGTGGAGAAGCACCCGAAGGCGGCGGAGATTGCCCGCAAGAACGCCGATCTCATCTGCTCTGTTGGCAAGCTCGCGCCGGCGAGCGCACAGGTGGTCGTGAACTCGGTCGCGCACTTTCTCAACGGCCGTGCCGACAGCGCCGGAAGCACTGGGAATTTTGACCTCGTGTTCATCGACCCGCCGTATGACGTGGCCGACGCCGAACTCGACGACGTGCTCGCTGCCCTCGCGCCGCTCCTCTCGCCGGGTGCCGAAGTCGTCGTCGAACGCTCTACCCGCTCAGCTGCACCCCAGGCGCCCATTGGCCTGACGCTCGACAAATCGAAGGCGTACGGCGAGACCACGATTCACTGGCTGAGTCGCGACTAGCTGAGTCGCGACTAATTGGGTCGCGACGAGCTACCAGCCGTCGGTGCCGTGCACCGCGAACTCGTCGATGGCGGCGATTTCGTCGGCGGTGAGGGGAGGCGCGGCGAGGGCATCCAGGTTGTCATCAAGTTGCGCCACGCTCGACGCACCGATCAGCGCACTCGTGACCGGCGCGATGCCACCGGCTCCCTGATCGCGCAAGACCCACGCGATCGCCAGCTGGGCGAGCGATTGACCACGCGCGGTAGCGATGGCACGCAATCCCGCGGCCCGAGCCACATACTGCTCGGTGATGTTGTTTTCGCTGAGGTAGGCATGGCGCCCCGCACGGGAATCAGCGGGAATGCCGTTGAGGTAGCGGTCGGTGAGCAACCCCATCGCGAGTGGCGAAAACACGATCGAGCCGACACCCAGTTCATCCAAGACCGGCAACAGGTTGGTGCGCTCGATGGTGCGGTCAAACATCGAGTAGCGCGGCTGGCTAATTACCAGAGGCACACCCATCGAATCGAGAATCCGTTTGGCTTCGCGCGTCTGCTCGGGGGAA
>RGUL01000166.1 GCA_010027845.1 Gammaproteobacteria bacterium
GCTTGGGCGACGAACATTCCCGAATCCATCGTGTCGAGATACTCGACCATCGCCGAGTACGGCTTGTCATACGACTGCTTGTGCAACGCCTTGACCATGTTGCCGTGGCTCGCGCCGATGCCGAGGAGGAAACGCTCGGGGAACGCCTCGGTGAGTGTCTTCTGCCCCGCCTGCATCGTGACTGCGGTGCGCGCGTACATCGAGGCGATGCCAGTGGCCACGACGATCTTCTTCGTCGCCGACAACAACAGTGCTGCGGATGCAAACGGCTCGCGACCGACGGCTTCGGGGATCCACACGGCACCGAAACCGAGTTCCTCGAGTTCGCGCACGGCGTCTTGCGACTGAGACATCGGATGACCATCGAGCGTCCAGGTCCAGATGCCGAGTCGACCAAGATTGAGGGGAGTTGACGTCATGGCGCCACAGTACTTGAACTCCCCGCGCACACATCGTGGTGTGCGCAGCCGACTCACTCTCCTCATCGCGGTCTTTCTCACCATCGCAGGCTGCGGTGGTGAGACCTTCCCCACTGGCACGGGTCGCGTCGTCAAGGTGGTCGACGGCGACACGATCCGCGTTCGCTTGGGATCGAAGACTGAAACCGTTCGCCTGATCGGCGTCAACACTCCGGAAACCAAAGCACCGAACAAGCCCGTCGAATGCTTCGGACCCGAGGCCTCTGCACGCACGGGCGAGTTGCTCGGCGACGATGCCATCGTGCGGCTCGAGCGTGATCAGGCGACACGTGATCGGTACGGCCGCCTGCTCGCCTATGTGTATCGAGTCTCGGATGGACTGTTCATCAACCTGTCACTCGTCGCCGATGGTTATGGTCGCGCGATGCCTTTCGACGACACGCCTGCGTTCCACGCACAATTCGCCGAAGCGGAACTCGCTGCCCGAACCGCGCGAGTGGGACTCTGGGGCGCATGCCCCCAGTAGCGTTATTGAGATGGCCGCGCCAAGTTTGAACGAGCGGCTCGGTCACGCACCGAGCGACAAACTCGTCATCATCTCCTGTGACGACCTTGGCGCGTTCCAGGCCGCCAACGCAGGCGTGTACGACGCGCTGCGGAAGGGCGTTGCAACGTGTGCGTCGTTGATGGTGCCGGCCCCGTGGGCCCGCGATGCAGTCGCCATGTACTCGGGCGAGGACATCGGCGTACACCTCACGCTCAACAGCGAGCACGAGAACTATCGCTGGGGTCCACTCACCCAGTCGCCGTCGCTTCTCTCTGGCGAAGGCGGCTTTCCTCGCACGATCGACGATCTGTGGGAACACGCCGA
>RGUL01000167.1 GCA_010027845.1 Gammaproteobacteria bacterium
CGGTTTTCCACCTGCTGATTTTGTAACTAAATCTGTTCCTGGTCCAATTTGAATTCCTGGTGATGCTAAATATGAAGGATTTGTTAATGAAGGAGGATATGATTGTAAAATATCCGAAGATGTAAATGTAGGAGGATTTAATTGTTTTGGAGCACCAATTGAAGTTGAACGAACTTGTATTGAACCAGTATAACCTGTGTGTGCTGTTTCAATACCAACATATGAACCTGTAGGTCCAGAAGGAGTTGCAACATAAATATTTGTATCACGAGTAGATACTTGATTTGATCCTGATACTAAAATACCTCGTTTATTTCCCATACCATTTGATTTAACATTAATAGTTGAACCTTTAATACAATTAAATGAAAATGTAGATTCTGTAAAACTTCCAGTTCCTGAACAATGTATACCATATACATTTGATGTTGATGAACTAGATACTCCAGAATTATCTACTGTCAAAACAGATGTTCTTAATTTTGATTTTAATGTAGATTCTCTTGGAAATTCTATTCCTGTTAAGTTTATATCATTTGTCGATGATGTTAATTTTAAAGTCAAATCTTCAACTCGGCAATTTTCACCCATTGTCAGAAGTGTGGATCCAGTAAAACCCGTCATTTGAATCACACAAGTTTGAGTATTTAATCCTCTTAAACAAACACCATCAGGAATTGTGATTCCATTTGTAAGATTATATGTTCCAGGTAAGACCCATATTGTTGTTCCAGATGTAGCTGCAGAAATAGCAGCGTTGATTGTTTTATAAGGAGCACCACCAACCACTGCTGTCCCATCATTTCCATTCACATCATCAACTCGAAGAACATTACCCATCAAAAATCCACTAGGTGTTGAAGTTCCCGTAGGTCCTGTAGGTCCAGTTACAGTTGACGCATCGCCCGTAGGTCCAGTAGGTCCAGTTACAGTTGACGCATCGCCTGTAGGTCCTGTAGGTCCAGTTACAGTTGACGCATCGCCTGTAGGTCCTGTAGGTCCAGTTACAGTTGAAGCATTGCCTGTAGGTCCTGTAGGTCCAGTTACAGTTGACGCATCGCCCGTAGGTCCTGTAGGTCCAGTTACAGTTGAAGCATCGCCCGTAGGTCCTGTAAGTCCAGTAGGTCCAGTTTCACCAGTAGGTCCAGTTTCACCAGTAGGTCCAGTTACAGTTGAAGCATCGCCAGTAGGTCCAGTAGGTCCAGTTACAGTTGAAGCATCGCCCGTAGGTCCAGTAGGTCCAGTTACAGTTGACGCAT
>RGUL01000168.1 GCA_010027845.1 Gammaproteobacteria bacterium
ACCGATTCCAAAGATTTCGTGCTGCGCACCAATAACGTCGAACGGCTGCGCGTATCGTCCGGTGGCATCGTGACGCTCGCGCCGGCGAGTCCTATGGCGACCGGCCAGCTGCGCTTCTCCGAACTCGCCATCAGCGGCACGGGGTACGTCGGCTTCCGCGCCCCGGCAACCGTATCGTCGAGCGTCGTCTACACGCTGCCCGACGGGGCTCCGACGGCGAACGGTTATGTGCTCTCGAGCACGACGGGCGGGGTGCTGTCGTGGGTCGACCCGGCGGCTGCGCTCGGCGGCGCCAACTTGACGACCGCGTCGCTCACCACCAACGCGCTGACGGTGAACGGCACCACTGCCATCAACACGACCGGCAGCGCTGCGACCACGATTGGTAATCTCGCCGACGCCGCGTCCGCGGTGACGATCAACACTGGCAGCAGCGGTGGCTTCACGCTCGGTGGGCTGCCGACCGGCAGCGGCAGCGACGACGTGCTGCTCATCGATCCGACCACCAACAAGGTCAAACGCGTCGCCGCCTCGACTTTTGCGACGGGCGCGAACTGGTCGCTCAGTGGCAACGCGAACACCGACCCCGCTAATAATTTCTTAGGTACCAATAACGTCGAGCGCTTGCGCGTGGCCGCCAACGGTGCCGTGTCGATCGGCGACTCGAACTTCAATACGGCGACGTTGTCGATCCGGGCCGAGAACACCCGCGGCGTGTCCGTCGTCCAGCCGTCGACGGGTGTCGGCACCGCGCTCTACTACCAGTCGAACTTCGGCAAGCTGGTGAGTTGGAACCGCTACGGCGGCGACGACTCGTTCTTCATCGCCGCCAACGGCGCCCTCGGGCAGATCGTCTTCGGCGGCACGAACGACCTGATCTTCACGCCCAATCTTTCCATCGGTTCGTACACCGTCGACGCACGTTTGCGCGTCAACCCGACGGCGGCGCAGAAGGGCGTCATCGTGCAGGCCGCCGCCTCGCAGAGCGCCAATCTTCTGGAATTGCAGGACAGCGCGGGCACGGTGCTGACTAGCGTCAACGCCTCGGGCGCGGTCCGTGCGCCCAACCTCGCACTCACGGGCCTCGCCACGGGTGCGGGCACCGACGACGTGCTCGTCATCGACGGCAGCAACAACGTCAAGCGCGTCGCCGCCTCGACTTTTGCGACCGGCGCGAACTGGTCGCTCAGCGGCAATGCGAACACCGACCCCGCTAATAATTTCTTAGGTAC
>RGUL01000169.1 GCA_010027845.1 Gammaproteobacteria bacterium
ATCATCCACTGCGCGGCACGCTCACGCCGCCGAGCTTCCTCGAACTCGCGGAAGACTCCGGGTCGATCGGACCGATCGGCGACTGGGTCGTGCGCAGCGCGTGTCGCGACGCACAGAGTTGGATCACCGCGGGACACTTCGACCGCTCGTTCCGCGTGCACGTGAATGTGTCGGCACGGCAACTCGGGGATGCGCAGTTTGTCGACCGCACGCTCGCAAGTGTGCGCGAGTCGGGACTCGAGCCGTCGAACCTCGTGCTCGAGATCTCGGAAAAGACGATGCTCGCCGACAACCCGGCCGTCACGCGTGCGCTGAGCGCGTTGAAGCGCAGCGGCGTGCGGATCGCCATCGACGACTTCGGCACCGGATACTCCTCGCTCGCCCACTTACGCGACTTCCCCGCCGACTACCTCAAGTTGGACGGCTCCCTCGTGCGCGATCTCGGCCAGCAGGGCGGAGACGATCCCATCGTGCGCAGCATCATCCAGCTCGCGCATTCGCTCAACATGTCGGTGATCGCCGAGTGGGTCTCGACCGACGACCAGTCGCAGCGCCTGCGACTTCTCGGCTGCGACTTCGTGCAGGGCAACCGCATCGGCGAGGCCGTCGCGGCGAACGAGTTCACCTCGTCGCGGGCGACGTCGGCCGAGCGTCGCGCCTAAGAACTCGGCTCGGGTCGCGGGCCAGTGCCCGCAAAGTATGCAAGCAGTGGGGCTGCGTCCTCGGCGAGTTTGAGCACTTCGCTCTCGCCGGCCATCGCGCCGTAGGTCTCGAGGTGCATCGAGGCGATTCCGGTCGTGGCCGCCGGGCGCATGCGCTTGGCGAACTCGAGCAGATCCAGCCGTTCGTCCACCGTGACCGCCGAGATCCCACCGCGCATCACGTCGCCCGCGCGGAATGGGTTGTCGACGAGGCCAACGACAGCTGACTTGACGAGCGCCTGCACGAATTCGCGCTGGCGCGCGGTGCGACCGATGTCGCTCGAGCCGTCCACCTGCCACTCCCCGTCGATCTTCTGCTCGAAGAATCGGCTGCGCGCATAGGCGAGTCCTTCGACACCATCCAACTTGTTACAGCCGATGCGCATGAAGAGCCCCGTGTGCTTGTCGCGCGACTGGTGCTGCACGCAGACCGACACGCCGCCGACAGCATCGACGATCGTCTTGAAT
>RGUL01000170.1 GCA_010027845.1 Gammaproteobacteria bacterium
GGGCCCGGCGCAGGCTGCGGCCCTGACCAGCACCCAGATTGCGGCGTTGGAGACACGCGATCTGGCCTCCATGCTCACCAGCAGCGTGGCCGCTTTGAGCACCACCCAGGTAGTGGCCATCACCACTGCGCAGGTTCAGTCCTTGACCACCTTGCAGGTCGTGGGCTTGCGCACGAGCCAGGTAGCCGCCTTCACCACCGACCAGATCGTGGCGCTGACCACCACCCAGGTGGCCAGCCTGAGCACGGCCAATGCGTACGCGCTGACCACCAACCAAATAGCGGCCATTGAGACCACAGACCTGGTGGTCTTGAGCACCATCAATCTGCGCGCTCTGGCCACCAGCCAAGTGTTGGCCTTCATCACCGAGCAAGTGGTGGCTCTGACCACGGCGCAGGTAGTGGCCATGTCGGCCAGCCAGACAGTGGCATTGAGCACCTACCAGATCGTGGCCTTGACGACTACGCAGGTCGCCAACCTGAACACAGCCAACGTCGTGGCCTTGGGCACCACCCAGGTGCTGGCGCTGGAGACGCAGGATCTGGCGGTACTGAGCACCACCAACGTGCAGGCCTTGCTGAGCAGCCAGGTCGCAGTCCTGAGCAGCGACCAGATCGTGGCCTTGACCAGCACCCAGGTTGCCAACCTGAGCGCGGCGAATGTGGCGGCCTTGGGCAGCAGCCAGATCGTGTACCTGGAGACCCAGGACGTCGCCGTCTTGGGCACCGCCAATGTGCGCAGCCTGAGTAGCGTGCAGGTCACAGCCTTGTTGAGCGCGCAGATCGTGGCGCTGACCACCGACCAGGTGCTGGGCCTGAGCACCATCAATATTGCAGCGCTGAGCACCAGTCAGGTGGCAGCCATGGAGACGCGCGATGTGGCTGCGCTGACTACGGCCAATGTGCGCGCCTTCAGCAGCAGCCAGCTTGTAGCCCTTGGCACTGACCAGGTGGTGGGTCTGACTACGGCCCAAGTAGCCGGTTTGAGTACGGCCAATGCGTATGCGCTGAGCAGCAGCCAGATTGCGGCGATCGAGACGCAGGACCTGGTGGTCTTGGGCACACCGAATCTGCAAGCACTGGCGACCACCCAGGTGGTGGCCTTGACTACGGTTCAGGTGCAGGCGCTCTTGACCAGCCAGGTCACGGC
>RGUL01000018.1 GCA_010027845.1 Gammaproteobacteria bacterium
CTTTGGCATCCAAAGGACGCATCGACGCGAGTCCCCACACAAATTACCTGCCGAATTTTTAAAGATCTCCGAACCGCAGGGGTGCAGAGGGGGCGGGCAGTATAGCCATGTGGCTCCGCCCGTCAACCCGTATTTCCTTTCGCGAGACACCACCGCGTGAAGCGCGGGGCAGTTCGTGAGCAGGGCGCGCATTATAGGCCCGGCAATAGGCCTGTCAACGGTTCGTAACAAAAACCGCCGAAGGGTTTTAACTCGTTGATTTAATTCGGATTTATGATCTTGACCCGGGCGAACCGACGCGGCCCGACCTGCAGGATGTGCTCGGCGCCGATCGGCAGCTTCAATTCGCGATCGGCGACCTTCTCGCCGTCAACGCGCACGGCCCCCTCGGCGAGCTTTCGGACCGCTTCGGAGTTGCTGCTGGCGAGCCCCGCCGCCTTGAGCGCGGCGACGATCGATTCACCGGCGGCATCGCGCGCTGTGACCGGCGTCAAAGGTAGATCGGTCGGCAACGATTTTTGGGCGAAGCGGGCGATGAACTCTTGCTGCGCGTGCTGCGCGGCCGCTGCGCCGTGGAAGCGCGCGACGATCTCGCCGGCGAGCTCGAATTTGACGTCGCGCGGGTTGCGGCCCGCGGCGATCGCCGCACGCAACGCTGCGATTTCGGCGAGCGGCCGGAATGACAAAAGTTCGAAGTAACGCCACATCAATTCGTCGCTGATCGACATCAGCTTACCGAATTGCGTCTCCGGCGCTTCGTTGATGGCGACGTAATTACCGAGCGATTTGGACATTTTATTGACGCCGTCGAGACCTTCGAGCAACGGCATCGTCAGCACGCATTGCGGCTCTTGGCCGTAGTGCTCCTGCAGCTGACGACCAACCAAAAGATTGAATTTTTGGTCGGTGCCGCCGAGTTCGACGTCGGCGCGCAACGCCACCGAATCGTAGCCTTGCACGAGCGGATAGAGGAATTCGTGGATGGCGATCGGTTGGCCGGAGTTGTAGCGCTTGTCGAAGTCGTCACGCTCGAGCATGCGCGCGACCGTATGTTTCGCCGCGATTTCGATGAGCCCCGCGGCACCCATCGAGCCGAACCAGCGCGAGTTGAAGTCGATGATGGTGCGCTCGGGATCGAGGATCTTGTAAATCTGCGCTTGGTAGGTGCGCGCGTTGGCCTGCACTTCTTCGGGCGTGAGGCGCGGCCGCGTCGCGTTACGACCGGTGGGGTCGCCGATCAAACCCGTGAAGTCGCCGATCAAAAAAATGACTTCGTGGCCGTATTGTTGGAACTGCCGCATTTTGTTGATCAGCACCGTGTGGCCGAGGTGCAAATCGGGTGCGGTCGGATCGAAACCCGCCTTGATACGCAGCGGCTTGCCGCGCGCGAGCTTCTTCGCGAGCTCGGCTTCGATCAAAAGTTCCGCACATCCGCGGCGGATTTCGGCGAGTTGTTCTTGCACGGTCGTCATGCGATCAATTCCGGTTCGCTCTCTTAGGCGCAAATAAATAGTACGGCTGTTAGGGTTGACCCGACTGCCCGGGGCGGGTAGCGTGCGCCGCCACACCCACCATGGAAGTGTAGTCCATGCCGCTGGAGCTGCGCTCGAACCCCGCCTTCTTCGCCTCGCGTCGCGCCGTCTGGCTGCAGTGGGTCGTGGTCGGCGTGTTCGCGTTGTCGTGGTGGCGTGGCGAGAACTTGATCGCCGATCTCGCGCGACAGGGCGAGAACGTCGCCGACGCAGCGCTCGCGGCGCGCAAGGCCGCAACGGCCGTGCAAGCGTCGCTCGGTCTCGCGACGGTCGAGGTGATCGTCGGCGCGAACGACACGCTCGAGCGCATCTTTCGTCGTTTGCAGTTGTCGGTGACCGATCTGGCGACCTTGCGTGCGCTGCCCGACTTGCGCAAACAACTCGATCGCTTGCGGCCCGGCGAACTCATCACCTTCAACGTGCAGAACATGAAGCTGATGGGTCTAGAGCGAAAATTGAGCCCGAGCGAAACGCTGCAGGTCACGCGCGCGCCCGACGGCTTCGACTCCAAAGTGATCGTCAATCCCATCGAGCGCGAAGTGCGGACCGCCGAAGGCGTGATCGACACGTCGTTGTTTCATGCGACGGCTGCAGCCGGACTCGACGATCGCGTGGCACTGCGCATCGCAGACATCTTTCAATGGGACATCGACTTCGTGCTCGAAGTGCAACCCGGCGATCGCTTCCGGGTCGTCTACGAGCGCTTGAGCCAGGACGGCAAAGATATGGGCTCAGGAGAAGTGCTCGCCGCCGAATTCGTCACGGGCGGCAAGCGGTTTCGCGCAGTGCGTCACGAGAACGCGGCGGGGCTCGGCTCCTATTACACACCCGCCGGCAAAAGTTTACGCAAGGCGTTCATTCGCGCGCCGGTCGATTTCACGCGCATCAGTTCACGATTCAACCTGTTTCGTTTGCATCCGGTATTGAATAGCGTGCGGGCGCATCGCGGCGTCGATTATGCCGCGCCGATCGGCACGCCGGTGAAAGCCTCGGGCGCGGGTCGCGTCGCCTACGTCGGTCAAAAAGGCGGCTACGGCAACGTGATCGAAATCGAGCATGCGAATCGGGTCCGCACCGTCTACGGTCATTTGTCGCGATTCGCAGCCGGCTTGCGCGCGGGCGAACGCGTCGAGCAAGGGAAGATCATCGGTTTCGTCGGTATGACGGGGCTAGCGACCGGACCGCATCTGCATTACGAATATTTGGTGAACGGCACGCATCGCGACCCGCAAAAAGTCATTTTGCCGGAACAGCCGCCGCTCGCCGGGTCGGCGCTGGCGGAGTTCCGCACAGCGACCGCACCGCTGCTCGCGCAACTCGAGCGCGGGCCGGTCGCGCCCGTTAGCGCGGGCGTGGGTGCCACGCCGACGACGGCGACCGCCACGACCGCGAGCGCCCCCCTGCCCCGCAGTCGCTAACTGCACTGCCGCCGATCGCGTTGTCACCGGTGTGTCACACACGGCAGCACGATTTCGTGCTGTACTGATGTGCGCGTGGTCGAACCGATGAACATCACCCCGAAATTTCTGATCAACCGCGAGTTGTCGGCGCTGGAGTTCAACCAACGCGTGCTCGCGCAAGCGCTCGACCCTGCCGTGCCGCTGCTCGAGCGGCTACGGTTTTTGTGCATCTCTTCAAGCAATCTCGACGAATTCTTCGAAATTCGCGTCGCCGGTATCAAGCAGTTGATCGACAGCGGCTCGGTGCAATGGAGCAGCGACGGTCTCACGCCGCTCGAACAGCTCGAAGCGATCCACGCTCGCGCCACACGACTCGTCGCCGAGCAATACGCCTGCCTAAACGACGTGTTGTTCCCGGCGCTGTTGGCGGCCGGTATCAAACTTTTGCGGCGGGGCTCGATCGGCGACGAAGATCGCCGCTGGCTCGAACGTTATTTCGTCAGCGAGATCGAACCGGTGGTGACGCCGCTCGCGCTCGATCCAGCGCGACCCTTCCCTCGCATTCAAAACAAAAGCTTGAATTTCATCGTGCAGTTGCACGGCGAAGACGCCTTTGGTCGCGAAGCAACACTCGCGATCATCCAGGCGCCGCGATCGTTACCGCGCGTCGTGCCGCTGCCGACCGACGAAAACGGCATGCAGGGTTTCGTATTGCTCTCGACCATCGTCGAAGAATTCGTGCCGCGGCTCTTCGAGGGCATGCAGGTGCTCGGCTGTCATCAATTTCGACTCACGCGTAACAGCGATTTGTTCGTCGACGAAGAAGAAGCCGACGACCTGCGCGATGCTCTCGAAGGCGAGCTCGCACATCGACGGTACGGCGCAGCGGTCCGTCTCGAGACGGCCGTCGATTGCCCGAGTGAAATCGTCGACTTTTTGTTACGCCAATTCGGCGTCGGGGCGCACGATTTGTATCGTGTGCCGACGCCGGTCAATTTGCACCGGCTGTCGGCGCTCGTCGACCTGGCGAATAGCAGCTCGCTCAAATATCCACCGTTCGTGCCGGCGATACCGCGGCGCTTCGCAGCAGGCAGCGATTTCTTCGAGGCGATACGCCAAGGTGACGTGCTGCTGCACCACCCTTTTCAGGCTTTCACACCGGTGGTCGATTTTCTGCGGCAAGCGGCCGCCGATCCGCACGTGCTCGCGATCAAACAAACCCTCTATCGCACGGGCACCGACTCGGCGATCGTCGATGCGCTGGTCGCTGCGGCGCAAGCAGGCAAGGACGTTACCGTGGTCGTCGAACTGCGCGCGCGCTTCGACGAAGAAGCGAACATCGAACTGTCGGACCGTTTGCAAGAAGCCGGCGCGCACGTGATGTACGGCGTGGTCGGCTTCAAGACGCACGCGAAAATGTTGATGGTGGCACGCCGCGAGCCCGACGGCATTCGTCGCTATTGCCACCTTGGTACCGGCAACTACCACTCGCGCACTGCGCGCGCCTACACCGACTACGGGCTGTTCACCTGCGCCGCCGACATCGGCCAAGACGTGCACGAAATCTTTCTGCAGTTGACGAGCCTCACCCGCACGCCGAAATTGTCGACGTTGCTGCAATCACCGTTCGAGTTGCAGCGCGCGATGATTCAACGCCTCGATCGCGAAGCCGCGCACGCGTCGGCCGGTCGGCCGGCACGGGTGATCCTCAAGATGAATTCTTTGGTTGAACGCGAGTCGATCGACGCGCTGTGTCGCGCATCGCAGGCGGGCGTGCAGGTCGATTTGATCGTGCGCGGCGTTTGCGCCTTGAGGCCAGGTGTACCTGGTATCTCCGACAACGTTCGCGTGCGATCGATCGTCGGTCGATTTCTCGAACACTCGCGGGTCTTCCATTTCCACAATGACGGCGATTCGGAAACGTTTTGCAGCAGCGCCGATTGGATGGAGCGTAATTTTTTCCGGCGGGTGGAAGTCGCTTTCCCAATTCGCGAACCACGCCAACGCGCCCGTATCCTCGCCGAGCTCGACACTTACTTACGCGATGACACCCAAGCCTGGGCACTCGACGCGGACGGTGGTTACCAGCGCGTCACCGCGCCGTCGACCGCAGCCGATGCCGTCCGCGTGTGCGCGCAACGGCAATCGCTCGAGGCTTATACGGCGGGCAATCCTCTCGACGAGTAGATTCGCAGGCGAAAATCGACACTGCGCAGCCAGTCGATCTCCTGGCTGAGGTCGGCGACGGTGAGCGGATGGTCGCGCAACCAACGCAATGGGAATCGTAATTCTAAGGTGCGTCCGCGTGCCGCGAGCACCAACGTCGGCAAAGGCGAGCGTCCGCGCCCGCGATGTAACAGGACGGCGAGTCGCAAGATCACGATCAAAAAAATCACGCGCTTGTCCCACGGCGGCAGCAAGCGTTCGAAGCCTTCGCTGGTGAGTTTGCGACGATGACTACCGACGATCCGCGCCAGCATGCGTTGTTCCTCGCGCGGGAAACCCGGCATGTCGGCATTTTCGAGTAAGTACGCGCCGTGTTGGTGATGGCGCGAGTGCGCAACGTCGAGCCCGATTTCGTGCAATCGCGCCGACCACGTCAATATTTGTTCGGCGAGCGGGTCGTCGAGTTGCCAATCCGCGGCGACCTGCTCGAGCAGCGTCAGGGCCGTGCGCTCGACGCGCTCCGCTTGCGCGAGATCGACGTGATAGCGGGCCTGCATCGCGCGCACGGTACGATCACGAGCATCCTCGCGCGTGATACGACCGACCATGTCGTACAACAGACCGTCGCGCATCGCACCATCGGAGACTTCCATCCGTTCGATGCCGAGCACTGCGAACACCTCGGTGAGGATCGCGAGTCCGCCGGGGAACACGCTGCGCCGTTCGGCGTCGATGCTCGCGAGGCGCAGATCGCGCACGTTACTGAGACCGCCGACCAGTTGTACGAGCTGCTCGAGACCGCCGCGCGTGATCGCCTGCACCCCGGGATCGAGCTCGCGCAACGCATCGCCGATCGCCCGAATCGTGCCCGAGCTACCCGCCGCCTGCGCCCAGCCGCGGCGTTGATAAGCGAGTTGGATCGGCTCGAGTTCGCTGCGCACGGCGACGCGCGCGCGCGCGAAACGTTTGGCGGAGATGCGGCCGTCGGGAAAAAAACGTTCGCTCAAGCCGACGCAGCCGACCTCGACACTTTCGAGTTCGAGTGGCACGAGTCCATCGCCGATGATGAGCTCGGTGCTGCCGCCGCCGATGTCGACGACGAGACGGCGACCTCCACCGCTCGGCATGGTGTGCGCGACACCCGAGTAAATGAGTCGCGCTTCTTCCATGCCGGAGACGATTTCGATCGGGTGGCCGAGGGCGCTGCGTGCCTTTTCGAGAAAGGATTGTTTGCGGTGCGCGCGGCGCAAGGCATTCGTGCCGACCACGCGCACCGTGTCGGCATGCATCTCGGCAATTCTTTGACCGAAGCGCTCGAGACAAGCGAGCGCACGCGCTGCTACGTCCCGATCGAGCCGCCCCTCGGCGTCGAGGCCGGCACCAAGACGTACCATTTCGCGCAGTCGATCGACGACGACGAGTTGCCCGTGGGTGTAGCGGGCGACGACCATGTGAAAACTGTTGGAGCCGAGATCGACGGCGGCGAGCAACTCGGGCGATTTGCGGGAACTAGCCCGCGCTGCGTTGCCTGAGGGCACGCGCGATCGAACTCAGGCCGCGAACGAGGATCCGCAACCGCAGGTCGTGGTCGCGTTCGGATTGCGAATCACGAACTGCGCGCCGTCGAGCCCCTCACGGTAGTCGATTTCGGCGCCGCTCAAATATTGGAAACTCATCGGATCGACCAACAATTTGACGCCAAGGTTTTCGACCAGCGTGTCGCCGTCCTGGGCTTGATCGTCGAACTCGAAACCGTATTGCAGACCCGAGCAGCCACCACCCTGCACAAAGACGCGCAGTTTTAGGTTCGGGTTGCCCTCGGCTTCGATCAACGAGCCGACCTTGCGCGCAGCCGCATCGGTGAATACCAAGGCGGGCGGCAGATCGTCGGGCACAGCATGCAGGTCACTCATGGGACCCTATTCTAGGTACGCGGTTGGTTGGGGTCAAAAGCGGACAATTCGAGGGCCGGAGCGCTGCCCGTATCGCTGCCGATCGGGATCAACTTACCTTCGATGCGAGCGCCCATCACGGTCTCGATGCTGCCGTAATGCAGATCGCCAACGACGCGCGCCTTCGCACCGATCACCGCCCGACCGGTCGCATGCACTTGACCGCGAATCTCACCGTCGACGACTAGATCGGTCACGACCACATCGCCGTCGATGCGACCGCCCTCACCCACCCACAAAGTCGTTTTTTGATCGGGCATCGCACGCACGCTACCGCGGACGCGACCCTCTAAGTGCATGCCGCCTTGAACGCTGACGTCGCCGTCGATGACGGTTTTTTTAGCGATCAGCGTATCGATGCGACCCGTGACGGGACGATTTTTGTTGCGACCGAACATGTCATCCTCCGTCCACTCGTCCACCGTCCACCGTCCACACCATCGATTGCGTCACCACAGGCTCGGTGCGTCCGGGTGCGTGCAGTTCGACCGTGAGGCGTTGCGGCACGAATCCGCCGGGCAAAGTCACCTCGGGCTGCAGTGCCGCGAAGTAGCGGAAATTGTAAGCGGTTTCGGGGACTTTGAGCGTTTCTGCGCGGCCGGCGCGGGTGCCGTCGATGACGACTCGCGCAGCGCCACTCACCATCCCTTGCGGACGCCCCGGCTGTTGCAGGGAAATTCTGATCCCGTAGGTATCGCGGGTGCTCATCCGCACGATCCGCAGGTCGCGGATCGCGACGTCGACGCGCTCGGTGCCTTGAACGACGATGCCGCGATAAAACTCGAGTTGTTGTTTTTGACGCGCGACTTCGGCCTGCAGTTCACCGATGTTGCGCGCGACTTCCTGACGCTCGCGCGCGAGACCGGACTTCAGCACTTCGAATTCGGCAACTTGGCGTTCGAGTCGCCGAATCTCGAGATCACGCTGCAAGATCGTCGTACGCAACGCGAGCTCGCTGCGAGCGGCGGTCAAAGCATCGTGTCCGGCACGCGCGCCGCCCCAGGCGTACAAGCCCCAGCCGATGACGATGGCCGCGAGCCCGGCGATCGCGAGCGCGAGCTTGCCGCGCGCCCAAGCAGGCCCGTGGATGACGACCGGCGCCGGTCGATCGCTCATCGTCGATCGCTCATCGGTCGCGCCGGCTCGCGCGCGCGCCCGCCGCAGACCACCAATCCGGATACGGTGGCAAGCCACCGGGCAGTGCGCTGCGGCCGAGCTCGTGCAGCGCGAGTTCGTAGACGCGACGTTTGAAGTGGATAACTTCGCGCACCGGCTCCCAAAAGTCCGCCCAGCGCCAATCGGCGAATTCGGGCTCGCCGGTGGTGTCGAAACGAACCGCAGGGGTCGGTTCGCGACTGCGCAATAGATACCAACGCTGTTTTTGACCGATACACAGCGGCTGTTGGTCGTGACGGATGAATTGCCGCGGCAGGCGATAGCGCAGCCAGCGGCGCGTCACGCCCAGCACTTCCACTTGCTCGGCGTGCAAGCCGATCTCTTCGAGCAACTCGCGGTACATCGCCTGCTCGACGCTCTCGCCGCGGCGAATACCGCCTTGCGGAAACTGCCAGCCTTTGTTGCCCACGCGCCGACCCAGAAACACGCGACCGAGATCGTCGCTCAGGACGATGCCGACGTTGGCGCGAAAACCTTCGTTGTCGATGTGGTCGGTCACGCGCGCGTCGCGTGCAGGCTGCGACGATCTTCGAGATATGCGCGGCCACGCTCCATCAAGTCGCGAAAAGCAGCGCGATCGTCGGCGGCGACCGCGCTACGCAAGGTATCGACCGCGTTCGCGAGCGCCGCGAGCGGCGCGGCACCGAAGTCGTTCAATCTTTGGATATCAAAATATAGATCTGGATTTTCTTGGGCGACCCGCGTCGCAACGTCGAGTTGCGCATCGAACGTCGTACTCGAGAGGCGCGCGAGGCGCGGCGCAGCCTCACCGCTGCCGGCGAGAGCAGTGAAGAACGCGATGTTGAGGGCGTGCGACAAACCGAGTACGTAGGCGATCAAACGATCGTGATCGTCGAGACTCATCACCACTTGCTCGACCATGGTCGGCGCGAACAATTCGCGCGCGCGCTCGAGTGCCGCAGCAGCACCGAGGTCGACGAAGATCACGTGCCTTCCGGACAGCAGTTCGGTGTCGGGCCCAAACATCGGATGCACCGAGGTGACCGCGCAACCGGCCTCGCGCAAGGCCGCAAGCCCGGTGCGCAGCGGCGACTTCAAAGATCCGAGATCGAACACCACACCACGCGGCTTGCGCGTCGCGAGCGCGAGTAACACGTCGTTGGTCGTGCCGAGCGGCGTTGCGACGACGATCAGATCGTGCACCAGTTCCACGGCGCGCCAATCCCCGACGTCCTGCGCTCCCTCCGGGACACCTGCCGGATCGCTCGAATCGACTTCGAAACCTTGGGACAGCAAAAAATCGGCGAACCACGCGCCCATCTTGCCCGCCGCACCGATCACGAGGGCGCGCCGGCCCGAGCCGTGCGCGCGCGCGACGACACTGGCTTTTTCTTGGGTCGTGAGCGACGAGCGAATCAGCATGCGCATCAAATCTTCGGCGATCTTCGGCGATACGCCGCGCGCCTCGGCGACGCGTCGTGCACCGAGAATCACCTCGCGCTCACGGCCGTAATCGCGCGTCGCATAGCCGGTGGCGCGTTTGACGCGCGCGATTTCGCGACTCGTCCGCTGTCGATCGGCGATCAATTCGATCAATCGATCGTCGATTTGATCGAGGTGGCGGCGCAATTCGTCGAGCGTCGGCATGGCGCAAAATCCGGCAGTGGTGTGTGGGTGGCGAACTAAGCGGCTACTATAGTCGCATGCGCCTTCCCGCCCAATTCCTGCCCGATCCTCTGCCCGCAGATCCGATGCCACTCGCCGCCGAATGGCTCGCCCTCGCCCGGCAGCGCCGCGACCAACCGAATCCGAACGCGATGGTGATCGCGACGGTCGATTCGAACGGACAACCGTCGGCGCGCGTGGTGCTCTGCAAAGATCTCGCGCCGGTGCCGGGCAGCATCACGTTCTTCACCAACTACGACTCGCACAAAGGTCGCGAACTGGCAGCGAATCCTCGGGTCGCGATCGTGATGCATTGGGACCACCTGCATCGCCAGTTGCGCATCGAGGGTCGAGCGCGGCGCGTCCCGGCGCCCGACAGCGACGCCTATTTTCGCACGCGACCTTGGCAGCGACGCATCGGTGCGTGGGCTAGCGCACAAAGCAGCCCGGTCGACTCGCGCGCGACCCTGGAGAGAAATTTGGCGGCGACGGCCGCTCGCTTCGGCACGCCGGTGCCCGGGCCCGAGGATGCCCCCGATGCTAAAGACATCGGTGCGGATGTGCCGCGCCCGGCGAATTGGGGTGGTTTCGAAGTGATCGCGGCAGCAGTCGAACTGTGGGTCGAGGGAGAGTCGCGCATCCACGATCGCGCGCGCTGGACGCGCGACGTGTCGTTCGACCCGACGCCGGGCTCAGCGGTGCAAGTCGGGCCGTGGCGTTGCTCGCGACTGCAGCCCTGAGAAATTCGCCGCCCTAAGAAATCAACCGAGTTGGGCGCGTAAAGCTGCGTGCAACGCGCCGTTGGTGGCAAGCACGCTGGTGGTCTCGAGGGTGACCGGCCCACCGTCGAGATCGGTGAAGCGGCCGCCCGCCTCTTCGACGATCACCGTGAGTGCGGCGATATCCAAAATATTGACGTCCGACTCGATCACCGCATCGAGCGCACCGCGTGCGAGCAAATGGTAGTGCACGAAGTCGCCGTAGCCGCGGATACGATTCACCCGCGTGACGAGTTCGCCGAAGCGCGCCCATCGCGCCCCCGCGGCGAGCGTCTTGAGATTACCCGTCGAGACGATCGCATCGTCGAGCGCAGCGACCGCACTAACGCGAATCGGTTTGCCGCCGAGAAAAGCGCCGCCGCCACGTTCGGCCCACGCGAGTTCACCGTATGCGGGGGCCGACGAAACGCCGAGCACCAACCGACCTTGGCGCAACAACGCGATCTGGGTCGAAAAGAACGGGCACTCGCGCACGAACGATTTCGTACCGTCGATCGGATCGACTAGCCAAATGCTCTCGGCATCCATCGCGTGCCGGCCGGTTTCTTCACCGTAAAAACCATAGTTCGGAAAACGCTGCGAAAGCACCGCACGAATCGCCTCTTCGGCGCGCACGTCGGCTTCGGTGACCGGTGATTTGTCGGCCTTGGTGATCACCGCGAGATTGCGCTGATAAAGTTCACGGATCACGCGGGCAGCAGCTTCGGCGGCGTCGAGTGCGGCCTGCAATTCGGCGGACGGCAAGATTCTGGCCTCCAAGCTCCAACGTGCGTTCGGTTGCGTGCGCAGGGTGCGTTCGCGCTGCGTGCCTGTCAACCGGTGCGCGAGCAGAGTATCGTTACGTGATGGGCAATCGACTCAGCAAGATTTATACACGCACCGGCGACGACGGTACGACCGGACTCGGCGACGGCACACGCGTTGCCAAAGACGACGTTCGCGTCGAGGCATACGGCACGGTCGACGAAGCGAACAGCGCAATCGGCGTGGTGCTCGCGGTCGCCGGCTTGCCGCCAGCCGTGCACGACTGTCTACTCGCGGTGCAACACGATCTGTTCGATCTCGGCGGCGAACTGTGCATTCCGGGCACGCGACTCGTGGCGCCGCAGCGCATCGACGCGCTGGAGCGAGCGCTGGATGGGTTCAACGATCCGTTGCCGCCGTTGCGCGAGTTCATCTTGCCGGGCGGCGGGCCAGCGACGGCCGCTTGCCATCTCGCGCGCACCATCACGCGTCGGGCCGAACGGCGCGTTTGGACGCTCGCGGCGGCCAGCGGCGATGTGAATCCGGATGCCTCGCGCTACCTCAACCGCTTGTCCGACCTGTTGTTCGTGATCGCGCGCGTGTTGGCACGGCACGAAAACGGCGCCGAGCTCACCTGGAACCGCGAACGCCTCAAGCCCTGAGCGCGCTTTCGTCGACCTCGCTCTTGATCTGCGTGCCGATCACGAGCGCGAGCAACACCGCACCCGCAAGTCCGATGAAGGCGACTTGGTAGCTGCCGTAGGCATCGAACAGCATGCCGGTGATCCAACTGCCGAGGCCGACACCCACCGACTCCATGAAGCTGATCGCGCCGTTGATACGGCCGATTTCGCGCAAGCCGAAATTATTGACGGCGAGCATGTTGTAGAGCGTGAACAAACCGCCCCAGCCGAGACCGATGACGATCGCCGAGCCCACGACCCAAGCTTCTTTCATGGTCGCTAGCCCCACGAGCCCAAAGAACATGATCACCAGACAGGTCATGAATACTTTGTGGCGATCGATACGATCGGCGATCGCACCGTTGGCAAGTTTGGCGAACATCGCGACGATGCTGAAGAGGCCGAGCAACGGCCCCGCCTGTTTCAAGGGGTAGCCGAAACCTTTGTTCAAGTGCAGCACGAAATGCTGTACGAAACTGAAGATCGCGTAATAGGTTAAAAAACCGGAAATGCCGATCGCCCAAAAAGTACGCGTGCGAATCGCTTCGCGGAAGGTCAAACCATGCTGCTTCAGATCACCGATCGCCATGTTTTGCCCGACTGCGGCGTAACCCGCCTGCGCTGGTGTGCCGCGGATGACGAGCAACACCAGCACGAACAAGACGAGCGGCATGTAGGCGTTGTAGATGAACGCTTGGCGCCAACCGTAGGCTTCGATCAGATAGGGATTTAGGAACGGCAGCACTGCACTGCCCATGCTGGTGCCGACCAGCGCGATGCCGATCGCGAGGCCGCGGTGCTTGACGAACCAACTCGAGACCAAATAAATCACGGTCATCGAACCGCTAGTCGAGAGCGCGAGCGAGAACAACAGGTGGATGACGTACACCTGTTTGAGCGCTTCGTTGGCCCAATACTGGGAGTAAAGATAAAACCCTATGGCGCCGAGCACGACGGCGATGCCGATCGCGACGTTACGGCCGATCGACGGCGCGAGCACGCTGAGTGCGACCACCACGACACCGCCGAGACCGAGCGCCGTGACCGCCGCGATGACTTGCAAAATGAGCGGCGAGCCGCCGTTCTGTAATTGCGAGTAGCCGAAATAGCCGAGCATCAAAAAACCGCAGCCGGTCATGAGCAAGTGCCGCGGATTCAAGCGGTCGATCAAGATACCGACGAACGGCGAAATCATCGCCGTCACCAAAAAATTCAAAAAATCGCGGAACTTGAAATCACCGCGTGGCCACTGGAATTCGTCGAGCAGCGGTGGGTCGAAGATCGTGATGCCGGTCGCGGTCATGCCGTTCGACAAAAACAGCGCGAACATGCCCATCACGGCGACGATCCACGGATACCATGCAGGCGCCTGGCGGCGCAGTGTGTCGTTCATGTTTTATCCCCCGTTGGCGACTCGACCGCAGCCCGCAGTCGTGTCCAGTCGAATGCCGGTCCGGGATCGCTCTTGCGCCCGGGCGCGATGTCACTATGCCCTACGAGCCGCGCAGGCGCGAGTCCCGGATACGCGGCACACAAAGATCTGATGATGCTGGCGAGCGCCGCGTACTGGGCGTCGGTGTAGGCCGTGGTGTCGGTGCCCTCGAGTTCGATGCCGATCGAAAAATCGTTACAGCGATCGCGACCCTCGTAACGTGACGCCCCGGCGTGCCACGCGCGGGCGTGAAACGGCACGAATTGCGTACTGCAACCGTCGCGCGCGATCAGCAGGTGTGCCGACACGCGCAAACCGGCGATCGCAGCAAAATACGGGTGTGCCGCAGGCGGCAAGTTGCCGCAAAAAAACCGCTCGATCCAACCGCCGCCGAAATCGTCGGGCGGCAGACTGATGCCGTGCACCACGATCAACTCCGGGCGCATGTCAGCGGGTCGCGCATCGTAGTGCGGCGAGAACACTTGGCGGGCCCCGCGTAGTAAACCGGTCGGCAGATCGACAGCGGCAGCGGGGCGAGCGACGGGACGGGACATGAGGGGCGATCATGCCAGAATATCGGCATGTCCCAAGCCTCCAATGCGGCGCTGCGGGCGCGGGATCTCGCGCACGTCTGGCACCCCTGCACGCAGATGAAGGATCACGAGCGCGAGCTGCCGCTGCTGCCGATCCGCAGCGCGCGCGGCGTGTGGCTCACCGATCACGACGGCAAACGCTACATCGATGCGATCAGTTCTTGGTGGGTGAATCTGCACGGTCATGCCGAACCGCGCATCAACGCCGCCGTGCAAGCGCAACTCGCAGCCGCGCCGCACGTGATGTTCGCCGGCCTCACCCACGAACCGGCGTTGCGGCTCGCCGAAGAACTGGTCGCGCTCGCGGCACCCGGGCTCACGCGCTGTTTCTTTGCCGATAGCGGCTCGGCTGCGATCGAGATCGCGGTCAAGATGAGCTTCCACTTTTGGCAGAACAGCGGTCGGCCGCGCAAAACGCGATTCGTGACACTGGCCAACAGTTATCACGGCGAGACGCTGGGCGCGCTCGCGGTCGGCAACGTCGAACTTTACAAAGCGATCTATCGACCACTTTTGATGGATGTCATCACGACACCCTCACCCGACGCTTATCAGCGCGCACCCGGCGAGACGGCGGTCGACGTTGCGCGACGTCGCGGCGCAGAACTCGAGGCGCTGCTCGCCGCGCAGGCCGACGAAATCGCCGCCGTGATCGTCGAGCCGCTCGTGCAATGTGCCGGCAACATGCGCATGCACGATCCGGAATATCTACGCATCGTCCGCGCCGCCTGCACGCGTCATGGCGTGCATCTCATCGCTGACGAGATCGCCGTCGGCTTCGGTCGTACCGGCACCTTGTTCGCTTGCGAACGCGCAGCGATCACGCCTGATTTTCTTTGTTTGTCGAAAGGCCTGACCGCCGGCTATCTACCGATGTCGGTGGTACTCACGAGCGAGGACGTCTATCGCGCGTTCTATGACGAATACGCGAAGCTCACCGCTTTTTTGCATTCCCATAGTTATGCGGGCAATCCGCTCGGGTGTGCTGCAGCACTCGCGTCACTTGCGATCTTTCGCGAGGACCGTGTCCTCGAACGCAATCGCGATACGGCCGCACTGCTGGAAAAAACCGTGCGCGCGGCATTCGAAGATCATCCGCAGGTCGCCGAAGTGCGTTGTAGCGGCATGATCGTCGCGGTCGAGTACGTGCGCGAGCGCGAGACGCGCACGCCCTACGATTGGCGCGAACGCCGCTCGCTCGCCATGCACCGCCACGCGCTCGAACGCGGCGTATTGCTCAGGCCGCTCGGCAACGTGTTGTATTTCATGCCGCCTTACGTGATCAGCGCAGCGGAGATCGACACCATGGTGAGCGTCGCGCGCACCGCTTTCGATCTTGCGCTGCAGGACCGGTGAGCGATCGACATGCGCGCCATCCGAATTTTTTGTCCGACACCGATCGTCGCCGACACGCCCTGCGAACTACCGGCCGCCGCCGTACAACACGTCGTCAAAGTATTACGCTTGCGCGAAGGTCAAGCGCTCACCGTATTCGACGGCAGCGGTGGTGAGTGGGCGGCGACGATCACCGCACTGCGCAAAGATCGCGTTAGCGTCACGGCGCAGCGGCACGACCCCGTCGAGCGCGAGTCGCCGCTCGCGGTCACGCTCCTACAAGCCCTCGCGCGCGGCGAAAAAATGGATTGGATCGTCCAAAAAGCGACCGAGCTCGGTGTGGCGCGGCTGGTGCCGATCGCGACCCAGCGCAGCGTGGTACAACTCGATGACGAGCGCGCCGATAAAAGATTGGCGCATTGGCGCAGCGTCGCCATCGCCGCTTGTGAACAAAGCGGTCGCAATCGTTTGCCCGAAATCGCGACGCCCGTGCCGCTCGACGCCGCGTGTGCGATCGCAGCGACACGCGGCATCGGTATGCATCGTTATGCGCTCGCGCCCGGCGACGCACCGGATTTCACGAGTGCCTTGCGCGCCCTCGAGCGATCGTCCACGACACCACCGCGCCTGACCTTGCTGGTCGGCCCCGAGGGCGGTCTCACCGAGGAAGAACTCCAGCGGGCCGCAGACTGCGGCTTCAACCCGGTTTCGTTAGGGCCGCGCGTGTTGCGCACCGAAACCGCTGGTGCCGCCGCTATCGCGATCGCACAAGCGCTGCTCGGCGATCTGCGTAAAATGCCGCTATAAAATATCAGGATGAGTATCGCGCCATGAGTCGCCGCACCCTTGCCGTCGTGATGGACCCCATCGCCGACATCAAATACGCCAAAGACACCACGCTCGCGATGTGTCTCGCGGCGCAGGCGGCCGACTACGAATTGCTCTATCTCGAGCAAGCCGATCTTTGGTTGCGCGACGGCGTAGCGCTCGGCCGCGCGCGCTCGTTGCAGGTGTTCGCGAATCCGGAACATTGGTTCGAACTCGGCGAGCCACGCACGCTCCGACTCGGCGAACTCGACGTCATCTTGATGCGCAAAGATCCACCGTTCGACATGGAGTTCGTCTACACGACCTACATCCTCGAGCGAGCCAAAGAACAAGGCGCGCTAGTGGTGAACGAACCGAGTGGGCTGCGGGACATGAACGAAAAGGTCTACACGGCCTGGTTCCCGCAATGCTGCGCACCGACGCTCGTGACGCGCAACATGCACGACATGGAAGAATTTCTCGCCGAGCACGACAAGATCGTCTGCAAGCCGCTCGACGGCATGGGTGGTCGCTCGATTTTCGTGATTGAGCGGCACGATAAAAATCGTCGCGTGATCCTCGAAACGCTCACGCACGACGGCACGCGCTATGCGATCGCCCAGCGCTACATCCCGGACATCGTCACCACGGGCGATTCACGCATTTTATTGGTCGACGGCGAGCCGATTCCGTTCGCACTCGCGCGCATTCCGCGCGGTGACGATCATCGCGGTAATCTCGCTGCCGGCGGCAAAGGCGTCGGTCGCGAATTGAACGAGCGCGATCGCTTCCTCGCGGCGCAGATCGGGCCCACCCTCGCCGCACGCGGCATGCTGTTCGTCGGCATCGACGTCATCGGTGGCTATGTCACCGAAATCAACGTCACGAGCCCGACCGGCGCACGCGAACTCGATCGTCAATTCGGTATCGACGTGACTGCGGGGCTCATCGCCGCCGTGACGCGACGACTCGATCGGCGCGCGTGACGAGCCCGGCCGCGAGCGACATACCGGCGGCGCGCGAACGCCTCACCGCCACGCTCTTCATCGCCGTCCTCGCGCATCTCGTGCTCGTGCTCGGCGTCACGTTCGGCAGCGGCGCCGGCGGGCCGCTACCATTGCAGAGCCTCGACATCCGACTCGTGCCCGAGGCCAGCGACGAGCGCAGCAACGCAGCCGCGTATTTAGCCGAATTCGATCGCCTCGGCCGTGGCACGACCGCCGAGCGCATACGCGGCCTCACGCCGCGCGGCCTCGAGGCGCAACGAGCGGCGGCACGCGAAGATACGCGTGGCCGCCCGGCCGACGCCGGCTTGCCGGCCCGCATCCCGGTACTCGCGGTGCTCAGTCTCGAGCCGGCGACGCGCGCCGTCGGTGCACCGGCGAATACGCCCCTCACGCCGGGCGAACGCGCATTGCAGCGCGCACAGCAGGCCGAACGTCCGCCGCAACTCGAAACCGGCGGCGACGATGCAGTCGATCGCGCACAGCTCACCGGCCCACCGTCGCGCGAAGGCGAACTCGTCTCACCCGATACCCGCGCCGCCGCGTTCGCGCCCTATCTCGATCGCTGGCGCCGCAAAGTCGAGCGTTTCGGCACGCTGAACTTTCCGGACGTCGCCGCATCCCGACCCGCGCGTCCGCCGATCCTCGCGATTCTGCTCGGCGCCGACGGTACGGTGCGCGACGTCGCGCTGCAGCGCAGTAGCGGTCTCACCGCGCTCGATCAGGCGGCCATTCAAATCGTGCGCAGCGCCGGTCGCTTCGAGCCGTTCCCGGAACCGCTCGCCCGCAGCGTCGGCGAACTGCGTTTCGCCTACGAATGGCGCTTCGAGACCGTGCCCGGAAACGCTAGCAGGCCAGCGCCGTGAGCCGCATACTTGCGTCATGAAAGCCGAGACGACCCTCACGAATCAGCTTTTGGTGGCGATGCCGTCGCTTGAAGACTCCAACTTCGCGCAATCGGTAACGTTGATCTGTGAACACGCGCCCGACAAAGGTGCGCTAGGCATCGTCATCAACAAACCGCTGCCGATGACGCTCGGTGAAGTGTTCGAACAAATGGACCTCGCCGCGCGCGAACCTGCGATCGGCGCACAACCGGTGTTGCGAGGTGGGCCGGTCAATCGCGAGCGTGGTTTCGTCGTGCATCGTGCCGGCAGCCCGTGGGATTCTTCGCACGTGATCTCGGAGCACGTGCAGGTCACGACGTCACGCGACGTACTCGCCGCGATGGCACGTGGCGAGGGGCCGCGCGACGCGTTCGTCGCCTTGGGTTACGCCGGCTGGGAAGCCGGTCAACTCGAGCGCGAGATGCACGACAACGCGTGGATCGCACTGCCGGTCGACGAACACATCTTGTTCGAGATGCCGTTCGAGCAGCGCTGGCATGCGGTGTGGCGCCACCTCGGCATAGACCCCGGCCGAATGAGCCGTTTCGCCGGGCATGCCTGACGCGACCCCCGAGGTCGTGCTCGCGTTCGACTTCGGCTTGCGGCGCATCGGTGTCGCCATCGGCGATACGCTGACCGCCAGCGCGCGACCACTGCAGGCCGTGCACGTCGACGGATCTTTGAACGAAGCAGATTGGCAACGCCTCTTGGAACTGCTCCGACGGCACGCTGCGCGCAGGATCGTGGTCGGCTGCCCGTATAATGTCGACGGCAGCGTTCAAGCTCTGACCATGCAGGCGCGCGACTTCGCGCACTCGCTCGGGACACGCAGCGCGCTGCCGGTCCACCTCGTCGACGAACGCTACTCGTCGCTCGAAGCAGAGCAAGCGCTGCGCGAGCGGCGTGCGGCCGGCACGCGACGCGCGCGCATCGATCGCGCCGCGATCGACAGTGCCGCAGCCGCGGTGATCCTCGAGCGGTGGTTCGCGGGTGAAGGAGAACAACGCGCATGATCGACATCGTCCGCCGAGACGCCGTTACGCAACTGCGCGCCGATGGTTCGCTGCGCCATCTGCTCACGCTCGACGGTCTACCGCGCACGATGCTCGAAAGATTGCTCGAGCGCGCCCGCCATTTCGCGCGGCCGCTCGGCACGCGGGCGGCGCGCAGCAACACGCTCGATGGCATGACGGTCGCGACCTTGTTCACCGAACCGTCGACGCGAACCCGCGTGTCGTTCGAATTGGCCGCGCGCCGACTCGGCGCCGACGTGGCGAGCGTCGAGGTGCAACTTTCGTCGCGCCTCAAAGGCGAGAGCATGCTCGACACCGTCGCAACGCTCGAGGCTTTGCACGTCGACGTCTTCGTGTTACGCGATGCGGAAGCCGACGTTCCCGATCTCGTCGCCGCAGCGGTCGGGCCGCACGTGAGCGTGCTCTCGGGTGGCGCCGGCAGTCGCTCGCATCCGACGCAGGGTTTGCTCGATGCGCTGACGGTGCTCGAACGCAAAAGACGCATCGAAGGATTGTCGATCGCAATCGTCGGTGACGTTCGCCATTCGCGCGTCGCGCGCTCGGCGATGCAAGTGTTTCGCGCGCTCGGCGTCGGTGAATTGCGCATCGTCGCGCCGGCGGCGTTGATGCCGGACGAACACGAATTTTCCGGCTGCGTGCGGCACGGCGCGATCGAACGCGGTATCGCCGACTGCGACGTCGTGATGATGCTGCGCATTCAAAAAGAACGTATGGCCGCCGCTGCGATTCCGAGCGCTGCCGAATACTTTGCCGAGTGGGGCCTGACGCCGCGCCGACTCGCCCTCGCTAAGCCCGACGCGATCGTGATGCATCCGCAACCCATGAATCGCGGCGTCGAGATCGACTCCGCGGTCGCCGATGGCCCACAGTCGGCGATCCGCGATCAAGTCAGACACGGCGTCGCGGTGCGCATGGCGGTGCTCGAAGCAGTGGCCGGAGAATCTCGATGACGTCGACTCAACATCCCGCTCATCGCGGCTCGATCTGCCTCGAAGAGGGCAAAATTCTCGCGCACGAAACCCACGCCGGCGATCAATTCGTGTTGCGTATCGCAGCACCGAAGTGCGCGGCACGCGCGACCGCAGGTTGCTTCGTGCACCTGCAAGTCGACGATGCAATTCCGATGCGACGACCGCTTTCTTTGATGCGCGCCGATGCGTCGGCGGGCTGGATCGAGATCCTCTATAAAATCGTCGGCCCGGGCCTAGATGCCTTGTCGCGCCGTCGCATCGGCGAAACGCTCTCGGTGCTCGGGCCGATCGGTCAAGGTTTCACGCCGCACGCCGAGCGTCCGCGCGCACTGTTGATCGGCGGCGGTGTCGGCATTCCGCCGATGATCTATCTCGCCGAGATGCTGCACGCCGAGCGACTCGCCGGTCGCGGCGCTTGGAATTCTTTGACACTAATGGGATCGGAGATCCCGTTTCCGTTCGCCACTCGACCGTCGACGATCATCGTCCCCGGCATACCGCCCGGCGTGATCGCAGCGCATCCTTTGTTGGAATCTTGGGGTGTGCCGAGCCGACTCGCCTCGCGCGCCGGCTTCCCGGGTTGTCACGATGGCTTCGTGACCGAGCTCGCCGCGCATTGGCTCGAGTCGCTCGATGCCGCCGCCCGCGCCGAAGTCGAAATCTTTGCTTGCGGACCGACGCCGATGCTCGAAGCAGTGGCGCGACTGGCCGCCCGTCACGCTCTGCCCTGCCAAGTGTCGCTCGAGGAATTCATGGCCTGCGCGGTCGGCGGTTGCGCCGGCTGCGTGGTGAAGGTCACGACGCCTGCGGGCGTTGCGATGAAGCGGGTGTGCGTCGACGGCCCGGTGTTCGAGGCCGCGACCGTGTTCGATGTCACCGCTGCACGCTGAAGCGGCGCGGCGACTCGCAGCGGTACGAGCGCGGATCGCCGCCGCTGCGCAGCGCTACGGCCGCGACCCTGCGAACGTCCAGCTGATCGCCGTCTCGAAGACACAACCGGCCGCTCGCGTCGCGCAGCTGGCCGAACTCGGCCAACGCGATTTCGGCGAGAACTACCTGCAAGAAGCACTGACGAAAATCGCTGCGCTTAGCGATCGAGCGCTCGTTTGGCACTTCATCGGCCAACTGCAGTCGAACAAAACACGTGCGGTCGCCGAACACTTCGACTGGGTGCACACGGTCGATCGCGCCAAACTCGCCGACCGTCTCGCTGCGCAACGACCCGCGCACGCGGCGCCGCTCGCCATTTGCGTGCAAGTTCATCTCGGCGACGAAACTTCCAAAGGCGGCGTCGCACCCGAGCAGTTGCCCGAGTTGCTGGCGCACGTCGCCGCGCTGCCGCGTCTGCGACTGCGCGGCCTGATGGCGATTCCGCCCGAGGAGTCCGACCACGAGGCGCAGCGCACCTGGTTCGCACGCTTGCGCGCCTTGTTCGATGCCGCACGACGACAGCATCCGCAACTCGACACGTTGTCGATGGGCATGAGTGGCGACCTCGAAGCGGCCATCGCCGAGGGCGCGACCGCGGTGCGCATCGGCACCGCCTTGTTCGGCCCGCGCGGCGCGGCCGCCCCAAGCGGCTGACGAGCCACTACAATCGCCACGATGCAAGAACGAGTCGGCTTTCTCGGTGGCGGCAACATGGGGCGCGCGTTGATCGCGGCGCTAGTACGTCACGGTCTGTCGCCGACGAATATCGCCGTCGCCGATCCGGTAACCGAGGTGCGAGCCGCACTCGCCGCCGATTTCGCGATCCACGCCTGCGAAGACAATCTCGAACTCGTGCAGCGCAGCGACGTACTGGTGCTCGCGGTCAAACCGCAGGACATGGCATCGGTGCTCGCGCCGCTACGCACCGCGCTCGCCCATCGCCGGCCGCTGTTGATTTCGGTCGCCGCCGGTCTCGCCGTCGCCGATCTCGCGCGCATGGTCGGTGCGGATCTGCCGATCGTACGCAGCATGCCGAACCGCCCGGCGTTGGTCGGTGCCGGTGCGAGCGGCTTGTTCGCGTCTGCGACGCTCGATGACGCGCTACGCCGACGCGCCGAGCACATTCTCGGCGCGGCTGGTGCCGTCGTGTGGGTCGACGACGAGTCGCTCATCGACGTCGTGACGGCCGTGTCGGGCAGTGGCCCCGCCTATTTTTTCCTGCTCGCCGAATCGCTAATCGCTGCGGCCGTCGCGCAAGGTTTGTCGCCCGCGGCAGCAGAAACACTCGCCGCGGCGACCTTGCACGGTGCTGGCGTGATGGCGGGCGCGGACCCCGACGTTGCGGCAATGCGGCGCGCCGTCACCTCCAAAGGCGGCACCACCGAAGCGGCGCTGCGCAGTCTCGATGCGGCCGGTTTCGCGAGCATCGTCGCCGCCGCGGTCGCCGCCGCGGTCGCGCGCAGTCGCGCGCTGTCGGCTGAATTCGGCAGTCGGAACTGACCATGCAACAAGCGCTGCTATTCCTACTCGACACCGGCTTCTCGCTGCTATTTTTCGTCTTCCTGCTGCGACTCTTGCTGCAGTGGTCGCGCGCCAATTTCCGTAATCCGCTCGCGAGCGCCGTGCTGCAAGCGAGTAATTGGCTGGTCATGCCGTTGCGCCGACTGCTGCCTGCGATCGGCAAGCTCGACACCGCGACCGCGGTCGCCTTACTCGCCATCGCGCTCGCGCGAGTCGCGGCGCTCGAAATCGTCCTCGGCGTCGGTCTGCCGCCGGCGTGGCCGTGGTTTCGGGAAGCCTTACTGGAAATCGCCCGCAGCGGTTTATGGCTATATTTCTGGGCAATTTTCATCTACGCGCTGCTATCGATGATCGCGCCCGGTATCCGCTCGCCGCTGCAGGACGTGCTCGAGTCGCTGTGCGAACCGCTGCTGTATCGCATCCGAGCGGCGATCCCCTCGTTCGCCGGACTCGATTTGTCGCCGATGTGGGCCGGCATCATCATCCAGATGCTGCTGATCCTACTGCGCTGACGAGCCGCGCACCGACCGTGTGTTGCAGCACACCTCGACGACACGCGCGCTTGACATTCCGATCCCGCTGCGGGTGCTGCGAAAAAGTGCTTTTTTTCCAGTACGAAATCTCAAAAAAGTGTTTGCAGTACTCGCGCCGTATGCTATTTTTCCGGCCGAAACGAATCGCGCGGTGACGCGCGAAAACCCAAAATTCTCAGGAGAATTCCAAGATGGCGAAAAAGGCCGGCCCGCCGACCAAGTCGGAAATCCTCAACCAGATCGCAAAAGAAACCGATCTGTCCCGTAAGAACGTTTCAGCCGTGTTCGACGCGCTGAACGGAATCATCAAGAAGAGCCTGCGCGCGAACGGTCTGTTCACGCTGCCGAACCTCGCGAAGCTCAAGGTCGTCAAGAAGCCCGCCACCAAGGCGCGCGAAGGCATCAACCCGTTCACGGGCGAGAAGATGATGTTCAAGGCGAAGCCCGCCTCGAAGAAAGTGCGCGTGATGCCGCTCAAGAATCTGAAGGGCATGGTCAACTGATCAATCCCGAAAGTTTTGGGATCGCGAACGCGGTCCACTAAAACGAAAAGCCCGGAGCGATTTCACTCCGGGCTTTTTTTATGGTTTTTCTTTTAAGGTTTTTCCAGGCTTTTTAAGGTTTTCGACGGTGACGATCAACCGCCGCGCGGCGGCGGCGGGCCATCCGGCCCGCGCGGTCCACGTGGGCCGTGACCTCCGCCGCGACGATCACCATGGCGCTCGCCCCAACCGTGACGTCCTTCCATGCGCTCGCGCATCCGATCGCGCATCTTCGTCATACGCTCGGTGAGTTTCGCACGCTGCTCCGGCGTCAAGGTTGTCCACACCGTGTTGCGCAGTTGCGAACCTTGCACCATCAGTCGCGTCGTCAACTCGCCGATGCGCTTGGCCACGTCGTTCGCTTTGGTCAAATATTGTGGGTCGGCAGCATCGAGCCCACGCATACTTTTGTACGCGTCGCGCATCTGCTCGCGCAATTTTTGTGATTCCGGACGCGCCGTCTCGAAGGCCGCTTTGATCTTGGCGCGCTGCGCGTCGGTGAGCCCGAGCTCGTCCGCCATGCGTTCCAACATCCGCGGGTTCGGCATCCCCGCAGCGGGACCGCCCATCGGGCCATCGGCCATCATGCCGCGCGGCGGCGGACCGGGCGGCCGCGGATCATCGCCTTTTGCGTCGGCAGCGTTTGCCACAGCGACCAGCGTCGCGCCTGCGAGTAGCAGCACGGCGAGCGATCGAGACAGCAGCCCAGTCGAATTCCTTGTCGGTCGAGTAGCAGTCATGGTTCACCTCGGTTCGAGTTTGCGGCCATTGTGGGCGTTTCGACCAGCGAGTGCTGCCAAGTTTCCGAGAAGTTGGGCAAAGATCTGTCAAGTCTGGCGTGGCTCGCTGACAATGGGCGCACGCAACGTGCACCATCGTCACCCGTGAGCAGCAACATTCTCATCATCGACGACGACCGCGAGCTCGCCGACATGCTTGGTGAGTTGCTGCGACGCGAGAATTTCGCCGTGACCCAGTGTTCGGATGCCGACAGCGGACTCGCGGCCATCAACGCGGCCACGCCGGATTTGTTGGTGCTCGACGTGATGTTGCCCGGGCGCAGCGGTTTCGATTTGCTGCGTGAACTGCGTCGCTCACACCCGGGGTTGCCGGTGTTGATGCTGACGGCGAGGGGCGACGCCGTCGATCGCATTCTCGGTCTCGAGCTCGGCGCCGACGACTATCTCGCCAAGCCCTTCGATCCGCGCGAACTGAGCGCCCGCGTGCGTGCGATCCTGCGTCGCGCCCACGGCCAACCGGCTAGCGGCTCGGGGCGTGACGTCCTCGCGATCGGCGCCCTCGACATCGACCTGCGTCGCAAGCGCGTCATGGTGCGCGACGACTTGATTGATCTCACCGGCGCCGAGTTTCGCATTCTCGCCTGTCTCGCCGAGGCGCGTGGTCAACCGATCGATCGCGGTCGTCTAACCGAACAAGCACTCGGTCGTAAGCTCGCGCTCTACGATCGCAGCATCGACACGCACGTTAGCAACCTGCGACGCAAACTCGAAAAACGCGCGCCGTGCGGTGTTGCGATCCGCGCAGTGCGCGGCGCCGGCTACGAACTTTTGGAGGATCCGCAAGCGTGAGCCGTCTAGGCCTGCGCATTTTCCTCGTGATTTTCGTCGCGCTGGCGCTGTTTGCCGTCACCGCCGCCGGTATCACCTCCTGGTTACTCGCAACGCAACATCGCGCTGCGACGCAAGAGTTCGGCAACATGACCGCCGAGGCTGCAACCACCCTCGAACGCGAGGGCGAAGACGGCTTGCTCGAGTGGGCCGCACGAGTCGAGCGTAATGCGCGCAGTTCGACCACCAACGACGCTGCGAACGGGGCATCGAGCGATTTGCCACCGCACGTGTTGGTGCTCGACGAGTCAGGGGTCGATTTACTCGGACGCGAAGTGCCCCGTGAACTCGTCGATCGATTCGCAGCCGCACGCGACGCTGCGAAGCGTAGCGGCGAAGATGAAATTCGTATCGCCGACTTACCGGAACTTTTGTCAGCCGACGGTGACCGTTATTTTCTCTACGCGCTCAAAAATCCGCCACCGGTACCGGGCCCTTTCGGTCTGCAAGATGCACGCATCCCGCTAGTGATCGCTGCGCTTTTGCTCGCGCTTCTGACGAGTTCGCTACTCGCGCTATCGATCACCCGACCGGTGCGCGCCTTGCAGCGCGTGACGCGTAGTCTGGCCGCCGGCGATCTAGACGTGCGCGTACCGCGCGAAGTCACGACCCGCCACGACGAACTCGGTCGACTCGGCACGTCTTTCGATTCCATGGCCATGCGGCTCGGCGAAGCACTGCGTGCTCGCGAACGGCTGTTGCGCGACGTGTCACACGAGATCCGCTCACCGCTCACACGTATCCGTTTAGCGACCGAGCTCGCTCGCGACGGCGTAGGCACCGAGCTGCAACTCGCGCGCGTCGACTCCGAAGTCGAACGGCTCGATGCACTGGTCGGTAATATTTTGGATGTCGCGCGTCTCGAATCCGGTGCCGAGATTCTGCGTCGTGATCGCCTCGATCTCGTCACCTTGATCGACCGCATCGCCGCCGACGCGTCGTTCGAGGCGCAAGCGCGCGGCTGCAGCGTGCGCTGGCGTAATCCTGCCGACGATTGCGAAATCGACGGTGATGCGGACTGGACCGGCGCGGCGATCGAGAACGTGGTGCGTAACGCCTTGCATCATGCGCCGCGTGATTCGGTGGTCGAACTGCAACTCGACATTCTGCCCGGATCCTATGAATTACACGTACGCGATCAAGGGCCCGGTGTTCCAGAGCAAGACCTAGAGCGCATCTTTGAGCCGTTCCATCGCGTTGCCCCCGATCGCTCGCGCGACAGCGGCGGGGCGGGCCTCGGGCTTGCGATCACGTCGCGCGTGATGCGCGCCGAAGGCGGTGGTTGCCGTGCGCGCAACCTATCGCGTGGCCTCGAGATCAGCCTTTGGTGGCCTCGGGCATAGACCCGAGGATCATCCGTGCCCGCAAGCCGGGCTCCGCGCTTTCCAGTTGCAAGGAACCGCCGTGCAATCGCGCGACCGCCGCGCAGATGGCAAGCCCCATGCCCGATCCGCTCGAGTCGCCCGATTCGAGCCGGACGAACGGACGCAACGCCTGCTCGCGCGCATCGGCGGGAATGCCGGGTCCGCGATCTTCGACGCTCAGTTCGCAACCGCCCGCGGGCGAACAGCGCACGGTGAGCGTCAAGGTACCGTCGGGTGGTGAATATTTGATCGCGTTATCGAGCAAATTGCTGAGAGCCTGCGACAGCAACTGACGGTGAGCGATCGCGCTACAGGGCTCCATGATTTGCACCAATTTTTGACCGCGCTCCTCGGCGAGCGGCGCGAACAACTCGATGACGTCTAGCGCCAACAGCGCGACGTCGACTCGCTCCATCGATTCACGCGATAAACCGGCTTCGGCGCGCGCGAGATCGACGAGCGCGTTGAACGTCTGCAACGCACGCGCGGCATTCACCTCGGCGACGGCGAGATAAGCTTCGCGATCGGCCGGCTCGCTCGCTGCGCGCGCAGCCTCGATCCCGCGGCGCACCCGCATCAGAGGCCGACGTAGATCGTGCGCGAGACTTTCGGTGACGGTGCGCATACCACTGACCAGCGCCTCGTTGTGATCGAGGATTTCGTTGAACGCTCGTGTCAACGAACCGCGTTCGGCCAAACGCTCGGGCGCGGCCGCACGATCGACCATTTGACCGCGCATGATCCGCCGCGCCTTGTCCGAGAGAACACGCAGATGACGCACGAGATATCGATCGAACAGCGTGACGGCCAAGATCGAGGCGAGTAACAACACCGCGAGTGCGCCGAGCGCAGCATAGGCGAAGTCGCGTGCGAGCATGCTGCGACGTTCGTCGCGACGCCCGAGCACCACCTGCGCGCCGTCGGCCAACCGCAGCACGTCGAGATACGCGTCGTGTCGATCGTCGATCGGCAGACGCGTCGACGTACGAATCGTCTGCAACTTCGATAGTGGCAACGGCAGGCTCGCGACGTCGCCGACCACCACGGTGCCGCGGGCGTCGAACATGGCCCAAAAATAATCGGGGTCGGAGTATCCCGTGCGCACTTTCAGTGCCCGCACCAAAGTCTCACGACCGGCCGTGTGATCGATGCGCTCGGTGAGTTTGAGTTCGCGTTGCAAAATGCGGTGGGTATCGACGTCGATCGCCTGCGCCACGCGTCGCTGCAACCAGGCATAGCTGCCGGAAAAGGCCAGCAAAATAGTCCACATCGCCACCAGGGCTGCGCCGAGGGCGCGTCGATCTGATACCTCTTGGAGCATGGCCCAGCATGCCACGCGCGGGGCTGCGAACCAAAGTGCCGCAAGTTGGTCTCATCGCTTACAATCGCAGCGCAGGTAAGCACTCGTGACGTTGCTGCTCATAGAAGATGACACCACACTCGCCGCGGAAATCGTCGCGGCGCTCGATCGGCACGGCTACGTCACCGAACACGTCGCCGACGGCGCGAGCGGGCTGCAGCGCGCAACGAGCGGCCAGTTCGATCTCATCATCGGCGATCGCATGCTGCCGAAGCTCGACGGGCTAGACGTGATCCGCAACTTGCGCGCCGGCGGTGATAAAACTCCGGTGCTGGTGTTGTCGGCGCTCGACTCGGTCGACGAGCGCGTGCGCGGCCTGCGCGCGGGCGGCGACGACTACCTCGGCAAACCGTTCGCCGTCGAAGAATTGCTCGCCCGAGTCGAGTCGCTGTTACGTCGCAATCGCGATAGCGCAGTCACTGCGTTGCGCGTCGCCGATCTCGAACTCGATCTGCTCGCGCGTCGCGCCACGCGCAAAGGTCGCGTGCTCGAACTCACGACTCGTGAATTTCGACTGCTAGAATTTTTGGCCCGTCATGCGGGGCAAGTGGTGACGCGCGCGATGTTGTTACAAGGTGTGTGGGATATCCACTACGACCCGGAAACCAACGTCGTCGACGTGCACATCAGCCGACTGCGGCAAGCGGTCGACCGCGAGTTCGATCAACCCTTGATCCACACCGTACGCGGCGCCGGCTATTCTTTGCGGGGTTAATCCTCGCTCGCTCGGCTGACGCTCAAAAACTCCGTCACGGCGTTGCGCACTTCGGACAAGCGGCCGTGGAAAAAATGATCAGCCTCAGCGATCGGCGCCCAATGAAGTGCCGCGCCGTTGGCTCGCGCGAATCGCTCGACCTCCACCGCTGAGACCAATTCATCGCGCAAGCCCTGGATCACCAGCCACGGCTGCGTGGGCGGCGCAACGTCCGAAAAATCCCAACGGCCCGCAGGCGGTGCCACCGTCACCAGCCTCGTCGCCGCCAGCGCAGCATGGCAACGCAGCCCGATCCAAGCGCCAAAAGAAAAGCCGCCCAACCAAAGCGGCAACCCCGGCCAACGCTCGCGCGCCCAAGCGACGACGGCGCGCAGATCTTCGCACTCACCACGACCGTCGTCGTGTACACCGGCACTCGCACCCACGCCACGAAAATTGAAACGCACCGTCGCAGCACCCGCGGTCACGAACGCGCGCGCGACGGTATGGATCACTTTGTTGGTGAGCGAGCCGCCGAATAACGGGTGCGGATGGCAACACACCGCGATCGCCACGGGCGCACCCGCGGTCGGAACCTCGATCAAAAGTTCGAGATCGCCCGCCGGACCCGGTATCAGCCGCCGCTCAGGGGTTGCGCTGGACAACGCCGTCCTTCATCACGAAATTCACCCGCTGCATCGTGGTGATGTCGGTGAGCGGATCGCCCGGCACCGCCACGAGGTCGGCAGTCTTGCCGATTTGGATCGTACCGAGTTGATCGTCGATACCGAGAAATTTCGCCGGCACGATCGTCGCCGACTTGATCGCTTCGAGCGCCGGCATGCCCGCTTCGACCATCAGCACAAATTCGCGGCCGTTGTCGCCGTGCGCCGAAACACCCGTGTCGGTACCGAACATGATTTTGACGCCCGCTTTATACGCCTTGGCGAACGTACCTTGGATCACCGGACCGATGCTCGCAGCTTTCGGTCGCACGACCTCCGGAAAAAATCCCGGCTCTTTCGAGCGATCGAACACCCAGCGTCCCGCCGTGATGGTGGGCACGTAGTAGGTGCCGTTCTGTTTCATCAGTTGCATGGTCTCGTCGTCCATGAACGTCCCATGCTCGATCGAATCGACGCCCGCTCGCACCGCGCGCTTCATGCCTTCGGCACCGTGTGCGTGCGCGGCGACTTTGAAACCGTAATCGTGTGCCGTTACCACCACCGCACGAATTTCTTCTTCGGTGAATTGCGGATTGAGGCCGTTCTTCGCAATCGACAGCACGCCGCCCGTAGCCGTGATTTTGATGAGATCGGAACCGTCTTTGTAGCGTTGACGCACCGCTTGCGCGGCGGCTTGCGGGCCGTCGATCACACCTTCGTGCGGGCCGACGTCTTTGCCACCGAGAAAATCCGCCCAGCCGTTCGTCGGGTCGGCATGACCACCCGTCGTCGCGATCGCCTTGCCGGCGGCGAAGATTCGCGGCCCCGGCACCTTGCCGGCATTGATCGCATCGCGTAACGCGAGACTCGCGAGAAAAGAATCACCGAGATCGCGCACGGTCGTGAAACCGGCTTGTAGCGTGCGCTGCGCATAAACCACGCCGTCGATCGCAACGTCCGTGCCGTCTTTTTTGAAGCGCTCGAGCTCCGACGTACGGCTTTGCTGACTCGTTAAATGGACGTGCATGTCCATGAAGCCCGGCATCACCGTAGCTTTGCGCAGGTCGATCACTCGGTCGTTGGCGGCTGGTTTTCGATAGCCGGCTTCGATCGCGACGATGCGTTCGCCGTCGACCACGATCGTGCGCTCGACTAGCGCCGTATCGCCCACCGCATCGATCACGCGTCCGGCATGGAGCAGCGTTGCCGTCGACGCCGTCGTGCCGCCGAGCGTCGCGAGCAAGGCCACGAGCGAATATTTGACTTGCCGTCCGTCCATCACCGCACCTCCAAAAGTTCGACGTCGAACACCAAAGTCGCACCACCCGGAATCACGCCACCCGCACCGCGCGCACCGTATCCGAGTTCGGCGGGCACCACGAGACGGCGCATGCCACCGACTTTCATGCCGGCGACTCCGAGGTCCCAGCCGCGGATCACCTCACCACCACCGACTTCGAATTCGAACGGTTCGCCGTGCTCGCGCGAACTATCGAACTGACGGCCTTTATGCTCGGGGGCGTTCGGATCGTGCAACCACCCGGTGTAGTGCACGACGGCCTTGCGGCCATTGGTGGCGACGGCGCCTTCGCCGATGGTCACGTCGGTGACGAGTGGTTCGGTATCGCTCAAAGATTTCTCCTCGACTGCACTGGTTGCAGCGTTAGTCATCTGGGTTGCGGTGTCGGCGGGCCGTCGCGCACGCTCGGCCCACTGCTGCGCGAACACCGCTAGGCCGGCGACCGCCAGGATCAGCAGCGCCATGAGCACGCGCATCAGCGCGAGCCGTCCGCTCCGTCCGTTTGGCCCGTCGATGCGTCACGAAAATCGAGCGACACGGAATTGATGCAGTAGCGCAAGCCGGTCGGCTGCGGGCCGTCGTCGAATACGTGGCCGAGATGCGCATCGCACCGCGCACAAACCACCTCGGTGCGAATCATGCCGTGGCTCACGTCGCGAATCTCGCGCACGCGATCGGCGGCGAGCGGCGTCCAAAAACTCGGCCAGCCGGAGCCCGAGTCGTATTTGGTGTTCGACGCGAACAACGCGTTTCCGCAACACACACAAGCATACGTACCGGAATCTTTGTTGTACGTATAGGCGCCGGTGAAGGCACGTTCGGTGCCTTTGTGCTGCGTGACTTCGTACGCGAGCGGCGTCAGTCGCCCGCGCAACTCATCGCGGGTGGGTCGGTTTCCGTGATCGTCGTGCTCGGCACTCATGCGACGATTATGGCATGAGTCGTCCGAGCACCCGATTCAGGCGTCGCACGAACTCACCAGGATTGGCGACACTGCCGGACTCGGCGAGTTTGGCCTGCTCGAAGAGCAGCAGCGCGAGCTCGTCGAACGGCTCGCCGTCCTCGAGCGCGTCGAGGTGGCGCAGCAAGGCATGGCCCGCATTAATTTCGAGCGTCGGTTTGGTCTCGGGCATCGCCTGCCCCGCCGCCTCGAGAATCCGTCGCATTTGCGCGCCCGGGTCACCCTCGGCGAGCACGAGGCAGGCTGGCGTATCGGCGAGTCGCGTGCCCGCCTGAACTTCCGCGACCCGATCGCCCAGCGATTTTTTCAGTCGCCCGATCAATCCGGCAGCGGCCTTACCCGCTTCCTCGGCCGCCGTTTTATCCGCTGCATCTTCGAGCTCGCCGAGCTCGAGATCACCACGCGCCACATCTTTGAACCGCTTACCGTCGAACTCGCGCAGATAGCCCATCATCCATTCATCGACGCGATCGGCGAACAACAATACTTCGATGCCTTTAGCCCGCAGCTTTTCGAGATACGGGCTACTGCGGGCAGCCACCACGGACTCGGCGACGACGTAATAAATTTTGGTCTGGCCGGTCTTCATCCGTGCGACATAGTCGGCGAGTGCCGTCGTCGGCACATCAGATTCATCGTGCGTACTCGCAAACCGCAGCAAAGGCAGTATGCGGTCGCGATTAGCGGCGTCCTCACCGACGCCTTCCTTCAACACCACACCGAATTCTTTCCAGAATGCGGAGAATTTTTCCGGTTCGTCTTTGGCGAGCTTCGCGAGCAAGTCGAGCACGCGCCGCGTGAGCGCACCGCGCATCGCCTCGACATCGGCGTCCTGTTGCAGCAATTCTCGCGAAACGTTGAGCGGCAAATCGTTCGAGTCGAGCACACCGCGCACGAAGCGCAAGTAGAGCGGCAAAAATTGCTCGGCGTCGTCCATGATGAACACGCGCCGCACGTAGAGCTTCAGCCCACGTGCCGCTTCGCGATGGAAGAGGTCGAACGGTGCGCGCGCCGGCACGTAGAGCAAGGACGTGTATTCGCGCTTGCCTTCGACTTTGTTGTGACTCCAGGCGAGCGGATCGGCGAAGTCGTGACCGACGTGGCGGTAGAACTCGCGATATTCTTCGTCGGTGATTTCGGTGCGCGGCCGCGTCCACAGCGCTTTCGCCTGATTCACGGCCTCCCACTCGAGGGTCGCTTCACCTTCCTTACGCATCGACACCGGAAAGGCGATGTGATCGGAATAGCGTCGCACCAACGAGCGCAGCTTCCACGCATCGGCGAATTCTTTGGCGTCGTCCTTCAGATGTAGCACGATAGTGGTGCCACGTTCGGCACGCTCGATCGTCGCAACTTCGAATTCACCGTCGGCTTTCGAGGCCCAACGTACACCCTCGTTCGCAGAGTGACCCGCCTTGCGCGAGAACACTTCGACTTCGTCGGCAACGATGAAGGATGAATAGAAACCGACACCGAACTGGCCGATGAGTTGCGAGTCTTTTTGTTGATCGCCGGTGAGTCGCGAGAAGAAGTCGGCCGTGCCCGACTTCGCGATCGTACCGAGATGTGCGATCGCCTCATCGCGCGTCATGCCGATGCCGTTGTCACGGATCGTGACAGTGCCCTGCGCGGCGTCGTGGTCGATCCAGATCCGTAATTCGGGCTCGTCGCCGTAGAGTGTCGCATCCGAGAGCGCGAGAAAGCGCAGCTTGTCGTTCGCGTCCGACGCGTTCGAGATGAGCTCCCGCAGGAAGATCTCGCGGTGGCTGTAGAGCGAGTGAATCATAAGCTTCAACAGCTCACGAACCTCGGCTTGGAAACCGTGTTTTTGGGTGGTCATGATTTGACGATGCGATAGCAAGGAATGTATTTGGCGCCGGGCAGCTTCATGCGTTGCTGAGCGACGAATCCGGCGAGTAATTCGTCGAGCATGGCCATCACGGCGGCGTCACCGACGAGCTCGAAAGGCCCGTGACGCTCGATCGCCGTCACACCCTGTTCTTTGACGTTACCGGCGACGATGCCGGAGAAGGCGCGACGCAAGTCGGCGGCAAAATCATGCAGCGGTTGCTCGCGATGCAGCCGCAGGGTACGCATCGAGGCATGGGTCACTTCGAACGGGTGTTGGAATTCTTCGCCGACGTGCAGCAGCCAATTGAAGCTATAGGAGTCGGATTGCTGCCGACGGAATTCACGCACCTCGTCGAGGCCGCGATCCATGATGCGCGCGACCTCCGCCGGATCGTCGATCACGACCCGCAAGCGGTCGGCCGCAACCTGCCCCAAAGTGCCGATCAAAAAACGGCGAATCTGTTCGAAATACGCTGCGCTTTGGCGCGGCCCGGTCAGCACCACCGGGAACGGCTGCGCGGCGTTGGCCGGATCAAGCAGAATACCGAGCAAATAAAAGATTTCTTCGGCGGTGCCGACCCCGCCCGGAAACACGACGATGCCGTGACCGAGTCGCACGAACGCTTCGAGACGTTTTTCGATGTCCGGCATGATCACGAGGTGGTTCACGATCGGATTCGGCGGCTCGGCGGCGATGATGCCGGGCTCGGTGAGGCCGATGTAGCGGCCGGTGCCGATGCGCTGTTTGGCGTGGCCGATGGTCGCGCCCTTCATCGGCCCCTTCATGGCACCGGGTCCGCACCCCGTGCAAACGTCCAGACCGCGCAAGCCGAGTTCGTAGCCGACTTTTTTGGTGTATTCGTATTCTTCGCGATTGATGGAGTGGCCGCCCCAACACACCACGAGATTCGGTCGCAGTCGGTGATCGAGCACGCGCGCGTTGCGCAGAATGTGGAACACTGCGTTGGTGATCGCCTGCGGCCGCGCGAGATCGAAGCGTCCGCGATCGACGATTTCGTTGGCGATGAAGACGACGTCGCGCAGCACCGCGAACAATAATTCTTTGATGCCGCGGATCATCTCGCCGTCGACGAATGCTGCCGCCGGCGCATTGCGGATCTCGAGCTTGACGCCGAAAGCATGACGCACGAGTCGGATGTCGAAGTCGCGATATTTGTCGAAGATCTCGCGAGCGTCGTCCGTGTCGCTGCCGGCGTTGAGAACCGCGAGCGCACAGCGCCGGAAGAGCGGGTAGAGACCGCCCTGCCCACTCGACAGCAATTGCTCGATCTCTTGCTGCGAGAGACTTTCGAGCGCGCCGCGCGGTGCGACCCGTGCGTCGACGAATTCCGGAATGACGATACTCGTTTCCAAGGCGGACACCTCTATTCGTTCCCGCAGAGTCGGGGCTTACGGCCGAATTTCAATGGGGGTGTTTTCGGGCACCAGCATCCAGACTTCCATCATGTCGGCATTGCTGAGCGCGATACAGCCGTCGGTCCAGTCGGTCTTGGCGTAATACTCCGGCGATTGGCGCGGCTGATTCGGCAAACCGTGGATCATGATCGCACCGCCGGGCTTGGCGCCTAAGCGTCGCGCCCGCTCCGAATCGCGCACGTCGGGGTAGGACACCAGCAAGGACAAAAAGAAATCGCTGCGCGGATTGCGCGCGACGATGCGGTAGCGCCCCTCGGGCGTGCGCTGATCGCCCTCGACTTGCTTCGGACCCACCGGCTCGACGCCGAGCGCGACACGATAGCGACGCAGCACGCGATCGTTCTCGAAAAGCGTCAGCCGTCGATCGGATTTTTCCACCAGGATGCGCGTCGCCATCGGCAGCGCGCTGTAAGCGTCGGCCTGCGCCACGGCCGTCCAAGATGACAGCACCACGAGCCACAACGACCATCTGCGCAGCGTACCGACCATGTGCGCGATTATAGGACCTGCGCGCGCAGCTGATCTCTCAAAAGTACCGAATCAGCTTGCCGGCACGCGCAACGTATGGCCGTGACGCAACTTGGTCTTCGGATCGAGATCGTTGAGTCGCGCGAGCTCCAAGACGCTCAAACCAAAGCGCCGTGCGAGCGACGACAACGTGTCGCCACGGCGCACGCGATAGTCCTTGGTCGCGGCGACCGCATCCGCCACCGCGGCAGTCGGCGTGGCAGCAGCGCTCGGTGCCGCAGCGCTCGGCGCCGCAGCGCTCGCGCTGGCCAGCGCAGCTTTCGCCAGCGCTTTGGCTTCGCTCGCCGCAACGCTCGCGGCGTAACGCGCCGCAACCCGCGGCTCCTCCTCGACCACCTCGGTGCCTAGAGTTTTGGCGAATTCGTTCGCTGCAGCCATCGCCTCCGCCGGCACGCGCAATCGATAGCCGCGCGGCACTTTGCGCGCACCCGACCACACCGCCGGACGCAACGCCGGATTCAACTCTCGCACCAGCACGCGCGACAGTCCGATCCGCCGTTCGATTTGGTCGATCGCGACCGGCGTCGGCAACTGAATTTCATAGAACCGCAGAGGTGCCGCGCGTTCGATCTTGCCGAAATAGCGCTCGGGATTTTGATCGATGGTGAGCGCGGCGAGAAACGACGGATAGAAGTTGCGCGATGCGAAGCCGAACGCGCGTCCGTCGTAACGCCGAGCGATCACCGCGAAATCGTCGGTGCCCATGGTGTCGCGCGCGCGCCGCATGCCGGCGGTGCCGTGGTTGTAGGCGGTGATCGCGAGCGGCCAAGTGCCGAGCGCGCGGTAATTGTTGGCCAACAATTGCGCCGCGGCTTCGGTGGAGCGGAACGGGTCGAGTCGCTCGTCGACCGTATCGTCGACGCGCATGTAGAGGCGGCCGGTCGAGCGCATGAACTGCCAAAGCCCCGACGCACCGACCTTCGAATACGCAGTCGGCGTGAACGAAGACTCGACGTGTGGCAACGCGGCGAGTTCGGGCGGCAAGCCGAGTTCCGCGAACGTGCGTGCGATATGCGATTCCCAACGCCCGGAACGCTCCAAACCCTCGCGAAAACGATCGGCTTGACCGAGTTGAAAGCGCACCAAGTCGGCCGCCTCGAGCAAGCGCTGCCGCGAGGCGTCGGGGCCCCATAAGGTCAACATGCGCTGCGCTTCGGACGATGCCGGAGCGGCACCACTGCCGACCGCTGCAGCAGCCTCGCGCAATGCGACGACGATACGGTCGCGGGCGTTCGAGATCACGGCGCGCCGCGACGTCGCGGCCGCCGCATCCGGCAAATCGATCGTGGTGTAGATGACGCCTAGATTGCGCTCGTCGTGCAGCACGCCTTGGCGTGTCGTGACGACGGTGTAGATGTGGATCCAAAAGTCGACGTCGCGTTGCAACTCCGGCGGCCGAACGATCGCCGAGGTCGCGGGCTGGAGCGGCGGCGGCGG
>RGUL01000171.1 GCA_010027845.1 Gammaproteobacteria bacterium
TGGCGAGCCAGGTGTCTGCATCCATCGTGCGCAACGTCTCGCGCGCCTCGAGCAATCGCTTGCCCGCCTCTTCGGCGAGCGCGTGAGCGAGTTGCGCATCGGTGAGCGTCACGTGGCGCTGCGGCCCAACTCGATCGACTCGCGCACGAGTTCGCGCACGCCGTCTTCGTTGGCTCCGGCCTGCACGAGTTCGCCAATGCGGCGTTCGATGCCTTCCGCGCGCACGTCATCGAAGGCGTCGATGCGTCGCGTGGCGGTGACGGCAGAGGTGGCGATCAGCACGATCGCAGCGACCGCGGACGTGAGGCCGATCGTGGTGACCACACCGACGTTGTTGCCCGCGATCGAGGTCACGATCATCCCGGCGATGCACGACACGAAGACGATCGCGCACACGATGCGGATCCGCTTCAACGCGACGTTGGTCATCGCGAGAACTTCTTGTACTTGATGCGCGTCGGCTGATCGGCGGAACCGCCGAGCTCCTTCTTCTTCCACGCCTCGTAGTCGGTGAAGTTGCCCTCGAACCAGCGCACCTGGCTGTCTCCCTCGAAGGCGAGCACGTGCGTGGCGATGCGGTCGAGGAACCAGCGGTCGTGGCTGATCACGACCACGCAACCGGGGAACGACTCGAGACCCGCCTCGAGCGCGCGCAGGGTGTCGACGTCCAGGTCGTTCGTCGGCTCGTCGAGGAGCAGCACGTTGCCCGCATTCTTCAACAACTTGGCGAGGTGCACGCGATTGCGCTCACCACCCGAGAGGTCTCCGACGCGCTTTTGCTGATCGCTGCCCTTGAAGTTGAAACTCGCCACGTACGCACGACCGTGGATCTCGCGTCCACCCACCTTCAACGTGTCGGCGCCACCGGTGATCTCTTCGTACACGCTCGCGTCGTCGTTCAACGTGTCGCGGCTCTGGTCGACGTAACTCAACTGCACCGTCTCGCCGATCGTGATCGAACCCGAGTCGGGTGCTTCTTGGCCGGTGAGCATGCGGAACAGCGTCGTCTTACCTGCGCCGTTCGGTCCGATGATGCCGACGATGCCCGCGGGCGGGAGCGAGAACGACAGATCTTCGATGAGGAGTCGATCGCCGAAGCCCTTCTTCAAGTTCTTCACCTCGATCACGGTGTCGCCGAGT
>RGUL01000172.1 GCA_010027845.1 Gammaproteobacteria bacterium
CTCTTCCTGACCGCAGGTGGGCCGCGAACTGGTGGCATGCGTGATGCGCTCACCTACCCCGGCCTGTCGGTGTCCGACTTCGCCGCCTCCGTCACTGGCTTCGGGCACGCCCTGGTGCGCGCGGTGCTTCGTCGGCGCCCCGAGCAGGACCGCAACCTGCGCCTCTCGTCTCTGCGCGACGCGCTGAACGCACTGGACGAACGACTCGGCGACGCACAAGCCGACGACGGCAAAGTCAACGACGCCCCCGATGCCTACCGCGCGTACGCCGAAGTCGCCCGTGCGACGGACGACGACGCCGCCTCGCCCCCGGGGAAGATGCGATTTGTCGAACGTTGGAGCGCGACCGTGCCGGGCATCGACCTGCGGGTAGCCCTTTTGAACATCTTCAGATTGCGCTGAAATATCTTGCGGTACTCCCGCAATCGATAGCTGCACAGTGAATATCGAGCTCAGTGATGACAGGCTCGCCGCAGCCTGCCGGAGCATGAGTCGCTTCTGCTCCAAGGTCGAGTTCAACGCATTGCCGGTGATGTCGACACTCGCGGACGTGCCCGTAATGGGCACCGTTTCGGCGACAAGCTGCGTGTCCGGCGGAAACGCCGTCACGACGGCACCCGAGCTGGCCAGCCACGGGGAGGGACCGGCGAGTAAGGCCTTCATGATTCGCGTCGGCGTTGAGGCACGCGATGGAAAATATCGCACGTCAGGCACCAACAGACTGAAAGTCGGGTCGAAGAAGTAGAGCGCGTGTTGACCAAAAATCTGGTCGAACGTGTAGCGCTCCAACAGCACGCCCTCCGGCGCCGACGCAATCCGCCACTCTCCGTTCTCTTGCACAAACGAATACGTCAATGACACGCGCTCCGGGATGTCGCGTTCGGAGTAATCCCCGCGCTCATCCACCACGGCCTGCGACTGCGTCACGAGCGTTATCGTGCCGTCGGCCGTCACGACGTAGTCACGCGAGCCCCCGTCAACGATGACGCGCGCATTCGGTTTCCAATCCACATTTAACGCCATCGACAAGAACTCACGAGCCACGGCATAGTCGTTTTGCGGACTCGACGCGGCGTCGATGAAGCCGCGCAGTATTTGCTCGGGACTCGCACCGAGCTCGGGAGAGGCGGGCAAAAATT
>RGUL01000173.1 GCA_010027845.1 Gammaproteobacteria bacterium
GCGCCGCGACTTCGACTTGCGCAGCGACAACGTCGTCGAACACACGTCGCGCACACGATCCATGGTGGTGACGAGTGCATCGTCTGCGGGCACTTCGTCAACTCGTGGCCAATCCGCAAGATGCACGCTGCGCTCACCGGTGAGTCCGCGATAGATGTGTTCACTGACGAGCGGCAGGAGCGGAGCGGCGAGACGGCAGAGCACGCTGAGCACGGTGTGCAGCGTGTCGATCGCGTCCGAATCCCCCGACCAGAAACGATCGCGGCTGCGCCTGATGTACCAGTTGGTGAGTGCGTCCAGGAACTCGCGGATCTGCTGGCATGCCTCGAACAGGTCGTAGGTGTCCATCGACTTCGTGACGAGGCCGACCGTGCGATTCAACTTGGCGAAGATGTATCGATCGACGACGTTGGTCGAATCGGTGCGCACCTTCCCCTGCTTTCCCGCGGCGTTCGCATACAGGGTGAGGAAGTACCACGAGTTCCAGATCGGCAACATCACCTGGCGCACGGTGTCGCGAATGCCTTCTTCGGTGACCGCGAAGTCGGACCCTCGCAGGATCGACGACGACAGCAAGTACCACCGCATCGCGTCCGCTCCGTGAGTGTCGAACACTCCCATCGGGTCGGGATAATTGCGCAGACTCTTGGACATCTTCTGCCCGTCCGCGCCGAGCACGATCCCGTGGCTCACGCACGTGGCGAAGCTCGGCTTGTCGAAGAGCGCGGTGGCGAGCACGTGCAGCGTGTAGAACCAGCCACGGGTCTGACCGATGTATTCGACGATGAAGTCACCCGGATAGTGGTGGTCGAACCACTCCTGATTCTCGAATGGATAGTGCACCTGGGCGAAGGGCATCGAGCCGCTTTCGAACCAGCAATCCAGCACCTCTGGCACGCGGCGCATCATCGACTTGCCCGTCGGGTCATCGGGGTTCGGTCGCACGAGGTCATCCACGTGCGGACGATGCAACTCAGTGACCGTGACCCCGAAGTCGCGCTCGAGCTCTGCGACGCTGCCGTAGACGTCGGTGCGCGGGTAGTTGGGGTCGTCGCTCATCCACACGGGAATGGGTGAACCCCAGAAGCGATTGCGGCTGATCGTCCAGTCGCGGGCATTTTCCAGCCATTTACCGAAGC
>RGUL01000174.1 GCA_010027845.1 Gammaproteobacteria bacterium
ATGGAATGGGTTGGGTAATACTATATTTAGCCCGTTTTAGAGATGCTGCTCCTACTTCGCACACCTCCCTATATTTCTACACGTGCTCGCAAACACGTCTAGGGTAACTGCCCCGCCTTCTACATAATCGCAGTTACCAGTCATGCCCAACCGCCTTTCGGCTAACATTGCCGCCTTTCGGCTAACATGGCACGTCCTAATTTTCGGTGTTGCTCCTACCTACGCACACACCCGTCGTGGTCACCAATCAACTCCCACGCCCGCCCTACCTTGACTGGGGTAGGGGTACATACTATAGTGGGTATTGTCTTGTTCAATTTTTTTTGGGAATTGAATTTTGAATTGGCATTTTTTTATAGGTCCTCGAGGTCTACATGCTCCTCTACATCCACTGTAGCAACTGTAGCGGCTGTATGCCCAGATGCCAACTTCTGTACGAGTGCCTGTGTATTGGCAGCTACTTCTTCCATAGCGAGAGCCCTCTTCTTAGATTTGGGGGGTTCCGCCTTTCCCCAGATATCCTCTGGCACCAGAGTCAAAGAAGTCATCTTCGTCGCTAGCAGGTTCTTCACAATTGGCCATAGAGGTTGCGTTCTTTGCAGCGCTAAGAATGGCAGGATTGAGGATATTAGAAGAGGATAGTTCGCGGATGTCATGCTTTTCAAGGCGGCCTACGATCTCTACCATCATCTGCTCACCTTTTGCGTTCTTGGTTCCGTAGCCATGTATAACGACTATACTGCCTATAGAGATTGGCATTGTACTTTTTGTGAAGAGGCCGCGAGGGGTACCGTATATGGAAAGCCCTTTATCTGTTTTGAGAGCAAACATGGCGAATCCCATGACCTTCTCTACGACGGCGAATGTAAGCTCTTTCTTACCTTTCACAGCCTCTTGTATGGCCTTCTTGTTCTGGAAGAGGGCGGCAGCTTTCTTACTGATGTTAACTTTCTTTGGCATCTTGAGAGGGGGGGTGATGGTCCCACACTGGTTTTACTGGTTCAATTTTTTTTGGAAAAATTGACATGTCTTTCTGATATATAGCTACAGATGAGAGCCTCTGGGACCTCTGGAGCCTCTGGAGCCTCTGGGACCTCTGGAGCCTCTGGAGCCTCTGGGACCTCTGG
>RGUL01000175.1 GCA_010027845.1 Gammaproteobacteria bacterium
CCGAGTCCTTTGGCCGCCCAGCCAAGGTGCGTCTCGAGCACCTGACCGACGTTCATACGCGAGGGCACGCCGAGCGGGTTCAACACGACGTCGACCGGCGTACCGTCCTCGAGGTACGGCATGTCTTCGACCGGCACGATCGTCGAGATCACGCCCTTGTTGCCGTGACGTCCAGCCATCTTGTCGCCCGGTTGCACGCGGCGCTTCACGGCGAGATAGACCTTCACCATCTTGAGCACGCCCGGCGACAAATCGTCACCCTGCGTGATCTTGGCCTTCTTGTTATCGAGCTTGGCTTCGAACAACTTGCGCTGCGCGCGCACGCGTTCAGCCGAAGCCTCGAGCTGCGAGTTCGCGTCTTCGTCATCGAGCCGAATCTCGAACCACTCGTCGTGGTTGAGACCGTCGAGATAGTCGGCAGCGATCTTCGTGCCCGACTTGAGCTTACGCGGACCGCCTGCAGCAACCTTGCCGATCAACATTTGACGCACGCGTTGGAAGATGTCTTCCTCGAGGATGCGCTGTTGATCGCCAAAGTCTTTCTTCACGCGTTCGATTTCGGCCTTCTCGATCGACAAGGCGCGCGAGTCTTTCTCGACGCCGTCACGCGTGAACACACGCACGTCGATCACCTTGTTGAGCGCTTGATCACCGACGTTCGGAATGTCCGCCGTGATTTCTTCGGCGCCGAGTTTGGTGTCGCGCGCGACACAGGTGAGCTCTTCGATGTGGATGGTGGTGAAGCGATCTTCCTGCACCACACGTTCGGAGATCAGGATCGAGTCTTCGAAGTTGTAGCCGTTCCAAGGCATGAACGCGACCAACATATTTTGGCCGAGCGCGAGTTCGCCGAGATCGGTCGAAGGACCGTCGGCGAGCACGTCGCCACGCGCGATGTGATCACCCGCGGACACCAACGGACGTTGGTTGATGCAGGTGTTCTGGTTGGAACGGGTGTACTTCGTGAGGTTGTAGATGTCGACGCCCGGTTCGGCCGAGATCGTCTCTGCGTCGTTGACGCGGACCACGATGCGCGACGCGTCGACCGAGTCGACCACACCACCACGACGCGCCACCACAGTGACGCCCGAGTCGATGGCGACCGGACGCTCCATGCCCGTGC
>RGUL01000176.1 GCA_010027845.1 Gammaproteobacteria bacterium
GCCGAGGCCGATTTGTTGACGTCCGCGATGTCGAACGCCGCGATCATCTCCGCACGCGTGAAGATTTCCTGGTCGCCGTGCGACCAGCCGAGACGGACCAAATAATTGAGCAAGGCGTCGGGCAGGTAGCCGTCCTCCTCGTACTGCAAAACGCTCACCGCGCCGTGCCGCTTCGACAGTTTCGCGCCGTCCGGACCCAAAATCATCGGCACGTGCGCATAGGCCGGAATCTTCGCACCGAGCGCTGCCAACATGTTCATCTGCCGCGGCGTGTTGTTAAGGTGATCGTCGCCGCGGATCACGTGCGTCACACCCATGTCGGCATCGTCGACCACCACGCAAAAATTGTAGGTCGGCGTACCGTCACCGCGCGCGATCACCAAATCGTCGAGCTCGGAATTTTTGAAGGTCACGCGCCCGTGTACGTAATCCTCGACCACCACCTCGCCCTCGAGCGGATTTTTGAAGCGGATCACCGGCTCGACCCCGGGGCGCGAGTCCGTGCGATCGCGCCACCGCCCGTCGTAACGTGGTTTTTCCTTGCGGGCCATCTGCTCCGCGCGTAACTGCTCGAGTTCTTCTTTCGTGCAGTAGCAGCGATAGGCCTTGCCCTCGGCGAGCCACTGCGCGATCACCGCCCGATAACGATCGAAGCGCTGGGTTTGATAGTACGGACCCTCATCGGCATCCAACCCAAGCCAACTCATCCCTTCCAAGATGACCCGCACCGCCTCGTCCGTCGAGCGCTCCCGGTCCGTGTCCTCGACGCGCAGGATGAACTTGCCCCCGTGCCGCCGGGCGTAGAGCCAACAAAAGAGCGCCGTGCGCACGCCGCCGATGTGCAGCATGCCGGTGGGGCTCGGGGCGAAGCGGGTGACAACGGCCATCGTGAGGTTCCTAGGGCGTTTTCGCGGGGCCGGAATGGTAGCACCGCGCCGCGTTGCCTACGGCCTGCCTCCCCCGTAGAATCGCGCCTCCCACGGGCGGGCGGTTAGCTCAGCGGTAGAGCACTGCTTTCACACGGCAGGGGTCACTGGTTCAATCCCAGTACCGCCCACCATAGGGTTTCCCAATAAGCCGGTGCCCCAACGACTTATGCTCAAGTTTGGC
>RGUL01000177.1 GCA_010027845.1 Gammaproteobacteria bacterium
CCGCCGAAGGCATGCCGGACTCGATCAGCGAGTTCCTCGTCGAAGAGACCGTGACGGGCATCGTCGCCGAGGTGCTCGTCAGCATCCGTCGCGCTGCACCGCTTGGATGGCTCCTCACGATCGGTGCAGGCGGCGTGCTCACCGAACTCTGGAAGGACACCCAGTCACTCCTCGCGCCCGCCTCGCGCAAGGACATCGAGATCGCAATCACACAATTGCGCATCGCTCCAATTCTCAATGGCTATCGCGGAAAACCCGCAGGCGACGTCACCGCCTTGGTCGACTTCATCGAGCATCTCCAGCGCGTCGTCGTCGGCACGAACATGGTCGAAGTCGAACTGAATCCAGTGCTCGTCACGACGTCTTCGGCGATCGCCGTGGATGCCCTGCTCATCGAGGAGGCCTGATCATGCCCATCACCACGACGACGACCAATGACGGCCAGGTCCTCGAGATCACCCTCGATCGTCCGAAGGCCAACACCATCGACGCGGCGACGAGCCAAGAGCTGAGCCGCATCTACGACGCATTCAATCGAGATGCGACTCAGCGCGTCGCCATCTTCACCGGTGCTGGCGAGAAGTTCTTCTCGGCCGGCTGGGACCTCAACGCCGCCAACGAAGGCGAGTCCTTCGACTCCGACTACGGCGTCGGCGGGTTCGGTGGGTTTCCCGAGCTCCCCAATCGCAACAAGCCCGTCATTGCCGCAGTGAACGGCATGGCCGTTGGCGGTGGGTTCGAGATCGCGATGGCCGCTGACTTCATCGTTGCCGCCGAGCACGCGACGTTCTTCCTCGCCGAGACCAAGGTGGGCGTAATCCCCGACGCGGGGACGATTCGCTTGCCGCGACTCCTTCCTCGTCAATTGTCGAACGAAATCATCTTCGGCGGACGTCGACTCTCCGCACACGAGGCCGCATCGTTCGGGATCGTCAATCGCGTCGTCCCGGCCGACGAACTGATGGACTCGGCTCGCTCGCTTGCCGCAGAGATCTGCCTGTCGGCTCCGCTCGCGGTCGCAGCGGTCATGCAACTCAATCGCGAGCTCGAAGGCGTCGACGTGCTCGATGCGATGAAGGC
>RGUL01000178.1 GCA_010027845.1 Gammaproteobacteria bacterium
GTTTGCGACCACGTTCCCGGTGCGCCTCGATGACGAGTCGCCGATTCGCGGGCGACTCGGTTGTTCGGTATTCGTGACTCGCGTGGTGCGCGGCGTAGACCCCTCACGACCGAGCCCGGCATGGATGAGCGGACGCTTGCGTCTGGCGGGCATCCGATCAATCTCACTCATCGTCGACATCACCAACTACGTGATGCTCGAGCTCGGCCAGCCGATTCACGCGTATGACCTCGACAAGCTGCAGCGCGGCATCATCGTGCGTCGCGCGAAGGCGGGCGAGACGCTCACGACGCTCGACGAGCAGGTGCGCACACTGCACCCCGAAGATTTGTTGATCACCGACGACTCGGGTCCGATTGGCCTCGCCGGTGTGATGGGGGGCTTCTCGACCGAGATCGGCGACGGCACCACGAACGTGCTCGTCGAGGCGGCGAACTTTGACCCCGTATCGATTGCGCGCACGGCTCGTCGTCACAAGTTGCCGAGTGAGGCGTCGCGTCGATTCGAGCGTGGCGTCGACCCGTACATCGCGGCCGTTGCCGCTGGTCGTGTGGTTCAGCTGCTCGTCGACCTCGCCGGCGGAACGCCCGACGACATGGGCAGCGTCACCGGTGGCGCCTTCGCCCCGCCCACGCCCATCGAGCTGCCGACCGGTTTCGTCTCGTCGCTCATCGGCTACGACTACACGCCCGAGCAGATTCGCAGCTCGCTCGCCGAAATCGGTGGAGTCATCACCGAGACGGCGTCCGGCCTCAGCGTGGTTCCGCCGTCGTGGCGCCCCGACCTCACCGACAAATGGACACTCGCCGAAGAGGTCGCGCGCATCGTCGGTTACGACCTGATTCCTGCCGAGCTTCCGGTCGCGCCTCCGGGCCGCGGGTACACGGTGGCGCAGACGTTGCGTCGTCGGGTTGCCGATGCACTCGCATCCGCCGGCCACACCGAAGTGTTGAGCTATCCGTTCTTCGACGAGGCGACCAACGACCTGTTTGGTTCGGCAGATGCTCCGGCTGAGGCTCCGGTAATCGCGCCGGCTGTCGCACCGGCGGCGTCGGCCGAGAGTGTCGTCATTCACGTGC
>RGUL01000179.1 GCA_010027845.1 Gammaproteobacteria bacterium
GCCATCTCGGTGACGTGATATTTGAGCATCGCCGACGGCACTGAAGGTTTCTCGCCGCCGTCGATCGCCCCAGCCGTGACCGAGCGCGCTGCGTCCATGGTGTACGTGAGTCCGACCATGCGTGCGATCACGCTCTCGATGCCCTCGAAGCGACCGACCGGCATGTTGAATTGACGACGGATACGCGCATAAGCGCCGGTTGCGAACACGCCCGCCTTCGCACCACCCGTGCCGCTCGAGGGCAAAGAAATGCAGCGACCGACCGACAAATCGTCGAAACGGCGTTCGGACCGCCGATGATGAATTCGAGCGGTACGAATACGTCTTTGCCTTGGATCGGGCCGTTCTGGAACGGTACGTTCAACGGAAAGTGACGTCGACCGATGGTGATGCCTGCCGTATTGCGTGGGATCAGCGCACAAGTGATGCCGCAATCGGCGGTGTCGCCCATCAGTTTGTCGGGGTCGAATAAACGGAACGCGAGCCCGATCACGGTCGCGACCGGCGCGAGCGTGATGTAACGCTTGGAAAAATTTAGTCGGATGCCGACGACTTCCCGGCCCTGCCACTCGCCGCGGCAAACGATGCCCGTGTCCGGCAGCGATGCAGCATCGGACCCTGCGCGCGGACCCGTCAGCGCGAAACATGGAATTTCTTCACCACGCGCGAGTCGCGGCAGATAGTGTTGCTTTTGTTCCTCGGTGCCGTAGTGCTGCAAAAGTTCGGCCGGACCGAGCGAGTTCGGCACGGCGACGGTCGACGATACCGTCGTGCTGCGCGAAGAGAGCTTCGCGAGCACGCAGGAGTGCGCATAGGCGGAGAACTCAAGTCCGCCGTATTTCTTTTGAATGATCATCGCGAAGAAGCCGCGCGACTTCAAAAACTCCCAGATCTCGGGCGGCATGTCACCGCGACGATGCGTGATGTCGAAGTCGTCGATCATGCCGCACAGTTCTTCGCAGGCGCCGTCGAGAAAGGCGCGTTCTTCGGCGGTGAGCTCGGGTGCTTTAGCGCCGAGCAATTTCGACCAGTCGGGATTGCCCGTGAACAA
>RGUL01000180.1 GCA_010027845.1 Gammaproteobacteria bacterium
ACACCCAGACCCGTTCAGCCAACGGCGTTTGTGAGAGGCGAGAGCAGGCCGAAGTAGCCGCGCTCCCGCGCGATGTCCAGCGATGTGTAGCGAATGGCAACGCCGTTGGATCGCGCGGCCAGCGAGCGATCCTCTGCAATGCGCTCGCACAGTTCGTGCTGCGCCGTGTTGCGTTCCGCGATCACGCGATGCAGCATTTCGGTCAGTTCTGCAAGAGCCGACAGGTGATCGGTATCCATTAGCGCACACCCTTGCCCTTTTGGCGCGGAAGCGCAATCAGCGTCTGTTGCAGGGCAAAGCGCGTGACCTTGGTGACAATGTCATCCAGTCGCTTCGCGACCAGCGGGCGGCTCCAACTGCACAGCGAGTCGGCATAACGAAGCGCGTTCGTCAGCGTCTTGCGATCATCGTCAGTCAGTTGCGCGCCGACAACGACATCGTTCACCGCTGACTCGTAGCGGTCAGTCAATTCCTTGCCGCCGTCGTAATCGCTGCGCACCGCGTTGTAGCCGCCGTTGTTGTAGATCTCGTGGTAGATGTTGGCGATTTGACGCAGCGCGTTTCCGTACGGCGTGGGCGCAACGCCAATTTCTGGCACCAGCGCATCGTGCAGCAGGTCGTAAGTTTCCTGAAGTTCGCCCTCGTTGTTCCAGTAGGTGGCACGGTAGTTCTTCTTGACAGTCTTCATGGTCAGTCCCTTCGGGTTGGGCTGGCTCGGAATGGGCCAGCGATGGCGTGAGTATATCTATGCACCGCCATGGTGCAAGAGCATTTATTCCGGCGCAAACTAGATTATTTGAATCGGCCCGCCAACAAGGCGCGCCGGAAGGGTGGCCCCCGCAGGGGCCACCGATCCGGGCGTCCTGCGCGTCAGAGCAGGGCCACCGCCGCGTCGAGCGCGGTGGCGACATCGTCAGCCACCGAACCGTCCCACGCCGCGTAGGCGCGCACCTGACCGTTCTTGGTGCGCACCGAATCCTCCGCACGGTCGTGCTGGATCCAGTTGGTGATGGCGTTCGCCGCGACCCAGAGATTCGCGCCGAACTGCTG
>RGUL01000019.1 GCA_010027845.1 Gammaproteobacteria bacterium
CGCTGTCGTCGCGGGCGATTCCAAGTTGCATGGCCTCGAGTTCGAAGGCTCGGTGCTGTTGACCGAGCATTGGGACGCGCGCGCGACGATGACTTGGGCGTCCTCGAAGTACGAAAACTACATCTTCAATTTCGTCAGTGCGATCGCCGGCTTCACGCAGATGAAGGGCAATACCAACGCCCGATTCCCCGAGTGGTCTGGCAGCGTCTCGACCGGTTACACCGCGCCGCTCGGCAATACCGATTGGAAGTGGTTCGTGAACGGCGACCTCAACTACGTCGGTAAGACCTATGTCGACGAGTCGAACTTGGCCTACTGCAAGTCCTACACGCTCGGTAACGTGCGCGTCGGCGGCGAGAAGCAGGGCTTGCGTCTCGAGGGTTACGTCAAGAACGTGACCGACAACGACAGTTGGGCGGCATGTGCGCGTTGGAGTGACTTCGATGCGATTCCCAGCATCACTCAGTTGACCAATTATCAAGGCGTAGCAGTGACGCCGAACATGCCGCGTCAGTACGGCATTCGCGCCTCCTACAAGTTCTGATCGGAACTTGACGGAGATCGTTCGATCGCAGGGGTCGCGGCGCGAGTCGCGGCCCCTTTTCTTTTGGAGTGGACGATGAAGCTGTACTACACGCCGATTCGTGGTTACGTGCACACGGTCGAAAGCGTGATCAACTACGCCGAACTGCGTGAGCAGATCGAGCCGATCGCGACTAAGCCGTTCGATGCCGATACCGCGCTCGGCGAGATCAATCCGCTCGGCAAAGTGCCGACGTTGGTTCTCGAATCCGGGCAATACATCGCCGGTGGTCCGGTGATCTACGAGTATCTCGACTCCTTGCATCGTCGACGAAAATTGTTCCCGGCGCGCGGCGAATCTCGCTTCAAAACTTTGACGCAAGCGTGGATGGCCGACGGACTGTTCGATACGTTCGTCTTGTTGGTCATCGAATCGTGGTTACCGCGCGACCAGCAGCGACCGGAGTACGTCCGGCGTTGTTTCGGCAAGGTCGTCGCGATGCTCGATCGACTCGAGCGCGACGTGCCGGGCTACGAGCGGCTCGACATCGCGCAATTTCGCGCGGTCGGCGCTGTCCAGTTCTTGCGTCTCAAAAGTCCGACTGTTTTTCCGGCCTTGAGCGGAGTGGATGCCGCCTTCGATCCGCTCGCAGGTCGGCCGGCGTTGTCGGCGTGGATCAAGTCCATGGCACGACGCAAAATCTTCCGTGAACCTTTGATTCGAATGGAGTGACCGATGCCGATCCCGCACCGTCGCATTCGCGGCAAATTGCACTACACCAGCGACAAACCGGACCGCAAAGGCGTCGAGCGCGGTCGCGAGTACTTCACCATCACGGTGCACGGCGACGGTGGTCGCACGCTACGCGCGTATACGGAGATCGACGATGCGCCGAACGTGATGCGCGACGTGACGCTGAGTCTGCGGCCCGATTGGAAACCGAACGATGCCTTCGTACGACTTTCGGTCGGCGATCGCTTCATGGGTTCGAGCTGGTTTCGTTTCACTGAGCACGAGGCGGTGTGCGAGGGCTACACGGTTGCCGAAGGGCGAATTTCGCAGCGCTACCCGACCGAGCGTTGGATCGACGGCTTCGGCACACATCCGATTCAAGCGGATGCGTGGATGACCTCCATCGTCGGTAAAGGACGTTCGAGCGCGCCCGGTGTCTATGACGACGTGCTCATGTGTTCGCTCGACCATCGCGGCGCTTCGGGCCCGTTTTTAATGTTGCATCCGCGTGGCGTGAAATTGAAATTCATCGGCGAGGAGCGCATCACCGTCAAAGCCGGCACCTTCGACGCGTTGCACTATCGCTTCGCCGAGTCGACCGATGACGGTAGCGGTGAGACGCGTAACGAACCTGGCAAGCATCCGCCGTACGATCTTTGGTGCACGGCCGACGGCGATCGTGTGTGCCTGCTCGCGTACGTGACCGGCTACATGATGACGCGCTACGAACTCGTGGAATACGAATGCATCGACGCGCAGCCCTGAGCGCGTTCGGCGCCGCACTGCTCGCGCTGCGTGGCGACGGCGTGCGGGCGGCGGCGCCGCGAGAGCGGGTGCTGCGTCGTCAGGCGACCGGCGATTTACAGACCGCCGATCCGCATCTTTGGATCTACGGTCAGGACGGCAACGTCGTCCAAGATCTCTTTCAAAGTTTGACGACGGTCGACGCCGATGCCCGTACGGTGCCGGGCCAGGCCGAGTCGTGGACCGTATCACCCGATGGCAAAACCTATACCTTCAAGCTGCGTAGTGGGCTCGTTTGGTCCGACGGTGTGCCGATCACGAGCGCCGATTTTTTGTATTCGTTTCGCAGGTTGTTCGATCCGCGCACCGCATCGCCCTCGGCATCATTGCTATTCGTGATCGCCGGCGCGCGCGAGGTCGCGACCGGTCGTCGGCCACCGACGACGCTCGGCGTGCGCGCACCCGATGCGCAAACCGTGATCGTTGAGCTCGAACATCCGGCGCCGTATTTCACGGAGATCGCCGTGCACCGCGCCATGCCGGTGCCGCGCCATGCGATCGAAAAATTCGGTCGCGAGTGGACGCGACCCGGCAACATGGTGTCAAACGGAGCATTCACCTTCGCCGACTGGCGTCCCGGCGCGTACGTGAAGCTGGTGCGTAATCCGCGCTTTCATGCGGCGGCGCAAGTTGCGCTCGATGCCGTGCATCACGTGCCGATCGAAGATCCGAAAACCGCTTTGTTGCGCTATCGCGCCGGCGAGCTCGACGTGGTGGTTTCGTTGCCGTCGGAGCAGATCGACGAGCTGCGACGCGAATTCGGTGCGGCGCTACATTTGAAACGGCAGATCGGACTCGAGTATCTCGCCTTCAACACGCGTCGCGGCGCGACGCGCGACCGACGGGTCCGGCGCGCGCTCGCCATGGCGATCGATCGCGATCTGATCACGCAGCGCGTGCTGCGCGCCGGTGAACCGGCGACGACCTGTATCGTGCCTCCCGACATTCCGGGGCATGACAATACGGCCTGCGCCGATTGGTCGACGTGGCCGCCGGCGCGGCGGGTCGAGGAAGCGCGGCGCGCGTTGGCGGCTGCGGGCTATGGGCCGAGCAAGCCGCTCGAGCTGCGCTATCGACTCAATAATTCCGATACGCAGCGTCGCATCGCGCTGGCGGTCGCGGCGCTGTGGCAGCCGCTCGGCGTGCGGGTGGAATTCGTCGGCGCAGACATGAAGGCACATCAACAAGCAGTGTTGCAGGGCGACTTCGACGTCGCGCGTGGCGCGTGGTATGCCGAAGATCGAGATGCGATGTCCTACCTCGCATTGCTCGACGGCCGCGGCAGTACGATCAACGTGTCGGGTTATGCGAACCCGGCGTTCGATGCCTTGTTGAGTCGCGCTGAGGCGAGTGCGGACGAGAGTGCGCGCCGCCGCACGTTACTGGAAGCCGAGCGGGTCGCGGTCGACGATCAGGCGCTGGTGCCGCTCTATGTGTACGTCAGTCGGCGCTTGATCTCGCCGCGCATCGCCGGCTGGACCGATAACGTGCGCGGCGTGAACGTCTCGCGCTACTTGTCGGTCGGCTGAGTTTCGACGAGTTCGACGAGTTCGCCCGCTGCACCGCGCAACAAGCCCGCGCGACGACCGGCATAAGGTGCATCTTTGCGCACCCGCGGCGCGACCACCCACGACAGCTGCTTGGTATCGAGGTTCGGCGCTTCGAAACTGACCATCGCCATGCCCGGCGGTAAATCACCCGGTCGTTGTGGTCGCGGCGTCGCATGCGCATCGTAGCCGTCGAGTTCGATCAAAAATCGATCCGAAACTTTGGCGATCGCGAGCGGAATGGTGGCCTCGGGACCTACGCCCCAAGCTTGTTGCAGCACGTTGACTTTGGCGGGTGCGGGTTCGGTGACGACGAGTCCGAGCGTGTCGCGATAAAACGCGATCATCGCTGCCATCGACGGTCCGCCGAGAACGACGATGAAGGTGCGATCGACGAACGATTGCGCCGAAGCTTTCAAAAAACTCGTGCCCTCGGGTGGTATGCGGGTGAAATAGTTGAGTTCACCGGCTGGACCGACCGCCTGCATCGCGATCACCGACGGGCTCATCGACAGTGGGCGCGGCTCGCCAACGACCCGAAACGGCGCGTTACCACTTTTGAACTTCGCGGCGAGGGCGACCGGGTCTTGCACCAAGATCTCGTTCGAGTTCCAGCCGTGATTACGCATCGACACGTAGCCCGGGGTGTTCGGGCTCTGCACCAAACGTAGGTAGGTGTGCGCGCCGCTTGCCGGTTGCAGCAGCACGTAGCGGCGGCCCTCGGCTTGCGGAGCATCCCAACCCGCCGCTTGCGCGGCATCGAGCGTGCCGCGGTCGACGACTCGGTAGTCCAGCCAATCGACGTAGGCCTGTTCGGCCGCAGTTAGGTCGGCGACGATCAAGGTGACGGCGAGAATGGCGCTGAGCATAGGGGCTCCGATCGGCTGCAGTTACGATTGCGGCCAGTTTAACGGAGGGCGCCATGATCGATCTTTATTACTGGCCGACACCGAACGGGCACAAGATTCCGATCATGCTCGAGGAGTGCGGACTCCCGTACCGGGTCAAGCCCGTGAACATGCTGCGCGGCGAGCAGTTCGAGCCGTCGTTTCTGCGAATCAATCCGAATAACAAGATTCCGGCGATCGTCGACCGCGACGGGCCGGGCGGGCGGCCGTTCGCACTGTTCGAGTCGGGCGCGATCCTGCAATACCTCGGCGAAAAGTCGGGCAAATTCCTGCCTCGCGAGCGACGCGCGCGCTACGTCGTGCTGCAGTGGCTCACGTTCCAAGTCGCGAACGTCGGGCCGATGTTCGGCCAGTGTGGACATTTTTTAGGTTATGCGCCGCGCAAGATCCGGTATGCGATCGATCGCTACCGTAACGAAACCCTGCGTTTGTACGGCGTGATGGAGCGGCGACTCGCGCAGGAGGAATATCTCGGCGGCCGCTATTCGATCGCCGACATGGCGACCTGGCCGTGGGTGCACGTGCGTTGGCTGCACCGCATCGAGCTCGCGGAATTCCCCAACGTGCAGCGCTGGTACGAAGCGATCGGCCGCCGCCCGGCGGTGCAGCGGGGCATCGCGGTGCTCGAAGAGCGCATGAAGATCGGTAACCCGGATCGAGCGGCGCGCGAAGCCCTATTCGGACGCACCCAGCTGCAGCAAGGTCGCAGAGTGGACAAGCCCAGCCGCAAGCCCGTCAGGGGCACCCGGGGACGGGCCAAATCGAGGGTGATCGGGGCATAATGAGTGCGAGGGGTTCGAGTCGGATGTCCGGAGGTTAAACGATGAAATCCATTCCTCATCGGCGCAGCCGCGAAGTCGTGGCTTGGTTGCGCAAGGAAGACGCGGAGCAGAAGAAGCGCTACCGTAAGATCGTGCAAGAGCAAGACGCGCTCGAACCGAAGCGCAACAAGTGGGTCGCCGATTTCCTCGAGCGCATTCAGACGCGCGGCACGCACATCCACTACGACCAGATGCGCAAGGTTCGCCCGGAAGAAATTCCGACCAAGCCGAAGCGCAAATTCCGCGTCGTATTCTGATCACCGTCGCGCAGGAGAACTGCAATGGCACGCCCACATATCGAACCGTTCGTCGATCGCGACGTATCGTTCAAAAAAATGACCCTGCCGGGCTTCCCGAAGGGTATGCAATACAAAATGCTCTCGCTGGACACCGACAACGGTGCCTGCTCGATGACGGTGCTCTTCGAGCCCGGCTACAAGCAGCCGCCCGGCATGAGCTACACCGAATACGAATTGTTCATCATGACGGGGTCGATCACCGTCGGTGACAAAGTTTACGGCCCTGGCAGCTACTTCTTCGTGCCGGCGGGCGTCACGATCGGTGCGCTCACCTCGTCGCGTGGCGCGACGGGCCTGCTGTTTTACAATCACGGTGAGCCGTCGTTCGTCGAGTCCGATTCCGACCATCCGCGCGCGGAGCGCAATCGGCTCGCGACCATCAACGCTTACGACGATCTGCAGTGGAGTTCGACGAACTTTTTCCCGGCGACGGCGCCCGGTTGCTTCGTCAAGATTTTGCACTTCGATCCGCGTACGTTCGGGTTCACCTTCCTCTATTGCATGACGCCGAACTTTTGGCAGGACAACATTTCCTACCACGACTGCGTCGAAGAGGCGTACCACATTTGGGGTACGAGCTGGATGATGCAGTTCGGCGATCTGCCGACCGGTGGCTACTTCTATCGGCCGCCCTACATCAATCACGGTGCGTTCGGTTGCAAGCTCGGCACGCTGGCAATCGGCCGCACCGATACGCAGCTTTACAACCACTTTCACTTCAACCCTTGGACCAACGTCGAAGAGAACCGGGAGCGCGCAGCCAGCCGTCTGTTGCACCGTAATCCCGAGCTCTACAAGTGGGTCAACAACCACGGCCACAATCACCCGGTCGATTTCGACTTCGATCACGGCCATCAGCATGGCGACGTGCCGCACCATCACGGTGACGGCCAGGTCGAACACAAACACAAAAAGAAACCGCGCCGTCGGCGCTGAGTTTCGATTGCCGCGCAGCGATGCAGGACCCGCTTCGGCGGGTTCTGCTTTTTTGGTGGGCGAAAACGGGTATCCTGCCGACTTTCGGGCCGCGTGACGGCCAAGAGGGACGAGATCGATGAGCGGCGAAACCGTGCTGAAGACCAGCGACATCTTGCCGAACGTGCGTTACGAAATCCGCGGCAAACTCGCCCGGCGGGCGCACGAGCTCGCGCGTAAGGGTTTCGAGATCGTCTCGCTCAACATCGGCAATCCGGCGCTGTTCGGCTTCCGCACGCCCGAGACGATGCGGCGCGCGATCATCGAAAACTTCGAGGCGAGCGAAGGCTACGTACATCAAAAGGGGATCTTTCCGGCACGCGAAGCGGTGGTGATGCAGCAGCAGGCGCGTGGTGTCGTGGGCGTGAGCGCCGAGGAAGTCTTCATCGGCAACGGCGTCAGCGAACTCATCGACATTTCTTTGCGCGCACTGCTCAACGAAGGCGATGAGGTGCTCGTACCGAGCCCGGACTATCCGCTCTGGAGCGCTGCGGTGAATCTCAATCGCGGCCGCGCGGTCCATTACCCGTGTCGGCCGGAAAACGACTTCGTGCCCGACCCGGAAGAAATCGCCGCACTCATCACCCCGCGCACGCGGGCGGTCGTAGTGGTCAATCCGAATAATCCGACCGGAGCCGTCTATCCGCGCCAAGTGCTCGAAGCGATCGCGGCGCTCGCCGAGCGGCGTGGTTTGGTCGTGTTCTCGGACGAAATTTACGATCAAATTCTCTACGACGGCGCACAATTCGTGCCGATGGCGACGTTGGTGCACGATACGTTGTGCGTCACGATGGCCGGCTTGTCCAAGGTTTATCGTGCCTGCGGCTACCGCGTCGGCTGGGCCGTCATGTCCGGCAAGATTTCGGCAGCGACCGAGTTCTTCGAGGCGATGGAGTTGTTGGCGTCGTTGCGCTTGTGCAGCAACGTGGCCGGGCAGTGGGCCGTGCAAACGGCGCTCGGCGGCTATCAAAGTATTCACGAACTCACCGCGCCGGGCGGTCGTTTGTACGAATCACGGCGCGTGATCGTCGAGAGCACGGCGTCGAATCCGTTCTTCAAACTCAAAATTCCGCGCGGCGCGTTGTACGCTTTCGTGGGTGTCGATCGGGAGAAACTGCCGGAGTTCGACGACCAAGCCTTCGCGCTCGAGCTGCTGGAGCGCAAGCACGTGCTGGTCGCGCCCGGGGTCAGCTTCAACGTCCCGTATCGTGATCACTTCCGCATCACCAATTTGCCGGATGCCGTCACGCTGAAGACAGTGTTCGCGCGCATGGGTGAATTGTTGGCGGAATACGCGGCCCGGCCTGCGACCGCGAACACGGTCGTGCAGGCGGTCGGTCGATTCAGAAATTGATTTGCTGAAACTCCCCGAAGCCGTTTCGCGCCACCTCGCTGCGGGTGGCTCGTTGTTGTTGCCGTCTCGGCAGCGGGCTGCAGCGTTGCGTCGCGCGGTCGTTTGGTCCCACCTCGATGCTACCGATATTTGGCCGACGCCCGACGTGCTGCCGGTGCGCGCTTGGTATGCGCGGTTGGCCGTTCGACATGCGTTGCCGCGTAGTTTGTCGTTCGCCGAAGAATGGTTGGCGTGGCGGGAGCACGTTAGGCGCAACGTCGCGAGTGACGGCTTGTTGTCGGTCGATTCTTTGACCGACGGCTTGCAGCGCGCCGCGGGTTTGGCGGCCGAGTGGTGTTTAACTGATCAAATCATTCTGCGCTACCCGTCCGCCGAGGCGCATTGGCTCGCGACCGGCATGGCGCAGGTGCGTCGCGTCGCAGCGGAACGCGGCGCTATCGCCAGTTTCGATCTCGCCGCGCAATTGCAGACCTCGATCGGTGCGGGTCGAATCCAGCGACCCAAATATATGGGTTTCGCGCCGACGCCGGCGTTAAGCGCATTTGGCTTTGATGCGGGTGACGTATTAGGGGCGGACGATCTCGGGGCGTTGGCGACCACGACCGTCTCGCCGGTCCGCGCGCATGCTGCGCGCGATGTCGAAGATGAGCACGCCTCGATCGCCGCTTGGGCGCGCGCGCATCTCGAGCGCGATCCGGCGGCGCGACTGCTGGTGGTGTTACCGGATGCCGATGCACGTCGCGATGCGCTCGATCGAGTGTTGATCGAAACGCTGACGCCTAGCGCATTCGAAGGTAAGCGCGCAGCACCGGTGCACGAATTCGAGGGTGGTCGTGCGCTCGCCGATGCGCCCGAGGTCGGGATCGCGCTGGAGTTACTGCAGACCTTGGCGCGACCCGTCGGGCGTCAACAACTCGCGCGCGTGCTGGACGAGTTCGAGTGGCCGGCCTCGCGGGCGCAGCGTGCGGCCGTTGCCGAGCAACTGCGTGCCGGAAGCCCGGAGCCGGTGTTGCCGACCGACGTCGCGGCACTCTGGCGCACGACGGCCGGTAAAGTCGGTGCGAGCGGACCGATCGAGGTTTGCATTCAACAATTCGAAACCGCGCGGCTGGCGTTGTGGGACGCGCAGCCCGTGACAGTGCGGCTCGCACGGGCCCTCGATGCGCTAGGTTGGGATCGGGTGGGTGGCAGCGACTCGGCCGCGGTCCAAACCCGCGCGGCATTCGGCGCGCTGTTGGCAGCGCTGCCGAGCGCGGCCGACACCGCACCTGCGACGGTCGTCGAACTTTTGACGGCCCTCGCGCGCCGCGAGAACTTCGCACCGTCGATCGGCGACGTGGCCATCACCATCAGTGCTGCCTGCGAGCACCCGATCGTGCGCTACGACGGCATTTGGTTCGGTGGTTTGCAGTCGGATCGTTGGCCGGTGTCGGTGCGCTTCGATCCGTATGTTCCGTGGGAGTTGCAGCGTGCGGTGGGCATGCCGCAGACGAGCGCGAGGCTGCGACTCGAGTCGGCCAGAAACTATCTCGATGCGCTGTCGGCGAGCGCGGCGGACTTCGTGTGTTCGTGGGCGTGTAACGATGGCGAGGCCGAGCTCGCACCCTCGGTGCTGCTGCGTGGGCGTGCGGACCTCGGCGATGCCGAGCACCCGCCGCGGGTCGTCGAGCCGTCGCAGACGCTCGCGTTGCGATTGCGCGACGCAGCGCCGTTCGATCGTGAGTCTTTCGATGACCTGCGGGGCGCCGCTTGGGACACGACCATTGACGTGCCCGGTGGTGCGGCCACGCTGTCCGATCAAGCGGAGTGTCCGTTTCGTGCCTATGCGCGTACGCGTCTGCTGCGTCGACCTCGCGAAGCTTGGGAGCCCGGCGTATCGCCGATCGAACGCGGCCGCTGGTTGCACCGCGTGCTCGAAAAGTTTTGGCGCTCGATCGGCGATTCGCAGCGGCTCGCGGCGTGCAGCGTAGCCGAGCTTGATGCGGAACTCGACCGCGCTTTACGGGAGATTCCCGTCGAGGCCGACCTGGTGACCGAACCGCTCGACGGCCGCGCCGAGGCGCGGGAGCGTGACCGTTTGCGACGAGTGATCAAACTCGCTTTAGATCTAGAAAAGCAGCGTGCGCCGTTCGCTGTTCACGAAACCGAAATCGATCGCGTGCTCGAGATCGAGTCTTTGAAGTTCAACGTGCGACCCGATCGGATCGACCGACTGAATGACGGGCGATTAGTGGTAATGGATTACAAATCGGGTGCGCACAAAGCGCTCGATTTTTTGGGCGAGCGGCCGAGTGCGGTACAGCTCTTTTGTTACGCACGGGCCTTAGAGTCGGACGGTGCGACGGTGGCGGGCTTCGGTAATCTGCATTTCCAGTTACGCGGTGCTAAGGGTGCGGTCGCAGCCGAGGCCAAAGAATTTCTACCGGGCGCCGGGAAAGTGGACGCGTGGCCTGCGATTCGTGCGTCGTACGCAGCGCGACTCAGCGCCATCGCGGCGGAATTCGCCAAGGGTGACGCACACATTAGGCCGAGCAAAAAGGCCTGTGAATATTGCGACTTGACGCCGCTCTGTCGGCGCAACGAAGTGAGCGGCGCCATCAGCGACGGCGCAGACGAGGCCGACGAGTCTGAGGATCGAGAGTCATGAACGTCGAGCACGACGACGACCTCGCACGCCGCGAGGCGCTCGATACGACGCAGTCGATCATTTTGCAGGCGCCTGCGGGTTCCGGTAAGACGACGATTCTGGTGCAACGATTTCTGGCGTTGTTGACGACGGTCGAGGCACCTGAGTCCGTGCTCGCGATGACGTTCACGCGCAAAGCGGCGGCCGAGATGCGCGGCCGAATCATCGCGGCGATCGAAGATGCCGATTCGACCACGCCGCCGCGCAACGCGGTGCATGCACGCACGCGGGAACTTGCGCAATTGGCCGCGCGGCATGCGGTCGAGCGCGATTGGCAGCTCGAACGCAATCCGTCGCGGCTAAGAATTTTGACCATCGATGGGCTGAATCGCCAACTGGCTGCGGCAACACCGATCGCGGCCGGCGGTATCGGTGATTTCGCGGTGATCGAGCACCCGGATCGATTATTGCGCGAGGTGGCGCGGGCAACGCTGATCGACGCCGAGCGTGATCCGGTGCTGCAGTCGCACAGCGATACGGTGTTGCGGCATCTCGGCAATCGTTGGGAACGCGCTGAGGAGTTGCTCGTCGAAATGTTGCGTCATCGCGGCCGTTGGCTGCGACATTTGATGCGCGATGGTCTGGCGAATTTGCGGCCGATCACCGAGCGCAACCTGGAAGTGATCGTCGCGGCGGAAATCGATGCGGCGATGACGGTGCTCGGTCCGCACGTCATCGCCGAAGGGGCGCGACTTGCGGCACTCGCGTCCGCAGAGCTCGCTGCCGAGCCACCCGATTCGACGCGCGGTAAAAACGCCGCAGCCATCCGTGGCGCCGATCGTGCGCCTGAACGCACACCGGCGAGTTTGCGCGCCTTGGCTAATTTCGCGTTGACCGGCGACGGCAACATTCGTCAGCGGGTCACGGTGGATAACGGATTCCCGCGTAACTCGCCGCAGCTTGCGGCGATGAAAGTGTGGCTCGAAGATTTGCAAGCCGACCCGCGCACGTTAGAGGCGCTGCTCGTGCTGCGTCAGTTGCCCGAGGTCGTGTTCGAAGAGTCGGCCGCCGTGACCATCGAGGGCCTGTTGAATTTATTGCAACACGCCGCCGTTCAGCTCGTGCGCCACTTCGCGGCGACCGGTCGTACCGATTACGTCGCGATTGCGGCGGCGGCACGTAGCTTATTTACCGCCGTCGACGTGCCGCCGGAGTTGGTGTTGCATCAAGGCGAGCGTCTGCAGCACTTGTTGATCGACGAGTTCCAGGACACGTCGCTCGATCAGATCGAATTGTTGCAAGGTTTGCTGCGTGAATGGACTCCGGGCGACGGCCGAACCCTATTCGTGGTCGGCGACCCGATGCAATCGATCTATCAGTTTCGTGAGGCGGAGGTCGGTCTGTTCCTCGACGTGCGCGAGCGTGGGTTGCCCAACGTCACGTTGCGCTCCTTGCAGTTGACCCGAAATTTTCGCTCGCAACAGCCGATCGTCGAGTTCGTCAACCGAACGTTCGGTACGGTGTTTCCGACCGAGGACGCGCCGGTCGACGGAGCGGTGCGGTACCTACCGTGTGTCGCAGCCGCGCAGGCCGATGCCCGTGACACGGCGGTGCATTGGCACATATTCGATGGCGACGAACGTTACGCGATGCGCGAGGCGTCGACCGTGGTCGAACTCGTGCGGCGCGCGCGGTTGGAGGATGCGACTGCGAGCGTTGCGGTGTTGATCGGCGCCCGTGAGCACGCGCGCGAAATCGTGCGCGCCTTGCGGGCGGCGAACTTCGCCGTCCGCGGTGTCGATTTGCTGCCGCTGCGCGATTCGTCCGTCGTACAAGAATTGATCGCGCTCACGCGTGCGCTGCATTCGCCGCTCGATCGGCTCGCTTGGCTTGCGGTGCTGCGCGCGCCGTGGTGCGGGTTGACGCTGCAGGACCTCACCACGCTGGTGCACGGCGCGCCGCTGCAGGCCGTGCCGGATCTTTGTCGCGACGTCGGCCGACTCGCGCGCTTGAGCGCCGAAGGTCGCGTCGCAGTGGCGCGTCTATTCGAGCGTCTAGAGCCGTGGCGAACGACGGACGACACCGACCCGTTCACGCACGAATCGCTGGCACGTCGTGTCGAGGCCGCTTGGCTACGGGTCGATGGCGCGAGTTGTCATGCCGATGCAAGCGCGATCGCCGATGCGCGACGGTTTCTCGATACGCTCGCCACGGAAATCGCCGCCGGCGAGTGGCGCGGGCCAGAGGATTTCGACGCCATACTCGCCGGACTCTATGCGGCGAGCGTCGCTGCCGCCGATGCGGTGCAGGTGATGACCATCCATCGCGCCAAAGGGTTGGAGTTCGATTGCGTCATTCTGCCCGGGCTCGGTCGGCCGATGCGACGTGATCAAGCGCCATTGCTCGAGTTCGTCGAATGCATCGCGGATGACGAGAGCGATGCGGGCGGCGTGGCGATGCGGCGACTCGTCATGGCTCCATTATCAGCGGCGGACGCGCCGTCTTCGGCTTTGTCGAAATGGGTGGGGGCACTGCGCACGCGCCGCTCGAGGCGCGAGCGCTTGCGTGTGCTGTATGTCGCGGCGACGCGCGCGCGACGCGTGTTGCACTGTTGCGGCGCGCTCAAAGAGCAGGCGAAGGGTTTCGAGCCGGTCAAAGGCTCGCCGCTGCATCAATTGTGGCCGGCCATCGCGGAGGCTGCGCGCGCTGCATACGAAAAATATCGGACGACCGACGCAGCGCATCAGGTCGTGGCGACGTCGTCGCCGACGCTGCATCGTTTGCCCGTGCAACGGCGCTCGCCGGCCTGGCCCAAAGATATCGCGATCCGCCGCTTGCCGTTGTCGAGTGGCGAGCTTGCGGTCGGCACTGCGCTCGACGTGGTGGTCGCCGGTGAGTTGGCGCGCGCCGTCGGTGTCGTGGTGCATCGGGAGCTCGAGCGTTTCGTGACCGACTCGGCTTTACCCACCATCGACGCCGTGCGCGCTGCGCACGACGATTACGCGCGTGCCTTACGCGCCGAGGGCATCGTGGGCGACGAGGTCGACACCGGTGCATCGCGCGTCGTCGCTGCGTTGCAAAGCACGCTCGAAGACGAGCATGGTCGTTGGCTGCTCGCGCGCCACGACGACGATCGCGTCGAATGGGCGCTTACCGGGCTTCATGAGGGCGTGGTGTCGAGCATCGTCATGGATCGCTGTTTCGTCGACCGTGACGTGCGCTGGGTGATCGACTACAAGACGAGTCGTCACGAGGGCGCGGATCTCGAACAATTTTTGGTCGCGCAGGCTGAACGTTATCGACCGCAATTGCAGCGCTATGCAGCCTTCGCGCGTCGACTCGGACCGCAACCGGTGCGCACGGCGCTGTATTTTCCTTTGCTCGGGCGGTTCGTCGAAGTGGCCGCGACGTAGCGCGAGCTGCCACCGCCCACCGCTCAAAAGTTAGTGGCCGTCAATAAGTGCCGGCGACGCTATAGGGAAGCGCTGCGACCGCATTTTGAGCCCGCAGCGCGAGCTCGAGTACGTAGCTGCGCGGCGTAGTGAAGGCGAGCGTGCCGCGCACGTCGATCGGCGAGCCCGCGACGGTCGACACGGTCACGATCGGCGGCGCACCCGGCGCGGGTGCTTCGAGGTTGAACGACGCCGGTCCGCCCAATTGGGCGTAGCCGCGTAGATTCTCGATGCGGCCACGGCCGATCAGTATCGAAGGACCGTTCGCATCGAACACCAATCGATCGAGCGTGACGTGCACACCGGCATCGACGCCCACGGGCCAGGTGAGACGTGGTGCGACGCGGCGTAGCTCGGCGACCTCGGTGTCGACCGAGACGTCAGTCAAAGAAATTGCTTTGGTCCCGATGATCGGTATTGCCACGGTGCCGTGCGCTCGACCAAGGCCGGGTGACCAATCGACTTCGAGTACGGCTCGGCCGTATAACAGTTCACTGCCGTGCAGCTGCCAGCGTAGTGCACCGGCGGCGGCACCGCCGAGTTCGACGCGTGCGCAAGCACCACGCCAGATCGATCCGTTCGGTGCGTCGCAGCGCACGCCAGTCGGTAGCGAACGCACGAACCAAGTGGCCGGCAGCCAAAATATGATGCCCGCGAGCAATCCGACCGACAGCGCGGCGGCGAGCGCGATCGCTCTAGTCATCGTTGCCACGGATCAGCGCGTGACGAGTGGGAAGTCGAGCGTCGCGTCGACCCGTCCCGATGCAGCACTCGCCTCGAGGCGCGCTGCGCCGGGTCGTACACCTTCTCGCTCCTCGAGTCGCGTGAGCAGGGCGAGCACGGTTTCGAACGGCGCTGATTCGATGCGCACGCGCAGCACGTCCGCGCGCGGCGCGGCAGCGGGTCGCACTTGCTCCGCGAGCCCCGACTCGGCGATCGCACGCTGCAGCGTCTGCGAAGGATCGGCGCCGCCGTTGCGCAGCGTCGTCAACAACGTGGATTTGGTCGCGACGTTCCGCGCTCCACGTTGCGCGGCAAACTCCAGCGCGCCGGCCGCGCAGAGCGCGACGACGAAGAGTACGGGTAGGGCGTAACGTTTCATGGTCGACGCTCCGCTTTGCTGAGCCTCGCGTCGACTGCGATGCGCTCACCATTTTGACGGGTCGGGCCGAAGTCGACTCGCCAAGTGCTCGAACCCAAAGATTTTTTGAGGGTTTCGATGGCGGCGAGGTTTGCCGCGTCAAGCGTGACGCGCACACCGGCGCCCTCGGTTTCGAGTTTCGATATGCGCAGCGCGTCCGTGGCTGCGCCGTTGGGATTGCCGCGCGATGGCGTCGCGGTCGCGAGCGCTGCGGCTGCAGCCGGCAGTCCGATCGTGCCGGTCGTCGCAGGCGGTAAGCTGCGCACTCGGCCGCGTAGCAGCGACGCGGCATCGGCGGGATCTGTGCCTTGCGGCAACAAGGTACGCCCGGCGTCCAGTAGCGCGGCATCGAGCTCGCGTTCGAGCGCGCGACTGCGACGGAAATCATCAGCGCCGACGCCCAAAGAAATCAAGGCGAGCGCCACGGCCGCCGCTGCAGTGGTGCGCCATCGCGTCCAATCGACGGCGGACCAACCGCTCGGTCTTGCAAACTCGCCTTGCAACAGATCGACCGGCGCAGCGAGCGTCCGCTGTCGGCCGAGCCAAGCGAGCGCGCCCGTGTCGAGCGGCGAATATTTGACGCCGCCCGCGACGTCTAAGGTTGTGAGGGCGGCGGGAGCTTCGAGGCCATCGCCGTATACACGTACACCGAGCACGCCATCGGTTTGCGTTTCGATGCCGGTCAAGCGCACGGCGGCGAGCAAATCTGCGGCGGGCAACGTTTGACGTCGACCGTCCGGGTGCCGCACGTGCATGTCGTCGCCGTCGATCCAGACTTGTAGATCGCCAGGCTTCGGTGCGATGCACGCCGCGTCAGCGTGTAGGGCTGCGAGCGTGAGGTCGGCGCTGCGACAGCGCGCGAGCACGCTCTCGACTAGTTCCCGCGCCACGATCTCCACTTCACAACTGCCATCGTCACTCTCGCGGCCGAGCGCGAAGTGCAGTGTTTCGGGGTCTGCGGCGAGTTGATCTTCGAGCGCATACGGCAGCGCTTGCAGACGCTTGTTGCGCGAGGCTCGTGGCAGCGCGGCGCGGGTTGCGAGCACCGCGGCACCGGGCAACAACCCGATGATCGGTCGCCCCGCGCATTCGGCGACGATGGTTTCGAGGACATCGCGTCGCTCGCTGCCGACTGCACCGTCGGCGTCGCAGACGACCCAATTGGCCTCACGCCAATCGCTGTCGGGATCGAAGCGCAGCAAAATCGAATCGTGCGTGGTCATTCCGCAAATCGCCTCGCCAGCACCCGCGCCTGGGACGGTCCCGACCGGTTTTCGAGCAGCAGCAGACTGTACAAGGAGTAGCGGGTGCTGCCAACGGCGACGCGGGTGCGTAGCGCGAAATAATCGCTCTGCTCGGTCACGCCGATGCTCGCGACGATGCGCGCGTGCCGCGCGCCGTCGGCGAATTGCGCGCGGAACGCTTCGCGAGTCGGAAAACAACCGCGCTCACGATTGCGACGCAAGGCATCCGGCGCTCGCGTCCATTGATCTTCGCCGGTGAGCGCATCGAGCACCGCACCCGGTGCAGAACAAAGATTGAGCGGTGTGGTGCGTGGTAGGGCGACGACGAACGGTGCGATGCGCAAATAACGTTCATAGCCGAAGTCGGTGAGTGCCAACAGTTCACTCGCCGACGTCAGCGGTTGGTTCGGCGTACGGTACGGTGGCTGGCGCGAGGAGTACACGGCGTCTTCTGCGCCGTTCGCGTCCAGCGGTTGATCGTCGCTGTCGATCCAGTCGGCGAGCAGACTCGCAAAGCGCGGTTCCAGTCCGACTTGCGTGAGCAGTCGGCCGAAGATTTCGATCGCCACCGGATCGGCCTTACCTTGCGCATCGACCAACGTATTGAGATTAAAGCGACCCTGCAAATCTTCGAGTTGCGCGGCGACCGTGGCGTCCGGCGCGACTTCGAGTGGTCCGAGCGGTCGCGCCCAATCCTGCGCCGGGTGTGTACTGCCGCTGCGCCGATCGCGCACGAGAATCTCGGCCGCGATTTGCTCGGCGCCACCGGCGACTAACTGCGCTTGATCTTGACCGTCGCTGCCTGCGGCACGTCGTAAGCTGAGTCCCGTGTCGAAGGCGATCGCATAGGCGATGGCGGTCGCGAGTGCGACCAACAACATCGCGGCAAGCAACGCAGCGCCTCGATTACGTTCGCTCATCCCGGCACCTCGACGAGTCGCAGCAACTTGCCGAAATCGTCGGTTTCGATGGTGATTTCGACGGCCACGGGCCGAGTGCCGAGGCGCGCTTCGTCGGCGCGCGGCCATTGCGTCACCCATGTGCGATCGGTGCCTAGAAAACGCAAGTTTACGGCACGTACGCCGGTCACCAGTACGCGTCGACGCGGTTGAGTGCCTTGCGTGCGATCGAGCACGGGCCAGGCGATTCGCACCAGTTTGTCGCCCTCGAGTGCGTAGTCCACGCGCTCGAGACTGCCGCGTACGTCGGCGGCGAAACTCGTACGACCGCCGCGGGTGAGACTCACGAGCGTCGTACCGCGCGGATCGGCGCGGAATGCGGCTTCGCGTCCACGACCGAGCACGTCGCGTACCGCGCGACTGTCGACCTGCGACAAATCGCCGGCCAACAAGCGCATCGTGCGTTGCAAGTCGTCTATTCTTTGTTGTGCCGCATGCACGCGATCGCGATTCAGTAACACTTGATTGATGGCGCCGTAACCGAGCGTGAGCGCGATCGCCGTGATCACGCTCGCGACCAACACCTCGAGCAAAGTGAAGCCGCGTTGCTGCGAACGCGGCGTCACGGATTCACCGCGTTGATGTCCCAAGGATCACGGCCACTGCCCGCCGGTGCGAGCGATTCGCCGAGCGCACCCTGTCGTTCGGCCAGCCAATCGGTCGAGTCGGCGGCACGCACGCGCACTTCGATGCGCCATAAACCGGTGAACGCCGTCGGGCCAACTTTTTCCTCCCAGTGCCAACGTCGACCGGCCATTTCGACCTCGCCATCGGCGCTCGATTCTTTGAGGTTGGTGGCGCGCAGCACGCGTGTCTCGACGACGCGATTCATCGCCACCCAACCCGCGAAGGTGCGCTCGCGCACGCGATCGGCCGCGCGCGCCGCGGTATCGAGCGAACTCAGCACCGCGGCCGCGCCGACGGCGATCACCGCCAGCGCGACCAACACTTCGATCAGCGTGAACGCCCGAGTGTGCGCTCTCATGGCTGCGTTTTACCGCTGCTCGAAGTGCCAGGGCCCGTGCGTCGCAGTCCACCATCGACATCCGGTGCGACATTTTCGGTCGCCGGATCGCCGCTGCGCGCGAGTCGCACTTCGAAGGCCGTGAATTCGCCGTCCGAGCCGACGCCGATTTGCGGCACCTCGATTTTGTCGCGCAACACCACTTCGCGACCCTCGAGCAAAAGTTTCAACTCCACGCCTGCGGGCAGGGCATGGCGCTTCAATTCCGTATCGTCGCTATCCACCCACGTCATGCGATCGAAATCGAACGTCGCGAACCGATATTCGTCGCGACGCACGATCGCACCATAGGGGCGCGCCTCGATCTCGGCGCGCTCACGGGCGATACCGAGTCGTGCGGTGAAACGATTCGCTTCGTCCTCGAGCAAATGATCACGACCGACGACGCCGGTCGCGAGCACGATCGCGCCGATCATGAGTCCGATGATGGTGATGACCACGAGCATTTCGACGAGCGTGAACCCGTCGTATGAACGATATGAGCTGCGGTCGACTTGCCGCTTCAGTCGCCGGTGTTCCAGTTGGTGAGATTGTCGCGATCGGCGTCGGGCGAGCCCTCTTGGCCGTCGGGACCTAGCGAATAAAGGTCGTATTCGCGGCCGTGCGTTCCGGGAAATTGGTAGCGATAGACGTTACCCCACGGATCGCGCGACACCTTGGCGAGATAGCCACCCGCGCGCCAATTGCGAATCGCGGGATCTTCCGGTTTGACGATCAAGGCATTGAGACCTTGCAGCGTGCTCGGGTAGCGAGCGTTGTCGAGCCGAAACATCGAGAGCGCGGTTTCGATCGCCTGCAGATCGCCACGCGCTTTGGTGATGCGTGCCTCGTCGACGCGATCGAGTACGCGCGGCACGATGAACGCCGCAAGCAGGGCGATGATGACGACCACCACCATGATTTCGATCAACGTGAAACCGCGGCTCGGGCGGCGCGGGCGAGCGTTGCGTAGCATGGGGTGATGATAGCAAAGGCGGCCGTCGCGGCGGCCGAGTGGGGGTCGTATACTGCGCGCTTCTTGTCCCTTACGAGTCGCGACGCACGATGACATCGGCTTTCCTGTTCCCGGGCCAGGGCTCGCAATCGGTCGGGATGCTTGGTGAGCTCGCCGCGCAGCAGCCGCTGGTACGCGAGACCTTCGACGAAGCGTCGACCGTGCTGGGTTACGATCTTTGGCAGTTGGCGAGCGAAGGTCCGGCGGAACGTTTGGCGCTCACCGAAATCACCCAACCGGTCATGCTGGTCGCGGGCGTGGCGACTTGGCGCGTGTGGTGCGCTGCGAGCAGCGCACGCCCGACTTGGGTCGCCGGCCACAGCTTGGGGGAATTCACGGCGTTGGTCGCCGCGGGCGTGCTCGATTATCGCGACGCCGTCGATCTGGTGCGATTCCGCGGCGAAGTCATGCGCGACGCGGTGCCGAACGGCGCCGGTGGCATGGCGGCAGTACTCGGCCTGAGCGACGCCGACATCGAAGCGGCCTGCGCAGAGGCTGCGCAAGGTGAAGTGGCCGAAGCCGTCAATTTCAATGCACCGGGGCAGGTGGTGATCGCGGGTCATGCGACGGCACTCGCGCGGGCGATCGAAACTGCCAAAGCGCGTGGCGCGAAGCGGGCGTTGCCGTTGCCGATCAGCGTGCCGTGTCACAGTTCGTTGATGCGACCTGCCGCAGAACGTTTGCGCGAGCGCCTGCGGTCGTCAGCCTTTGCCGCGCCAAGCATTCGCTTCATGAGTTCCGTCGATGCGCGCGAATATCGCGACCCTGAAGCGATTCGCGATTTGCTCTATCGCCAACTCGCCTCGCCGGTACGTTGGGTGCACACCGTTCAAGCCTTGATGGCTGCGGGCGTCGAGCGCTTCGTTGAGTGTGGGCCGGGCAAAGTTTTGGCGGGACTCGGACGTCGTATCGACAAAAATCCCGCCGTCTCGCACGTTGCGCTCGAAGACTCGGCCGCGCTCGCGGCAGCGCTCGCATGAGTGCGTTACACGGTCAAATCGCGCTCGTCACCGGCGCCTCGCGTGGCATCGGCCGCGCCATCGCCGAAACGCTGGTCGCGGCGGGTGCGCGCGTGATCGGTACCGCGACCACCGATACGGGCGCCGCGGCGATCTCGGCCTGGCTCGGCGCGAACGGCCGCGGCGCAGTGGTGGACGTTTCGAACGCCGCATCGGTCGATGCGTTACTCGCCGATCTCGAGGCTCGCGGTGAATCGCCCGGCATTCTCGTCAACAACGCCGGTATCACCCGCGACGGGTTGCTGCTGCGCATGAAGCCCGAAGATTGGGATCAAGTGCTCGCCACGAACTTGACCTCGGTGTTCCGGCTCTCGCGCGGTTGTCTCAAGCACATGATGAAGCAGCGTCACGGGCGCATCGTGTCGATCACCTCAATCGTTGGTTCGATCGGCAATGCCGGCCAGGCGAATTACGCCGCGGCGAAGGCGGGCTTGATCGGCTTCACCAAGTCGTTGGCGCGCGAGGTCGCTAGTCGCAACATCACCGTCAACGCCGTAGCGCCCGGTTTCATTGACACCGACATGACGCGCGCACTCGACGACACGCAGCGAGCGACGCTCGCCGCCGGCATTCCTTTGGGGAGGCTCGGCGAGCCAGCGGACATCGCCGCTGCCGTGCTTTATCTGGTCGCACCGTCCGGCGCGTACCTCACGGGTCAGACCCTGCACGTCAACGGTGGCATGTACATGCCGTGACCGGCCGAATTTCGGACCGCATATCGGACAATTTTTCGATAAAAATCAAACTAGTTAGGTCTGCTTCGGTGGCGTAAGGGCGGGGCTTCCCGTAGAATTGACCGTCCGCCCGGAGGGGTCCGCGCGGCCGAAACAGGTCTCTCGATGAGGACGTACAAGAGATGATCGGCGCCGACTCGCTCGACACCGTCGAACTCGTGATGGCTCTCGAAGAGGAATTCGAAACCGAAATTCCCGACGAGGACGCCGAGAAGATTACGACCGTCCAACAAGCCATCGATTACGTCAACGCACGCCGTAAGGCCTGAGGGCCTCACGCGCCGGTGATGAGGACCGCTTGAGCAAGCGTCGCGTCGTCGTAACCGGCCTCGGCATCATCTCTCCCCTCGGGAGCAGCATCGATACCGCTTGGGCTGCGGCATTGCGTGGCGCGAGCGGCATCGGCCTCATTTCCCGTTTCGACACCAGCCAGTTCGCCACCCGAATCGGCGGTGCGGTACGCGACTTCGACGTCGCGCAATACATTCCCGCCAAAGAAGCGCGTCGCATGGACGAGTTCATGCATTACGGCGTCGCGGCGGGCATCCAAGCGGTTACCGATTCCGGTGCCGATTTCTCGCGACTCGATCCGGAACGTTGCGGGGTCGTGAGCGGCTCTGGCATCGGCGGCCTCTCGACCATCGAAGGCGAATACGACACGTTTCTCGCCGCCCAAAGCCCGCGGAAGATATCGCCGTTCTTCATTCCCTCGTCGATCATCAACATGATCTCGGGGCATCTGTCGATCCGGTACGGCCTCAAAGGTCCGAACCTCGGCGTGGTGACGGCGTGCACGACCTCGACGCACGCGATCGGTCTAGCGATGCGCACGATTCAATATGGCGATGCCGATTGGATGCTGGCCGGTGGTGGCGAGATGTCGACCACGCGACTCGGCATCGGCGGTTTCTCGCAGGCGAAAGCGCTGTCGACCCGCAACGACGATCCGCAAGCGGCCTCGCGGCCCTGGGATCGCGATCGCGACGGTTTCGTCGCCGCGGACGGCGGCGGCGCAATCGTGGTCGAAGAACTGGAGCACGCGAAGCGCCGCGGCGCACGAATTTACGCCGAGCTCGTCGGCTTCGGTATGAGTGGCGATGCCTACCACATCACCGCGCCGCCGGAAGACGGCGCGGGCGCGCGACTCGCGATGAGCAACGCGTTGCGCGATGCGGCGATGGCGCCCGATGCAGTTCAATATTTAAATGCCCACGCGACTTCGACCTTGCTGGGCGACCGCGCCGAAACGACGGCGATCAAACACGCTTTCGGGGCGCACGCGGCGCGACTTGCAGTGAGTTCGACGAAATCGATGACCGGACATTTGTTAGGTGCTGCAGGCGTGGTCGAGGCCGTGTTCAGCATCCTCGCGATTCGTGATCAAGTCGCGCCGCCGACGATCAATCTTGCCAATCCGGACCCGGAGTGCGATCTCGATTACGTGCCGAACGTCGCGCGCGCAATGAAAATCGACGTCGCAGTGTCGAATTCGTTCGGCTTCGGCGGCACCAACGGCACGCTGGTCTTCCGGCGCTACGCCGACTGAGTCGCCACCTCGCATCGCGGTGCGCCGCCGCATAGACTGCCGACGTGCGCCGTTTACGCCAGTTCCTGTTCGTCATGTTGTCGCTCGCCGTGGTCGGCTACGGTGGCTGGCAGTGGCTCGTGCGCGAGGTGTCGAAGCCGGGCGCCCACACCGAAGCGGTGCGCATCAACGTGCGTAAGGGCGACGGCCTGCGCCAAGTTTTGACGACGCTCGCGTCCCGTGGTCTGGTCGCGAGGCCGCGCGCGGTCGAGTTTTGGGTGCGCGTTGCGAATCCCGGTTTGCAGTTGAAGGCGGGGCGCTACGAAATCGGGCCCGCCGAGAGCGTGCGCGACATCTTGGCGCAGATCGACGCGGGTCGCGTGCTGCTCGAATCGATCACGATCATCGAGGGTTCGCGCTTTGCAGATTTTCGGGCGGCCCTCGAAGCGCATTCTGAAATCGAACAAACGTTGCGCGGTTTGGACGATCGCGACGTGATGTGGCGCGTGAGCGGACGACCGCTGCACCCCGAGGGACGATTTTTCCCCGACACTTATCGCTTCGCAGCCGGCACGACCGATCTGGAAATTTTGATCACGGCCTATCGCAAGATGGACGCCTTGCTCGACGGTTTGTGGGCCGAGCGTGCCGCCGATCTGCCGCTCGATGCGCCCGAGGACGCGTTGATCCTCGCTTCCATCGTCGAGAAAGAAACGGCGGTCGCGAGCGAACGACCACGCGTGGCGGGTGTATTCGTGAGTCGCTTGCGTAAAGGTATGCGGCTGCAAACCGATCCGACGGTGATCTATGGATTGGGCGCCGCGTACGACGGTGATATCCGTACGCGCGATTTACGCACCGACGGGCCGTACAACACCTACACGCGAGCCGGCCTGCCGCCGACACCGATCGCGCTGCCGGGCGAAGCGGCCTTGCGCGCCGCGCTGCGTCCGGAAGTGACGGGCGATCTTTATTTCGTCGCCAGCGATGCCGGTGACGGCTCGCACCATTTCTCGCGCACCTATGCCGAGCATGAAAAAGCCGTCGCGCGTTGGCTCGCACACGCCAAAACACCGAAGCCCGCGGAGAAGAAATGAGACGCGGGCGATTCATCACGCTCGAAGGTATTGAGGGCGCGGGCAAGTCGACCGTGGTCGCTGCGCTCGCTGCAGCGATTCGAGCGCGGGGGCTCGAAGTCGTCACGACGCGCGAGCCGGGCGGCACGCCGCTCGCCGAGCGGTTGCGCGAGACGGTGCTGCAGCGCGGTAGCGAACACGTTGCGCCCGAAACCGAAACGCTGTTGATGTTCGCATCACGAGCCGTGCATCTCGACAACCTCGTGCGGCCGGCACTCGCGCGTGGTGCGTGGGTGGTGTGCGACCGCTTCACCGATGCGACTCGCGCTTACCAAGGCGGCGGTCGCGGCGTCGATCGAACGTTCATCGAGTCGATGGCACGGGTGATCCATCGCGACACCGAGCCCGATTTGACCTTGTTGCTCGACTTACCAGTGGCAATCGGACTGGAGCGTGCGCGCCGCCGGCGTATGGCAGCGGGCGAGACGGTCGCTGATCGCTTCGAGAGCGAATCGCTGGAATTCTTTGCTCGAGTGCGGGCGCGCTATCTGGAAATCGCGGCCGCCGAGCCGCAGCGCGTGCGGTTGCTCGACGCGACGCAGTCGGCGGCACAAGTCGCCGCCGCCGCGGTCGCCGTCCTCGAGACGCTCACCGCGGGCGACGGGTCGGGGTCTAAATGAGCAACCTCGAAACGATCGACGTCAAAACTTTGCCGTGGCTCGATGCGCCACGTCAGCGTTTGCGCACGGCGCTGCAACGCGACCGCTTGCCGGCTGCATTGCTGATCCAAATCGATCCGGGTCTTGGCGGCGAGTTGCTGGCGCGTTGGTGTGCCGCGGCCTTGTTTTGTACGGCAACGGCGGCTGGCGAACCTTGCGGGCGATGTATCGATTGTCGGCGCGTGGCGAGCGGGGAACAGCCCGATCTCCTGTTGCTCGCGCCGCTCGAGGAATCCAAAGAAATCAAGATCGATCAAGTGCGCGAGGCGGCGCGCGAATTAGCGCTCACGAGTCATTCCGGACGGCGCAAAGTGGTGATCATTTCGCCAGCCGAGAAGCTCAATCGCAACGCCGCGAACGCGTTACTCAAAACCCTCGAAGAGCCGGCCGGCGCCGCGACGCTGATGCTGGTGACCGGTGAAGCGTCCCGACTGCCGCAGACCGTGCAAAGCCGCTGCATGCGTGTGCCCTGTGCGCCGCCCGCGACGGCGACGCTCGTCGGTTGGCTCGCGGCGCGCGGCGGTGCGGCGGCCGATTGGGCGGCAGCGCTCGCCTTGCACGATGGTCGACCTCTCGCCGTGCTCGGTACCGATCCGGTGGCGCTCGCGGGCTTACAACGCGACACGCATCGTGTTCTCGACCAAGCGCTGCAAGGCGCGCTCGATCCCGTCGAAACTGCCGAGGCATGGGCGCGCGACGAACCGGCGCTGCGGGTCGCTGCGATCGGTGCGTGGCTGCGCGAGCGCATCGACGAATGGGCGAACGGTCGGCGCAAGCTCGACGGCCGCGCGTTGCTCGAGAGCGAAGAATCGTTACGCGAATTGCGCGGCTGGCTGGACTCGCCGATCAACAAGGCCCTAGCACTCGAGCGTCTGTTGTGGCGGCTCGGGACTATCGTGCCGCGCGCATCGACTCCCAACCGACATCGGGGCTGAAGCGCGCGCCGTAGCGCGCCGTGAGCGTTTTTAAGCGCGCCACGCAATCGTCGACGCCACGTTCGCGCGCGGCCTGCATCGGGCCACCCCGAAACGGTGCGTAACCCGCGCCGAAAATCAGCGCCGAGTCGAGTCGGTCGGCACTTTCGACGATGCCGGCGCGCAGCACCGCCACGCTTTCGTTGGCGAGTGCGAGTACCAGTCGGTCTTGCAAATCGCCTGCGTCGGTCGCTGCGGTCGGCTGCGTCGGCAGCGCGGGATTGGCGCCGCGCGTGCGGCCTGCCTCCCAAAGATAAAAACCGCGATTTGATTTACGGCCGAGTTCGCCTGCGGCGACGCGTGCTTCGAGTTGGCTCAAGTCCGGCATCGATCGACCGAGCGCTTGCGAGACGATGCGACCGACGTGCAAGCACACGTCGAGACCGACGGTGTCGGCGAGCTCCACCGGCCCCATGGGCATGCCGAAATCTTTGGCTGCGGCATCGATCGAAGCGATCGAATGGCCTTCGGCGGCCATGTGCATGGCCTCGAACATGTACGGCACGAGCACGCGATTGACGACGAACCCCGGCGCACTGCGACAGGGCAAAGGCAATTTATCGAGCTTGCGCGTGAGGGCGATCGCGGTGGTGATGCTCGCGGGCGCGCTCGCTGCGCCGCAGACGATTTCCACCAGCGGCATCTGAGCCACTGGATTGAAAAAATGCAGGCCGACGAGTTTGCCGGGCGTTGCGAGCGCCGCAGCGAGTTCTTCGAGCACGATCGACGAGGTGTTGGTTGCGAGCACGGCGTCGGGTTTCATGCGCGCTTCAATGTCTGCATAGAGCGTGCGCTTGACCGCGGCATCTTCGACGATTGCTTCGATCACGACGTCGGCGGTCGCGAGACCTGCGCCCTCGATGTCGACCACGAGTCGGGCTCGTGCCGCATCGCGCGCCGCGACGTCGCGAATTCTTTTTTCGAACAAAGCCTCGGCACGCACCAGCGCTGGCTGCACGTAGCGCTCGGCGCGATCTTGCAAGGTCACTCGCAAACCGCGTAACGCACACCACGCGGCGATGTCGCCGCCCATGACACCCGCACCGATCACGTGCACACGTTCAATCGTTGGCGGTTGCTTCGAGCCCTGCGACTTGAGCGCATCCTGGAGCAAAAACACCCGTACCAAATTGCGCGCGGTCGCCGTGACCGCAAGTTTGGCGATCGATCGTTTCTCCGCCTCGTAGCCGGTTCGCGGGTCGGCGCCGTGGCGCACCCAAAGATCGATGATGGCGTAAGGCGCGGGGTAGTGCGCTTCGCGCACGCGTCGCGCCACCGTCGCCCGCAAGCGATTACGCAGCCATGGGCGCACGAGTGGCGATGACACGAGGCGTCGCCACCAATTCGGCCGGCGCGCCGGTCGCGCTTCGAAGATGCAGCGACGGGCGAGGGCGGGCAACTCGGCCCGGCTCGCGCAAGCGAGATCGACCAAACCTAGCGCGCGCGCCTTGCGACCGCGCACGGTGCGTCCCGTGAGCATGAGGTCGAGTGCATCGAGCGCGCCGAGAAGGTGCACCGCGCGCACCGTGCCGCCGAACCCCGGATGAATACCGAGCATCACTTCGGGCAGTCCGAGCGCCAGACGTTCGTCCTCGACCGCGACGCGATAACGACACGCGAGCGCGAGTTCGAGGCCGCCGCCCAAGGCGAACCCGTGCAGCGCGGCGACCGTCGGACACGGCAAATGCTCGAGTCGTGCCAGCACGCGTTGTCCGTGATCGATCAATGCCTCGGCATCGGCCGTATCTTTCAGTGTCGTGAATTCTTTGACATCGGCGCCGGCGACGAAGCCGCTATCTTTGCCGGATATCACGACCACGCCGCGCGGCGCGATGCGCTCCAGATCGGCGAGCCGTGCATCGAGTTCGGTGAGCACGTCACGCGACAGTGCATTGGCGCCGGCATCGGGCTTGTCGAGCGTGAGCCACGCGATGCGATCCGGATCGACGGACAAGGTCCAAGCGGTACGCACGGTCATTGCAGCACCTCGAAGTCGCAGACGATCGGCCGATGATCCGACAAACGCACGTCCGGAATTCTGAATTGCGTGACGCGGATGCGGGGGTCGACCAACACGAAATCGAGTTCGAAGCGCGGCTGGCCCGCCGGGAACGAACGCAGACCGGCTTCGTTGGCGTTGCGCAGGCCCGTAGCGCGCATGAACAGGAACAATTCGTTGGTGCCCGAGAACGTATTGAAGTCGCCGGCGACGACCACGGGCTTCGCGGCATGCGCGATCAAGTCGTGCAAATGTCGCAGTTGCTCTTGTCGGTGGCGATATTTGAGCGACAGATGCACGAGGAACACGCAGACGTCCTCGAGCTCAATTTCGATGATCAGGCGCTTGATGCCGGTGCTGAAGTAATGGAACCGTTCCCCATGAACGCGCGGCGCGGCGAGGATGGCGTTGCCTTGGTTGCGCAGGATCGGCACGCGATGATGAATCGAAGTCGCACCGTATTTGCATTCGTAGGTCGTGTAATGACCGATGCGCTCGGCGATGTACTCGGCTTGGTTGATGCGCTGGCTGCGGATCGAACCGGTGTCGACCTCGATCAAGCCGACGAGGTCCGGATCCTCGGCGCGAACGAAATCGGTGATGTCGTCTAGCGTTCGACGACGGGTACGCAGGTAACCGGCGCCGGGTACCGGAAAGTGAAACGCCGGGCCGGTGCCGGTGGCATAGCGAATGTTGTACACGAGCAAGCGCACGGCGACGGCAGTTTACGCCATCCGTATATGCGCATAATGTATATTATGTTAAATTATAGGAAGCGTATGGCTAGGCGGCGCTGAGCACGAAATAACACACCACGGCGAGCAACCCTGCGCCCAACACGTCGAACAGCAACCCCGCGCGCAACATGTCGGCCATGCGGACGCGGCCGGTGCCGAATACCAGCGCATTAGACGAGGTTGCGGCGGGATTCGCGAAACCCAAGCTTGCAGCGAGCCCCGCTACCATCGCCGGCCCTACGGCGTCGTAGCCGCCAGCGGTGGCGAGCGAAACGGCAATCGGCATGAAGATGGTCGCGGTGGCGACGTTGCTCGCGACCTCCGTGACGAGCGCGCAGCACAGCGAGATCACGACCAGCAGCGGCAACAACGGCAAGCCGGCCACGGCGCCCATCTGCGCGCCCAGCCAGGCGCTGAGGCCGGTCTTAACCACGGCGTCGGCGAGCGCGAGGCCACCGCCGAGCAGCAAGATCAGGTAAAACGGCGCACGGCGCGCGTCCGACCACTCGAGCAGCCGAGCCGGCTTCCCGGCGGCGGCACCCGAGGGCAACACGAACATCAAGAGTGCCGCAGCGATCGCGATACCGGCGTCGGTGATTCCGGGCAGCCGCGCTTCGAGCAACGGCTGGAACACCCACGCGGCCGAGGCGGCAAGCACGACTGCGACCACGCGTCGTTCCGGGCTCGTCATGGGACCGGAGTCGCCAATCGCGGCTTGTACGGCATCGCGATCCGCGCGCGGCAGTGAGAACGGCATGGTCACGCGCGACAAGATCCACCAACAGAGCGGAATGCCGAGCACGACGAACGGCAGGCCGAAGCCGAGCCACTCGACGAAGGTCACGCGCACACCGAGATTCTTTTCGATGAGGCCGATCGCGATGGGATTCACCGGCGTGCCGATCGGTGTCGCGAAGCCACCGATGTTGGAAGCGAACGCCACCGACACGACCATCGCCGAGGCGAAATTGGCTTCGTTACGGTCGGGGTTCGGCGTCTCGAGCGTGCGGGTCACGGCGGCGAGCGTCGCGGTCGCGATCGGCAACATCATCACGGTGGTCGCAGAATTATTGACGAACGCCGACACCAACGCCGTCACCGCCATGATCGACAGCAACAACATCGCCGGCTCCGGGCTCGAGCGTCGCACGACGAACAATGCAGTACGTCGATGCAAATTCCATTTTTCGAAAGCGAGCCCAACCATCGAGCCGCCGAGGACCAAAAATAACACCGGCGACATGTAGTTCGCCGCCACCGCATCAGCTTTGACGACGCCGAACAAGGGCAACATCAAAAATGGCAGGCAGCCGGTCATCGTGACCGGCACTGCTTCGGTGAACCACCAAAATGCGATCAACACGGTCAGCGCGGCCGTGATCCAACCTTTGTCGCTGAGACCTGCCGGCGCACCACTGGCGAGCATGAGGACGAAGAGTCCGATGCCAGTCCAAAAGCCGATGCGTCCGAGCGTCATTCGCGGTGCTTCATGCGATGGTGTAGCCGGCATCGACGATGGGTAATCGCCGCGGGCGTTTGCCGGTCGCCATTTGAATCGCGCCGGCGAGTGCGGATGCGACCGGTGGCACGCTCGCCTCGCCCGCCCCGCCCGGTTTCGCGGTCGAGCGCACGACGTGCACCTCGATGCGCGGCATTTCGTGCATGCGCAAGATTGGCCCAGTATCAAAATTTCGCTCGACGGCGGCGCCGTTCGCAAAACTCATCCGACCGTTCAAGGCGGCCGACAGTCCCCACACGATTCCGCCTTCGACTTGTGCCTCGACGTTGCGCGGGTCGACCACCATGCCGCAATCGAACGCGGCGACGATCCGATCGACTTTGACGACGTTTTTCTTGACCGTGACTTCGATTACTTGTGCGCAATATGAATCGAAGCCGAAGGTGTAAGCGATGCCGCGACCGCGACCGCGCGGCAGCTTCGTGCCCCAGCCGGCCTTCTCGGCCACTAGTTTCAAAAGTCCGTTGGCGCGTTCGTCTTTGGCGGTGAGTGCGAGCCGCAACGCCAGCGGATCTTGACGCGTCGCATACGCCAAATCGTCGATCGCGCTTTCGGAGAAAAAGCCGTTCATCGACTGTGTCACCGAGCGCCACGTACCGACTGGGATCGGATCGGGCGTTTCGACGTAGTCGACGACCTTATTCGGAAAATCGTAGCGGTCGTTGATCAGCAAACCCGAGGCGAACGGATCGGCCATACCCGGCGGCAGCGCGCGACCTTGGTATTTCCACATGCTGATGCCGGTGGTGCGACTGTGCATCGCCAAAATTCGACCGTCGCGATCGGTGCCCGCACGCGTGCGCACGATGTGAGCGGGACGGTAGCGATCGTGCGCGAAGTCCTGTTCGCGCGTCCACGTGAGTTTGATTGGTCGTCCGGGTCGTTGCTTCGCGATTTCGACGGCCTGCCGCACGAAGTCGACTTCCCATTTGCGGCCGAAGCCGCCACCTAAGAAAGTGATGTTGATCTGGCAAGCCGCACGCGGTAAGCCGGTGATCTGCGCCATCGCATCGCGACATCGATCGGGTTGCTGCGCCGGCGCCCACACTTCGCAGGAATCGGGTCGCACGATCGCCGTCGCACACAAAGGTTCGAGTGCCGCGTGCGCGAGGAACGGCACTTCGTAGACCCATTCGTGCTTGACCGGCGCTGCCGCGATGGCCGCTTGGGTTGCGGCACGATCGTACGGTGCACCGCCGAACGCGGGACGCGATACGGTCGCACGCTCGTCATCGAGTGCTGCGAGCATGCGCGTGCGAATTGCGTCCGACACCACGCTGCTCGCCGCGGTTTCGTCGAACTCGGCATCCATCGCCGCGGCGGCCTGCATCGCATGCCAGGTCGAATCTGCGATCACGGCGACGCCGTCGGTGATCGCAAACGCGTCGCGCACGCCTTTTTGCTTGAGCGCCGATTCGCGCGAGAAGCGCGCGAGCTTGGATGTCACCGCCGAAGAGCGCCGCAACGCTGCAAATTCCATGTCGGGGAAATGCACGTCAATGCCGAACACCGCGCTGCCGTCGACTTTTGCCGGCGTGTCCTTGCGCCGGGTCGAGCGGCCGATCAGCGTGAATTCGTCGGCGGGTTTGAGCGTCGGTGTGGTCGGTACCGGCAAGCGAGCCGCCGCAGCCGCGAATTCGCCGAAGCCTGCCGAGCGACCGCTGGCACGATGTTCGAGTCGACCGTTGGCGACGCCGATTTCGGCAGCCGGCACCGTCCAGGCAGCCGCCGCTGCGGCGACCAACATTTCGCGGGCGCTAGCCCCCGCCTTACGCATCACGTCGAAGTAGATGATGGTCGATTCGCTATTAGCGGTGCGATGACGCTTGGTGGTCGGATTGACGAACGCGTCGTCGCCGGTGGGCAAACGCACTGCGATACGCGACCAGTCGGCGCCGAGTTCGTCGGCCAAAATTTTTGGCAAACCGTCGTGGATGCCCTGCCCCATCTCCGATTGTGGGCAGGTGACGAACACCGTGCCGTCTGGTGCAATTTCGACGTAAGCGCCGAACACGCCGCGCGCGCCCGCACGATCGGCAATCGCGCCATCGGCGATTGCCGTTTCTTCAACACCGATCGCCAGCAGTAAGCCGCCCGTCGTAGCGATCGACGCGTGCATGAATTCTCGTCGGGTGATCATTGGTTTGCTCCGTGAGGATGCGAGTCGATCCAGCGCTCGACCATTTCGCGCGTGGTGATGTCGGCATAGCGACGACCGACGTCCCGCAGCGTGTCGTCGTGCGGACCCTGTTCGGCGTCACCGCAGCAGTCTTCCACCACTTGCACGCGAAAGCCGTAAGAAAACGCGTCGACGATCGTCGCGCGCACACAGCCACTCGTGGTGCATCCGGTGATGATCACCGTATCGACGCGCTCGCGAACCAAAAACGTGATCAGTGGCGTTTGGAAGAACATCGAGGGCGCATTCTTACAGTAGGTGAAATCGGCCGCGTCGTAGATCAGAGGATCCATGGCCGTGCAGTCGTGACCGTAAAAGAATTCGTCGCGCACCGCCTGTACTTTCCACAGCGGCATATCTTTGCTGCTGCAATAGGCTGTGTAACAGGAGGCGATCGGTACGCCGGCACGGCGGGCGACCGTCAAAAGTTTTGCCGTGTTGTCGCGTGCCGCGTGCAAGCGCGGCAGACCGCCCAAGGCGTAGCGCGGGTCGGTGAACGCGAGTTGCCAATCGACACACAAGACGGCCGCTCTCGCGCCGAAGCCGATGTCGCTCGATTGGTATCCGACCTTACGGTAAGTGTCGACCATGTCATCCCCCGCCCGACATCATGCCGTGAAAGAAAAATCCCCGCACCTTGCGGTGCGGGGATCGTCGGTCGTCGTCGGCAAGCCTTGCGGCCGGCATGACCTCAAGCGGCTTTGGAGCCCTTGGCGGGCTTCTTCGCCTTGCCAGCTTGCGCGGCCTTGGCAGCAAGTGCCTCGGCGGCAACCTTGGCCCACTTCGTGAACACCGGCGCGCGCGGCGGTTCGAAACCGGTTTCCGCTTTGCAACGCGCCTTGAGTTCGTCGATGCTCTCGAAACCGCGATCGAAGATCTTTTTCTTGCCGCGCTTTTTGCCCATCTCGGCACGCAACGCAGTCGTCGCAGCAGTATCGACGCTGCCGTCGGCGGCGATCACGACGCCGTAGCGACGCGCACCGGCGACGCTGACCAGACCGGCTTCCACGTCGAACGCAACCTTTTCGGCCTCACGCTCGAGCGGATCGCCCCAACCACCGCCACCCCAGGTGTCGGCGATCAACAGGTCACCCGCCTCGACTTTGACGTGGTCGATTTTCGAGGGCAGCAATTCTTCGGTGCCGTTCGCACGCTGCAAAAGTTTGCGACTGCGGACGCCCGGTTCGCCACCGTTCGCGCCCCACGGGTAGGTGAGCCAACGATCGTCGTGGATCGAAATCTCGCCCGGCTCCAAGAAACGATAGCCGATGCGCAAGCCGTTGCCACCGCGATTTTTGCCGGCACCGCCGGTGTCGACGATGGTTTCGTAGATGTCGATGCGCAGTGGGAAGTAGCTCTCGAGGAATTCGTTCGGCACGTTGGTGAATGACGGCCACAGTGAGTGACCGTCCGGACCGTCGCCGAACGGCTTGCCCGGGATACCGCCGAAGGTGATTTGATAGAGCTGATACCACTCGCCGTTTTTGTCGTATCCCGAGTACATGAAGTGCGGGCTGTCCGAGAAGCCGGCGCCGCACATGAAATCGGGATTACCCTGACCGAGCAAGCCGGCAAGGATGTCGAAGATGCGCCCGAGGGCGTGCGTGCGGCACGACAGCGCGGCGGGCTTCAAAGGTTTGAGCAGCGTGCCGGCGGGGATGCGCACTTCCATTAGATCGTAGAACCCGTCGTTGAACAGGATCTGCGGGTCGAAGACCATGATCATGTAAATGCCGGCGAACATCTTGAACATCTCTTCGTTCAACAAAAAGTTGATCGAGGAGATCGACTGCGGGTCGGTGCCCGTGAAGTCGAAGATGCACTTATCGCCATCGCGCCACATCGAACATTTGATGCGGTACGGACCCATGTTGAGGCCGTCGTCGCAAATGTAGTCTTCGAAGTATTGTTTGGCTTCCGGCACGTTCTGTCGGATGAGCGCACGCATCGCGCGCTTGTTGCGCTCGAGCATGGCGTCCATCGCCGAGTAGAACACGTCGTCGCCGAATCGCTCGGCGATCTCGATGCAACGCGCGGCCGCCGTGCGCAGTGCGGCGACGATCGCGTTGAAGTCGGAGAGGTTCCACTGCGGCAAACGGCAGTTGTGCAACACGACGCGCAGCACGTCTTCGTTGAGCACGCCGTTTTTGAAGATCTTGACGGGCGGCACGACGATGCCGTCTTCGTAGATCGTAGTGCCGTCGGTGGGCAGCGAGCCGGGGACTTTGCCGCCGACGTCGGTCATGTGACCGAACATCGCCGACCAAGCGATGATGCGACCACCGCGATAGATGGGCATCAACATCAACCAGTCGTTGGCGTGGCTGATGGCGCCGCCGACTGAATACGGATCGGAGGTGAGGAAAATGTCGCCCTCTTCCACCGTGCCGTTGTATCCGTCCATGAAGCCCCAGATGAACGAGCCGAATTGACCGACGACCATTTTGCCGTCGGTGTTCGCGATCATCGGAAACTCGTCGTGCTGTTCGCGGATGCCCGGCGACATCGCCGTGCGGAACAGCACCGTGTCCATTTCATAGCGCGCATTGCGCAGCGCGCTCTCGATGATGTCGATGGTGACCGTGTCGACCTTCGTCTTTTTGAAGGCCTTCTTGTTGCGCTGAATGATGGTAGCGGCCATGGATTACTTCCTCTTTCCGGCGGCCTTCTTGGGCGCCTTGAAATTATCGGGATAGATCAAAATGCAGCCGGACTTGTCCACGTGCCCGGTGTGCTTCGGCAAGATCACGGTGGTGGAGTCCATCTCCATCACGATCGCCGGGCCCTTCACCTTGTTGCCGGCCTTGAGTTTGGCGCGGTCGTAGACGATCGCCGTGACGTCCTTGCCTTCCATGAACGACTTTTGTTTGCCGACGGCGGCGGCCTTCGGATCGGCACCACCAGCCGACAGCGTCTGGCGCTTGATCTTGATGCCTTGTCCTTGCACGGCAGCACGCAAGGTCACCACTTCGTGTTCGAGCGGCAACGCGAACGTGAACAAGCGCTGGTGCTCGGCGTCGAATTGATCGGAGATCGCCGCGAGGCCGCGCTTCTGCAGCGCCTTCAGATCGACGTTCACCGTCAAACGCAAGCCCTGGCCGCGATAGCGGACGTCGACTTGGTAGGAGGTGCGGATGTCTTTCTTGGGCACGCCTTCTTTTTCGACACCCTTCGACGCTTCAGATGCCAAATCTTTCAGGATCTTCTCGATTTCTTTGGCGGAAGTCAGCGAGAACTGTCGGACGAAGGTGCGGGCGCGCTCGTCGCGCACCGCCGTGGTCGCGTCGCCGAGCGCACACAGCACGCCCGGGCCCGGCGGGATGATCGACGGCCACGAGCCGAGCAAACGCGACAAGGCGTTAGCGTGGATCGGGCCGGCGCCGCCGAACGCGATCAGCGCGTAGTCGCGCGGGTCGTAGCCCTGCTCGACCGATACGAGACGCAGTGCACCGACCATGTTTTCGTTGACGATGTTGTAGATGCCTTGCGCGGCCTGCTTGGTCGACAGACCCAATGCATCGCCGACCTTTTTGACGGCGGTCTGCGCGAGGTCGCGGTTGAGCACCATGTCGCCGCCGAGCTTCTGCATCTCGGGCAGATAGCCGAGAACGATGTTGGCATCGGCCACGGTCGGCTCGGTGCCGCCACGGTTGTAGGCGGCCGGACCCGGATCGGCGCCGGCCGATTGCGGACCCACGCGCAGCGCCTTGGTGAGTTCCGGGACGTGTGCGATCGAGCCGCCACCCGCACCGACCGTGCGGATGTCGACCGACGAGGCACGCACGGTGACGTCGCCAACCGTCGTTTCGCGACGCAGACGCGCTTCACCGTCTTGAATCAGCGCCACGTCCGTCGAGGTGCCGCCGACGTCGACCGTCAAAAGATTCGGGAAGCCGGCTTGTACCGCGACCCACAATGCACCCGTGACGCCGCCCGCAGGGCCGGACATCAACAAATTGACCGGGTATTCGGCCGCCGAGCTCGCC